>CAZCIF010000102.1:10526-11862 GCA_964498645.1 uncultured Rhodomicrobium sp. | reverse complement strand
CGCACCGGATGTTGAGCACGATATCGTAGGCTGGCCGTCTGGGCCGAGCCACGGCCGGGCGGCCGCGCGCGCCTTCTACGAGGCCTTGTTCGCAGACTTGTCGGAGAGCAAGGCCGCCTGCGTAAAGAGGCTTTACGGAAATAATTTCCTGGTCGACGAGTCGGTTTGGAGCGGAAAAGCTCCAGGCAAGCCCTTCGGGTTGGACGGCAAGGGCAGGCCACTCGAATTCCGCCTCCTGCATATCGTCGAGTTCGCTGAGAATGGCGATATCAAACGCGAGAATGTGTGGATCGATCTCGCCGCAATCCTCAGGCAGCTCCCGCAGGGCTGATGTGATGGACGCCGAAGCCCAGGGCCGGCCAAACCAGAGAAAACGCACCCGGAAGGACCTCCTCGAAGCTGCTTCGCGCCTCGTGAAGCAGGGCCGCAAGCCAAGCCTGGAGGAGATCGCCGGGGAAGCGCTCGTATCGCGAGCAACGGCCTACCGCTACTTCCCGAATGTGGAAGCACTCCTTGTCGAGGCATCGTTAGACATCGCCATTCCAGATCCCAAGGACCTGTTTGCCGGCGGTCCGGCGGCTGATCCGGTCTCGCGTGTGCAGCTGGCCGATACGGCGCTTCACGATATGATTCTCGCCAATGAAGCCTCGCTTCGCCTGATGCTGGTGCATTCTCTCGAACATGCCATGAAGGAGTACCGGGAGGGCGAGCTTCCCGTTCGTCAGAACCGCCGCATGCCTTTGATAGATGCCGCCCTCGAACCCGCCCAACATCGGTTCAGGGCTGGAGCGCTGGACACTCTGAGCAAGGCACTCGCGCTCATCATCGGCACCGAAGGAATGATCGTGATCAAGGACGTGTTGCGGTTGGACGACGCAGAAGCCCGGAAAGTGAAGCGCTGGGCAATCCGCGCCCTGGTCGAGGCCGCGATGAAACCGGCGCGCGAGTAAGGTTCTGCCGTGGAAGGCGCGGCGTATGCGCTCCGCACGCCTGGTTCAAGGCATAATCAAAAACGTAAACGCCGCTAAGTCTTTGACCTAGCGGCGTTTTATTTGGTTGCGGGGGCAGGATTTGAACCTGCGGCCTTCAGGTTATGAGCCTGACGAGCTACCGGGCTGCTCCACCCCGCGTCACAAAAGTGACATAGGCTGTTCGGGCCAAGATCGCAACCCATACCTTGAGTAAATTCCCGGAAATTTGCGCAGGGCTAGCTGGGCGGATTGTCCTATTCCGCGGGTTTCAGGTTCGCCGCTCCGGCCTCATCCCTCTTATGGAGCCAAATCAGAGAGATACTCCGCGCGTACATAAAGAGGCCCATGAGCTGCCCGAGCATGAT
>CAZCIF010000102.1:0-10516 GCA_964498645.1 uncultured Rhodomicrobium sp. | reverse complement strand
AGTACGAAGCGCATGAAGAACATAGATTGCGCGGTGAAGCCAAAGGCGAGCCAAGCCAGCTCAGCGCTCGAGATCCCTGCCCACCATTGGCTCAGTTTTGCGATATCCATACGCTCACCGTCCTCGTCTGCGATAAAGCCTAATGCGCGTGGTGCGCGGCAACCGGGCTTCCGCCACGCGCCGCCGCACCGTTAAGGCGCGTAAACCCAACGCTATCCTCTTCGATGCAAGGAATCCGCGTCCGCCGGCGCAGCCATACGATACCGATCATGTCGTAAATGCCAAGAAGAAGCCGGTTAAAATTCGTATATTTCGATTGTCCGGCAAGCCTCGGGCGGTCGTTCACGGGATGATAATCCACCTTATGCCCGTACATGAGGAATAGAGCGGGATTGAATCTGTGCATGCTGGTAAAGAAAGGCAGGCGAAGATAGGCTTCCCGCCAAAAGACTTTGATGCCGCAACCGGAATCCGGGCAGTTATCCTTGAGGATCGCTTGCCGCACCATGTTGCCGAGGCGGCTGGCCAAGCGCCGCGAGCCCTTCGCCTTCCGCTTGACCCGGACTCCGCCCACAAGAGCGGGGCCCGTGGCACCGGGCGCACCCAATCTCTGCAATAGGTTTGGAATATCCGCCGGATCGTTCTGGCCGTCGCCGTCCATCGTTGCAACGATGGGACTTTGTGCGGCAAGCACGCCGGTTCTGAGGGCGGCGCTTTGGCCGGACTTCTTTTGGTGCCGGATGTAGCGCAGCTTCGGATAGTCCGGGATCAGGACTTTGATCTCGGCGCCGGTGCCGTCGGTGCTGCCGTCGTCGATCACGATCACTTCCATGAGCGTTTCCGGCGGGATCGCCTGAAAGGTCTCCTCAACGAGGCGGCCAATATTTCCCTCTTCGTTCAGCGCAGGGATTACCACTGCAACAGTCATCGATGCCCCGCAGCGTTCAGTCTTGCATTCCGTTTGCCTGCTCATAGCAGGCTTTTCGCCATGAACACAACAGCATCGGCTGCGGCCGGCCGGCGGATTTATGCTTTGGTCACCGCTTCGTGCGACAGTTCCGGGGTGGACGCCATGTAAATCGGTTGGGCTTTATGATTGAGCGTAACTTGACCGCGCAAACCGGTTCTCCGGTCCCGCTTAGCCTTGCAGCAGGCCAGCGCATCGTCACGCAAGGGTTGGATCCGGTCCTGGGCTGGAGCGGCGGCGAGAGCGCGCGGCCCGCTCAGCCATTGATATTTCCGCCGGACCTGCTTGAGGCGTCCCCCACCGCAATGGTCGCTTACGCTTGTAATCTTCCGGCGCCCGGAGCGGAAAGCGGATATCGCTCGGCATCCGAGATTGCGGATGAGCTGCCCGGCACGCCGGGCAGCAAGGTGGGGCGCGATATGGAGCCCGCATTCTTGGCGGCATCGCTTCCCGGCGGCAAAGCCGCAGTTGTCACCCGGCAGGGTGCGCGAAGCATAATCAGGTTCCGCTGGGCTTGCCTCACCTCGCACGCCTCCATCGGGGCTGTCTGGCGGTGCTTCGTGCAAGTGCCCGCCAGCGGTGAGCCGGGCCAGTGGACTGCAACCGGCCATGATTATGTCTTTGAAGCCGGCGGCGGCGCGCTGCTTAACGCGCCGGGCGATATGAAAATCCCGGCTGCAGACCCCGGTCACGCCATCGCATTGATCCATCCGGAGGAGATGCTCACTTGCTTTCCCTGCCGGTCAGGACGCGTGAAAGTCACCCGCCTTCAAGCCGACGGCTGGATGAAACGCAGCCTTGCCGGCCTGCTGCTTTTTCCTGATCGCAGCGTCGCCGCGCGCTTTTCCGATGGCGTGCAAGAAACCATAGCCACCGCCGCACCCGCGAACGCGCTGGCGGCGTGCGCGGCCTGAGCAAGCTTGCGCGGCTTCGCCAACGGACACATGCTGGCTTTATGACCGTTTCGCCCCAACACAGCCGCACAAAATCGGCGCAGTGGGCGGGCAGGAGACTCTTCAGTCAAAATAGTCTGCTTGCTGAATGCCAAAGCAGAAAGTCAGGCATCGCCGTTGGGACTAAGTTCCGATGCGATCAATAAGGTGTGAAATCGCTGTGGCGTCCTCGTCCTGCTCCAGCCGCAGTCCCCGTTGAACACCAAGCCGATCTTGCTCGTCCCGATTCTGGCTCACCTTCCACTTACCTTCAAGCCGGTTAATAACGAACTCGATCCCGACAATGCCCTCAAGCAGCCGCGCTAAAAAGTCATGAGGGGCATCACCTACTTCCCAGGGAACCGGACGATGGCTCTCGTGCTGGCGCGTGAGCACATTAAGGTGATCGAGCAGCCAATCCTGATCTTCCACAAATTGAAGCTCTCCAAAGGCATGAACGACAGCGTAGTTCCAAGTAGGGACAACCTTTCCGTGTTCCTTCTTGGATACATACCAGGACGGTGTCACGTAGGCTTGGGGACCTTGGAAAATGGCGAGGATTTCCATGCTGCCAGCAGAGAACTTCCAAAGCGGATTGCCCTTGGCGATATGGCCACGAACAGTTCCTTTATCAGAAAGTTCGGGATGAAGAACAAGCGGCAGATGATCTGCCGAAAGGTTGCCGGACTGTAAAGAAACTAGTGTAGCGAAGGGATGCGCGCGCATCAACTCGTGAATGATTTCAATACGTTCTTCCAGAAATAAAGGGGGCTGATACATTGTCCCATCCTGTCTATTTGCTAAGCGATTTACCTTGAATGGTATGCTCTCGGCGATTGTGGCCAATCAATTGAGGTCTGCTTCCGGCCCCCAACCCCAGATCGCAGGCCGCGCTGAGCTGGTCCGCAGCCGGGATAGAAAAGCAGCCGCTCCGATTTAAGCCAAGTTCAAAATCCACCCTGTCCGCTGTGGATCGAGATTGCCACAAGCCATCCAAACTAAGGCCGCTAAACAACCGGAAAGAAAAGTACAAGCGCTGGCACAGCCACGCAATCCCGCTTCGCAGCCGCGTGTTTAACACCGGCCAGAGATGGTGCGATCAAGGAAATTCCTTTAAACCGCCGTGGCTTGGCGCAGCGCATGGACAACAACCCCTGTCTTAGCCATTATTCAGCAGATCATGCAGGCGGGGCACTCACCTCATGCAAATGGCCAGAGTTTACCTTCGCGCACTTGGCATGCTTGCATCGGAGCGCGTGCTGACGCTCACGCTCGTGCTGGCGGGCATTGCCATCGCCGCCGTGCAGCTCGCCGAGCCCATATTGTTCGGGCGGGTCGTCGATGCGCTTTCGAAGGGCGGCCAGGCATTCCCGATCATCGGCCTATGGGCCGTGCTCGGCCTCTTCAACATCATCGCGAGCACAGCGCTTGCCGTCATGGCCGACCGGCTTTCGCACCGGCAGCGGCTCGCCGCGATGAGCCGCGCCTTCGAGCGGGCGATTACGCTGCCGATCAGCTATCACGCCGAGCAAGGCTCGGGGCGCGTGGTCCGGGTCATGCTCGCAGGCACCGACCAGCTTTTTGCCCTGTGGCTCTCATTTCTGCGCGAGCATCTCACCGCGATTATCGGGATAATTCTGCTCATACCGGTGGCGCTCTCAATCGATGCGCGCCTGGCAGTGCTGCTCACTGCGCTAGCCATCCTCTATTTCCTGGCCAACATCATTGTCATACGCCGGACCCATGGCGGCCAAGCCAATGTCGAGCAATATCATCAGCAGGTGTTCGGACGCGTGGGCGACGTCATCGGCAACGTGACCGTCGTTCAGAGCTATACGAGGCTGATGGACGAAGCGGGCGCGCTGCGGAGCATCATGGCCGATTTGCTCCGGGCGCAATATCCAGTGCTGACCTGGTGGGCGATGCTCACGGTTCTGACGCGCTCGGCGGCCACGGTCACGATGGTCGCCGTGTTTGCCGCTGGCGCCATCCTCGCGGAACGCGGCGAGGTGACGGCCGGGCAGATCGTCGCCTTCGTGGGTTTCGCGAACCTTCTTATCGGTAAGCTGGATCTGCTTTCGGGCTTCGTCGCCCGGATTTTTCTTCAAGCGCCGGCGCTTGCAAACTTTTTCGAGCTTCTCGATACAAGCGGCAGCACGATCGAAAAAGCCGGTGCGCCTCCGCTCGAAAATGTCAAAGGGGCGCGTTCAATATGAGAATGTGACCTTCCGCTTCCCTTACAGCGATCAGGGCGTATTCAACTTAAACTTCGAAGCGGCTCCCGGAGAGACCGTTGCCCTCGTTGGTCCGACCGGATCGGGAAAAACCACAACGCTTGCGCTGCTTCAGCGTCTTCGCGATCCGCAGGAAGGCAAAATCCTGATCGACGGGACCGATATTCGCGAAATAACGCTCACATCGCTCCGCCAGTCCATCGCCGTTGTGTTCCAGGATGCGGGCCTGTTCAACCGGTCCATTGCTGAAAACATCAAGATTGGCCGCCCCTCTGCGGCCGATGACGAGATCGAGGCGGCGGCCCGGCTTGCGGAAGCCCATGATTTTATTTGCGCCAAGCCGGGCGGCTATCAGTTCGTCATCGGCGAACGGGGCGCCGCGCTGTCCGGCGGCGAGCGCCAGCGTATCGCCATCGCCCGCGCGATCCTCAAAAATGCGCCGATCCTGATCCTCGACGAAGCGACGAGCGCGCTCGACAACGAAACGGAAGCGAAGATCAAGCGCGCTCTCGAGGCTGTCCGGCGCGGGCGGACGACCTTTCTCATTGCACACCGGCTTTCCACCGCAGCCAATGCGCAAAAAATCCTCGTGCTCGAAAAGGGGCGCATCGTCGAGGCTGGCACCTATCGCGAGCTCGCCACGGCGGGAGGCGTTTTCGAACGGCTCGTCAAAGCCGGCAGCCTGGATGGCGATGACAGCCAAGCTGCTACAGCCGATGCCACGGCCTGAGAGATTTGTTCGGAACGGGGATAGGGAGCATCTGCGATGTCCGGTTCAGGATGGCTTCGGCCCTTTCGCCCCCCAAGCGGCCTCTCTGTCCGTGCCCCACGATTTGTTATCGTCAAAACGGCTCAAGATCTTGCAGCGGATAGCAACTTTCGCGTTAAGGGGTTCGGCGGCTCGCTTTGCAATACCACGGACGTCGTGACTGAGCCAAAACGGCCAATGGCGTCGACAATCATCACAAGGTCCTCCGGTGCCGGAACCAGAGCCTTCAGGATGAAGCAATCATCACCAGTCACTCGATGAACCTCGACGACGTGGGGCAGTTCGGCAAACTGCTTTGTGCAGGCGCGGATGTGCTCGTGCGCCGTCTTGAGACGTATGATCGCCATCATGCGCAGTCCGAGCGCACGCGCGTTAATTTTCACACCATATCCGGCGATGATTCCGCGGTCTTCCAATCGTTTGACACGCTCGGACATTGCGGGTTGCGACAGTCCTATCTGCCGCCCCAACTCTGAGTGCGGAATACGTCCATCCTCCTGAAGTGCCTCCAGGATTGCGATATCCTTGTCATCGAGGCCGGTTTCTTTGACCATGGGCTAATCGCTTCCGTACCTTTATTTCATCGGAAAACTCCAGGTTTTACCGATGTATCTATATGTCACGAAAAGACCGCATCTGCCATACTGATTGCTTGGAAGCTCACACGGGTGGTTGCCCCAAGAAAGGAATGTGAACGATGCGCCTCATCGGAATGATGGACTCGCCCTATGTGCGGCGCGTCGCCATCTCGCTTAAGCTCATGGGCATCGAGTTTACACACGAGCCCGTCTCGGTTTTCCGCCAGTTCGGCAGCTTTGCTGCGATCAATCCGGTGGTGAAGGCTCCGACACTTGTAACCGGCGACGGAATAGTCATGATGGATTCAACGCTCATACTCGAATATGCCGGGCGCCTCGCACCACCGGAACGCCAGCTGGCGCCTCAAAGTACCGCGCAATTCGGCCATGCTCAGCGCATCGTGGGGCTCGCGCTGGCCGCATGCGAGAAGACGGTGCAAATCGTCTATGAGCGCAATCTAAGGCCGGCAGAAAAGCAGCATCAACCTTGGATCGACCGGCTAACGGGACAGCTGCTTGCGGCATACCGGCTGCTGGAAGCCGGGATCGCGTCACGTGATGGATGGCTGTTGGATGACCGCCCCCTTCAGGCTGACGTCAGCCTGGTTGTGGCTTGGAGCTTCACCCAAAGTGTTCTGGGCGATGCCGTCGTGACGAGCAACCACCCGGCGCTCCATGCTTTCGCGGACCGCGCCGAGGCCTTGCCCGAATTCAAATCGACGCCAATCGGCTGATTGGCAAAACTGGCTTCCCAGTCACCTTCTTGGCCATTCCATGTCCGCGATTGGCCCCGAGTGCTGATCCCAACTCTTTATGAGCATCTCCGCTATCAAGGTCCAAGCGGTTGCTCTGCCTAGTTGAAGCGAGCAATCATCGTGCTAGCTCGCTCGCTGGGTACACAACGATGCCGCCGCCGCTCCACAAGCCTGACAATGCCGCGCCCTGACTTGTCGCTTCCGGCGTTGCCAATAGGCTCACGAGAAGGACCGCTGCCAAACTCGTCCGGCAACTTCTTGTTTTCAACAATCACCTCCTTCAAGGCCGGACGGGCCGGCCAAGCGATTGCCGAAGTTCGGCATCGCACGCGCGTGGCGCATCATGCATTTTTGGATTACATTAAGGTGTTGCGGTAATTCGGGAGTCCGGCATGGCATCCAAGGCTAAAAAATACAGCGCGACCACGCGGGAGATTTGCGTGACGGTCTACCCGGTCTATCTGCTTGAGCAATCGGCGCCCGAGGATAGCCATTTCGTCTGGGCCTATCACGTGACGATCGAAAATCACGGCTCCGAGACCGTGCAACTGCTGCGCCGCCATTGGCGCATCACCAACGCGCGCGGCGAGTTACAGGAAGTGCGCGGCGCCGGCGTGGTCGGCGAGCAGCCGCGGCTCGAACCCGGCGACACCTTCGAATATACCAGCGGCACGCCGCTCACGACTCCTTCGGGCATCATGTCGGGCAGCTATCAGATGGAAAACGGGCACGGCGAGAGTTTCGATATCGAGATTCCCGCTTTCTCGCTCGACAGTCCCTACCAGCCAGCGCGGTTGAACTGAAAGATTTTGCATTCGGCCATCCACGAATGACCTGATCTCTGCTCTTGGCCCATCGCGTCGTAAGCAAACCGTCCGCTTCCGGCTCGCTGCGGTCTCGTGCGCCTTTGCCCGCATTCAAACTCGCGGGCGCGGCGCCTTGCGAATCGTCACGTAAAGAGCGCCGCTCCCGCCGTGCTTCAAGGCGGACTCGGTGAAGCTCACGACATGCCGGCGGAAGGACGGCTCGCGTAACCAGTGAGGCACGAGCCGGCGCAGCACGCCCCGCTGTCCAGAGATATAAAAATCGCGTTCGGAGAACTCTTCCGTGCTTCCGCCCTTGCCCGTGATGATGAGCACGTGGCGGTGGCCCTCAGCCTGGCAATGCGCGAGGAAGTGGCGCAACGCGGCATAAGCGTCTTGCTGGCGCAAGCCGTGCAGATCGAGTCTCGCGTCTATTTCGCTGCGGCCGCGCGCGATCTTCCTGCTCAGGCGCGGATCGAAAGGCTCGGGGGGAGGCGGAGAGGCGGGCTTCTTCTTTGCTGCAGTGCCGGGCCTGGGCGGGACTGCGGGAACCGCCGCCGGGGACGGATTTTCGCGAGCCGGAACCGGAAGCGTTGGCGTTTCACTCGCTGGCACGCGGCTTGCGGCCATGGGCCGCGCCCGCACGAGCCGTTCATCGTGGCGCGTGACACGGTCCCATAATTCAAGCTCTTCGCTGGAAAGGATGCGCTTGCGCCTGCGGCCTTTCATCACGGTCTCCCGCGGCCGCTCTGCCCCATCAGCGCTTTGGCCGCAATACAATAAACTCGCATTCATGCCGGACGCGGCCGGCAATCCGGCCAGCCTCCGCGCCCATTCCCGCGAAGACGTCGCCGCGCTGAGGGCCTATAATCGCCGAGCCGCTATCCTGCGCGGCGAGCAGACGGCGGAAGGGCCTTCCATCGAGCCCAGGCGCAGCTACCCATATAGGCGTTCCCGGCGCATGATAAAGCGGGTCTACGGCCAAGCTGCGGCCCGCCTGAAGTGCCGCCCCCGTTGAGCCTTTGGGACCGCTCGCGGAATGCTCAAGCTCCTTGAAAAAGATGTAGGATTTGTTGCCGTTCAGGAAAAGCTGAGGCTCGGGCTGAACGCGCAGCCAGGCGATCAAGCCTTCAAGATGCGCATCTTCGGGCGCGAGATGCCCCTGCGCGATAAGAAGCTTTGAAATGGAGGTATAGGGATGCCCGTTCTTGCCGTCGAAGGTGAGCCGGACAGTTGTGCCATCCTCCAGCTCGGCCATGCCCGACCCTTGCACATGCATGACGAAGGCTTCGATGGGATCGGCAAGGTAGAGAATTTCCAGGGCTTGGCCTTGCAAGGCTCCGTCTTCGATTTCGCCTCGCGTGAAATACGGCTCGAAGCCGCCCGGCGTCTCGCGCGCGGCGGTGAGATTCAAATCCCTCAGGACATGGCCCTCCGGCAAAGGTACGAGGGCAGGCGGGCGGCGATAGACCGGCACCGGGAAGGCAGGCGACTGCTTGCGCGAGCCTTTAAGAACCGGCTCGAAATAAGCGGTCAAAAGGCCGGGCGCTTCCACGATCCGGAAGGCGGCGAAGCTTTCCTCGAAAAAGGCACGCGCCTTCCGGCAATCCGTCAGCAGGGCTTGAATATCCTGGGCCGGGAGCGGCTGCCCCGTTAGTCCGGCCGATTGCAGATAGCAATCGAGTGCTGCACGGTGATCGTCGTCAGCCCAACCCGGAATCGCAGAAAAGTCAACCGGCTCAAAGCTAGCCGGAGCCGCCTCCGCCCTGGCATGCTGCCAGCGCCAAAGCGGGTTCTGCCCATCGGCTGGCATGAACTTTAGCCTTCGGGAGAGTCCGTTGCGACAAGCCGCCAATTGGGATTGGGCGACTTCACATCGCGCGCGTACGTCCACACATCGGTGACTTGCCGGACGGCCTTGAGATCGCCCTCGACCACATTGCCCGCGCGGTCGCGCACGGCGGTGACGAGTTCGCTTACGAAGCGCACGGTCACATGGGCCATCCGGCCCTCAAGGCTCGCGTCGATGATGCTGGCGGACGCGATGCCGACAAAGCTGAATTCCGCCATTTCGCCGCGCGCTTCCCGCTCATTAATAATTGAGCTGAAGCTATCGTAGACTTCCGGCGCGAGGAGATTGCGCAGCGTATCGCGGTCGCCATGCGCATAGGCGGTAACGATGGTTTCATAGGCGGCCTTCGCACCCTTCAAGAACGCGTCCGTCTCGAACTTGGGATCGGCCGCTGCAATCGCGCGCAAAGGTTCGAGCGCGCGGCTTTCCGGCGGAAGGCTTCCGATGCGCTCATCGATGCTGCTGCCTGGTGCTTCAGCCGCCGGCGCACGCGTATCAGCCCTTGGCAGTGTAATCACATTGTTATCGCGCTCGTTGGGGGTGGCGGCGTCGCGCGCGGCGTAAGGGTCGAGACGCGGCCTTTCATTCCCCGTCCGCCGTCCAAGCACGCTCCTCAGCCGCAGGAATATCACCACCGCAACGGCCAAAAGCAAAATATTGGTAAGATCGAAGATATCGCTCATCTTCAAAGCCGCCGCTCCCGAACCCTCAGGCCCCTCTGTTGTGTCACTGGCTGACGATGATATAAGGCCTTTAGGCGGATCTGGCTATAGCAGTAAGCCCATCGCCCCAAGATATGCCAGAATTTGGGGCAAGTTTCCCGGAAAATCCGCCCTGCGACACCATATTGAAGGGTAGATTGCAATCTGAAAACGAGGCCAGCCGATCGATGCCCTTCATTATCCTCTTCCTTCTGATTTCGTGGCCCGTGATAGAGGTTGCCTCGATCGTACAGGTAGGCCGGTGGGTCGGTCCATTTGCAACATTCCTGCTGCTGGCCGCGTCCGTTACCTTCGGCATCTTTCTGATCCGTTCGCAAAGCGTGACGGTTGGGCGCCGCGTGATGGAGGCCATGCGGGCCGGCACGCCGCCGGAGCAGCCGCTGCTCGATAGCGGGACTTTCATACTCGCCGGCGTGCTTTTCATGATTCCGGGCTTCTTTTCCGATATTCTTGCGCTTTTCTTGCTCGTCCCGGTGGCGCGGCGGCTGATCTGGCGGGGTATCTCTTTCGGCATGCGCGGCAGGACCCAGACATGGCGGGCGGAGGTCAGGGCCGGGCCGGAGCCTGCAAAGCCGCAGCGCTCCGACGATGTGATCGATGCGGAGTACACGGAAGTGCCGCGCGATCAAGGGGCAGGCGAGGGGCATCGCAATTCGCCTTGGAGCAAACCGTGAGAAGTGATTGACGTTGGGCTACATTGCTCCTCATCTATCGCAAGCCGGACAATGAAACCTTGCAGCTTGTGCGCTTGGGATCGCATAGCGATCTCGGGCTATAGCATTTCCGGCGGAAACGGAATCGCCGTCATTGCGGGCGAAGCGAAGCAATCCAGGGCCAAGTCTCTGAAATTGCACTGGATCGCCGCGGCGGAGAAATCCGCCTCGCGATGACGTCTGCGGAAGAA
>CAZCIF010000101.1:3176-12035 GCA_964498645.1 uncultured Rhodomicrobium sp. | reverse complement strand
ATCGCCACCCGGAAATGGGCACAGGTCAGCACTTAGGGCCGTTGGTATAAGACAAAACTCATCTTCATCGAATCCATTGCCAATCCGGGCGGCATCGTTCTCGACGTGCCGGCCATCGCGGCAATCGCCAAACAGGCGGGCATTCCGCTGATCGTCGATAACACCTTGGCGACGCCTTATCTCTTCCGCCCCAAGGAACATGGTGCAGATATCGTCGTGCACTCGCTGACGAAGTTCATGGGCGGCCACGGCAACTCCATCGGCGGCATTATCGTCGATTGCGGCACCTTCGATTGGCTGAAAAGCGGGCGGTATCCGATGCTGTCACAGCCCAATCCATCTTATCACGGCATGGTGCTAGCGGAAACGTTCGGCGATTTCGCATTCGCCATTACTGCCCGCGTGCTTTCGCTCCGCGATCTTGGCCCAGCTATCGCGCCACTGAACGCTTTCCTGTTCATCAACGGAATTGAGACCTTGCCGCTTCGCATGGCACGCCATTGCGAAAACGCGCTCGCGGTTGCTTCCTGGCTCGAAAAGCATTCGAAGGTCGAGTGGGTGAACTATGCCGGTTTGCCGGGGAACCGCTACCGGGCGCTGGCGGAGCGGCTTATGCCGAAGGGAGCGGGCGCCGTCTTTACCTTTGGCCTGAAGGGCGGCTATGATGCGGGCGTCAAGCTTGTCGCCAACGTCCAGCTCTTCTCGCATCTGGCCAATATCGGCGATACGCGCAGCCTCATCATCCATCCCGCGTCCACGACACACGCACAGCTTACGCCGGAGCAACGCGCACTTGCGGGCACCGGCGACGACGTTGTCCGCCTCTCCGTGGGCTTGGAGGACGCCGCCGATATCATCGGCGACCTCGATCAGGCTCTCGCCGCGGTCTAGGTTCCTGCATCGGTTGCGCGGCGCAGCGCCCAAAGCGCGAGCGCGAAGACAACAATCGCATTGGCCTGATGGGCCAGCGCGATCCCCAGCGGCACCTCATAGACGATGGTGGCAACGCCCAGCGCGATTTGCGCAAGGATCATGCCTAGTATCGCCATGACAGGAAGCCGGAGGTGCCTGTCAGAGCGCCAAATCATAACGCCAAAGACGGCCGCGAAAATCGCGAGCAGGTAAGCCAATAGGCGATGCGCGAACTGAGCCATCAGCGGATTTTCGAAAAAGTTCATATACCAGGGTGAGAACACATCGAGGCCAGACGGAACGATCTCGCCGTTCATGAGCGGCCACGTGTTCGAGGCGTGCCCGGCTTTTAGGCCCGCGACGAATGCCCCGGCGATAATTTGCAAATAAATAAGGGCTGCAAGAATGACGGAGCCAGGCGTGGCTACCGGTTTCGAATTGCGCGCACGCTGTTCATCTGCCCGATCCCGCAGCGAAAGCCCAAGCCAGAAAGCATATCCGCCGATCGCAACGGCCAGCGCCAGATGCGCCGCCAGCCTGTACTGGCTTACATCCACGCGATCGGACAGACCGCTTTTCACCATGAACCACCCAAGCGCCCCTTGCGCGCCGCCCAGCAGAAAAAGCGCTCCAACCTGCGCAATGTAGCGCCGTGGAATAGCGCCGCGCGTGAGGAAATAGACGAAGGGCAGCAGGAAAACGAAGCCGATCAGCCGTCCGATCAGGCGATGGGACCATTCCCACCAATAGATTGCCTTGAAGCCGTCAAGGCTCATGCCCTTGTTGACGAGTTCATATTCAGGGATGTGCCGGTACTTTTCGAACGCCTCTTGCCAGGCCGCTTCGCTTTGCGGCGGGAACACGCCAAGGATTGGCTGCCATTCCGTTATGGATAAGCCGGACCCGGTGAGGCGCGTGGCCCCGCCGATCACGACCATGGCGAACACAAGGCTTGCCACGGCAAAGAGCCAGACTCTGACGGGGAGCAGCTTACCGGTCATAGCCGGATTGCCGATACGTTCAGGCGCAGAGATATTCGCGAGTGAGGTCATTCCAAAGGGCGTACCGTCATTGAGAAGTTGTGCCGGAGGTAGCGCCTGCGCCGCAATTGTGAAAGTTCGCCTTTTGTCGCAATGGCCCCGGCGGCGCCATTGCGGGACTAATAGATTTGCTTCGCCCGCACGTATCAGCGGCCGCCCGCTTATTGCTTAATGACGGCGTATATATGGTCGAGAGGGCTTGCCTCCGGGTCACAACGGTAAGGGAAGGGCATATCCTCGTCATAGGCGTAACGGCTGTAGCCATATGCGCCGTAGCATCCCTGAGAACAGCGTGGGACTGAATAGCAATTATAGGCACACCAATTGCTAAACGAAGGCCCTCGGTAATGACGTTGAGGCCGGTAGTCCTGATCACTGGCTTCGACTTCGCCGTCCGCCGCTTTCTCGATCCCCGCCGGCTGCGCCGTCAAGGCCTGCGCATCGCTTCCGAAGATGGCAGCCGCTAATGATGCCACAGCAAAAAAGACAAGCGCTTTCATGCGATTAGTCCCCCGTTGGATGTTTTGACCACCTTGAAACGAGACTAACCGGCAATGCTAAATCCGCTCCTAAAAAAGCGCCGGCATTTGACAACGTGATCTCAGGTCAGCGGCTTGGAGCAGGATCGAGGATTTACCCGATAGCTCGAACTGCTCCGTTCTTACAGCATTCAGGAAAGCCGACCGTTCAGCGGCATTGGCCCACGCTCACAGCTAAAGAAGCCGCAGCCTCTTACTTGCAGGGGAGGTGAGGTTATCCGCGCCAAGCGAATCACTCTCACCACATAAAAGTTTAAAGCATTTTTTCCAAAATTGAATAAATTTTTGAAGCGCGCGTTTTTTGCAGGCTGAGGGCAGGAAACGGCACCCACGATTTGACTTCGCAAGGATAAGTAGGGAGGCACATGCCTCCCCCTTTCCGTTTATTACCAGCAGCCGCCGCCCCAGAATGGGAAACCCCAACCGCAACCACCGCACGGATTGTAGTAGACAACGCGGCATCCACAACAGCGGTAACGCCGATGGTAGCAGCCGTAACGCACGTTTACGGCTTCATTCGACGTTTGCACGCCCGCCGCGAGGTTTCCAGGCAGAGCGGAGGCATTACCCGAGAAGAGTGTCGCCGCCAGTATGGCAGCGGATGCGACGATGAGCTTTTTCATCTTGTCCTCACAAATACACAATGACGCGCAGCAGCTTGGCTGCTTGCCAAGTGTAGCGTAACGGACAGGCAATACCTTTTTCTTAATTACCACCAGTAAAAAGAGCATTTGTATTGTTTACAACCGATTTATCTAGTTTTAATACTAGAAGAATACGAGCCAATGTTCTTTATGAAAATTCAGCTTCCCGGGTTTACGCGAGATTATAAATCAAAATCACACTGGCGGCTTTCGGCGCCGCCAGTGCATTCACGATCCAGGCCCTACTTTGTGTCTTTTTTCACCTCGTTGGGCTTGGTCTCCTTTTTTGATTCCGGGGCAGCCTTGCTACCGGCGGTGGTCTGGGCGGGCGGAGTGTTCTTGGACTCAGGAGCTGTCTTAACCGCAGGGGCCTTGGCCGGCACTTTCGCCGGGGTGACGGCATGCTTACGGTAATGCTTGCGCTTCAGTCTATGTTTCTTACGCTTATGCTTATACTTATGCGAATGGACATAGCAGTGCCTGTGGCGGTGATAGCGGCGGGCATGGTGACGCTTATGATACCTGTGCATGCGCTTGGCGTGGCGCTTGCGATGCCGCTTCACCTTCGCGGATTTTTTCTTGCCCTTCTTCGCGTGCACCGCCTTTGAGCTGTCCGGCTTTCCGGCCTGGCCTGCCGACGCCGGCTGGCCGGCCGGCTTCATGTCAGAATTATTTTTCTTGACTTCGGTCTCCATCGCAGGCTTACCGCCAGCAGGCGTCTCAGCCTTCTTAGCCTCCGCAGGTTTTCCAGCATCGGGCTTGGACTGGGTGCCCGCTTTTGCATCGGCGGCAGATTTGGCAGCATTATCGGCTTGAACCGCCTGGCTTCCTGGCTTATCGGCGGTAAAGGCGCCGCTTGCTCCTAAAAGGAGCGCAACCGCGCCGGCGAGAGCAACAACTAACTTCTTCATGTTACACACCGGAGTTAAGTTAAGAGGATCGGCGCTTGAAGCGCTTGTGGAGCTTCGGCCGCCGCTTCACATGTCAGGGGCAAATTCCCCGCTTCCTCTGACACTTGCCTTAAGCTAAAGAGAAAATTTGGCGATAAAACAAGCCCTAAACGTTAAACGGAATTTACCGTTGCATTTCCGTCACGCACAAGAGATCACGAACTGAAATGAATAGCCGCCTGAAAAAGCTCATCGGAACAACTGCGTTCGCCTTAGGTAGCATCTGCTATTTCTTCTTCGCGATAACTGTGGCCATCGCCCGCCTGCCAGGCACCTCCATGGGCACCCAGCTCCTGTTCTATCTGGTGACCACGCTGATATGGCTGTTTTTCGCAGGGCTACTCGTCCGCTGGATGCAAAGGCCGGCATCGAACCGCACCACATGATCCGCAGCTGTGGGGTAAGAATCTCGCTTCGGATGAAGGGCCGCTTGCGCGGCCCTCATTAGCGACGGGGCTACTAGCAGAAATCCCCAGCGTTGGCACGGCAGTAAGCCGGGCTATAACCAGCCTCGCGGCAATTCGCGTAGCAGTTTTCCCCATACAAGCCGAGCCCGATAATAGGCGCGCCAAACCAGATCCAGCGGCCGCCGCGCCAATGTCCGCGTCTGTGATGGCCACGGTAGCGCATCCCCCCGCCGTGGAACTTTTTACCGTAGAACGGCTTCCCGCCGTGGAACTTTTTGCCCCAGCCCTTCTTAATGAGCGTGAATGTGCTCTTCGAACTAAGCGCGGCCGGCGCATTGACCGGATTCGCTGAAGCGGCATATCCCGATACCGATAAGCCGAATGCTGCTATCGTGACGGCTACAATTCTCTTTATTGACATGACCGACGCACTCCTAGATTAGGTTGCAATATTCCGCGGCCTCTATTTCCGATGGCGTTGCGCCATACTGGCGTTCTAGGCTTTAATCCTCCCGGAGAATTTTGCCTAACAACAGTTTAATTCTAGCACTTTTTTTGTCCAGGAGAGAAGAGCAGCGTCATCAAATCTGTTTGTAACGTCCTGTTTTGCAACTATTCATCCAATTGCAGCGTGGCTTCGTAATTATACTTTTTATTCTGTAAGTTGCGGCAGAAGCCGATCCACAACCTTGGCCGAGCAAATCACGCCCGGGATACCGGCGCCAGGGTGAGTGCCGGCACCGGCGAGATACAGGTTCTTGATACCTTCCGCCTTGTTGTGAAACCGGAAGAACGCGGATTGCGTGAAGTGCGGTGCGATCGAAAAGCCGGCCCCCGCATGGCTCAAATAATTCGTTTTGAAGTCCTCGGGCGTGAGCATCATCTCCGCCGTGATGGTTTCGCTGAGGCCCGGCATAATCGTTCGCTCCAGGGCCGCCACGATGCGGCCGCGCAAGCGCGGGGCTTCTGCGGTCCAATCGATGGCGGCCGTTAGATTCGGGACCGGGCAGAGGACATAATAGGAATCGCACCCGGCAGGAGCAAAAGCCGGGTCCGTCGCAGTGGGGCGGTGGATATAGAGAGAAAAATCCTCCGCCAGGATTTTCCGTTTGAAAATATCGTCGAGCAGGCCCTTATAGCGCCGCCCAAGCCAGATCGTGTGCCGCGCCAAGTCCGGATATTGCCGCCTCGTGCCGAAATAGAGAAGAAAAAGGCCCATCGAAAGCCTCGCCGTCTTCCGCTTCAAGCGCGCGCTTACGCCCTGAGCCTTTGCCGGAATCATATTCCCAAACAGATGCATCGGGTCTGCGTCCGATACGACGATATCGGCTGGAATCCGCTCGCCGCCTTCGAGAAGCACTCCGGTTGCAACGCCGTTCTCGATGAGAACCGTTCTAACCGTAGTCTGAAGCCGGATATCGACTCCCTCTTCCTCCATCAGCCGTCCCAGCGCCGCGACGATAGCGCCCGTGCCGCCTTCCGCGTAAAAAACTCCCCACTTACGCTCGAGATAGTGGATCAAGCCGTAAATGCTGGTCGTGTCGAATGGGCTGCCGCCCACGAGCAGCGGCTGGATAGAAAGCGCCTGCCGGAGCTTGGGGCTTTGAAAATATTTCGAGACGAAATCCCACACACTCCGGTAGCTGCCAAGCGATACGAGGCGCGGGATTTGCCGCACCATGGTGAGCGGATTGTGGAAGGGTTGATCGGCAAGCCCAGTGAACCCGGCGTCGAAAAGCTTTTTCGAGTGATCGAGCATCCGCAAATAGCCGTCACCGCCCTGCGGATCGATACGGCGCATCTCAGCCAGAGTCTCTTCGAGCGTGCCGCCATAATCGAAAGTCGAGCCGTCCTCGTCGAAGTAAAAGCGATACCAGGGCGTTAGCGGCTTGAGCTGGAAGTAGTCCCCGCTTCTTTTTCCGAATAGCGCGAAAAGCTCCTCGATCAGGAACGGAGCCGTGATCACGGTCGGACCGGCATCGTGACGGAAGCCGTCTTTTTCGAAGACTTGCGCGCGGCCGCCCAGCATCGCCAAGCGGTCGATCAGCGTCACCTGATAGCCTTTTGCCGCAAGCCTAAGAGCGGAGGCGATGCCGCCAAAGCCAGCGCCTACGACGACGGCTTTCCTGACGCCGCGCGGCAGGGCAACATTCTTACGCTTAGCGGCGATCTGATCCATGACCCGGCCTGTATGCTTTTGGCATGACGATCTCCGTTCGAAAAGGAAAGCCGCTGACGCCTTTTCCAGCATGCCGCCGTCCGTTTACAAATGGAGGCATATAGGTCATACGGGTGATGATGGCCAAGCCGTTTCCACAAACCTTCAGCGCAGGTATGGATATTGCGGCAAAGATAGTGGACAATGCCAAGGCTTCGTCAAGACAATATGGCGTTATCTCGCAATGACCGGCCAGTTGGATTACTTTACCAAGCTGCGTGCCCGCGTTGAGGCTAGGCTTGCGGAGCTTATTCCAACCGCTGCTTCAGCCGAGCCATTGCATGGCGCGCTCCGGCACAGTTTGCTCGCGCCGGCAAAAAGGGTCCGGGCCGTTCTCATGACAATCGCAGCCCGAGAGCTGGGCGGTCAAGAAGAGGACGCCCTCGATTTAGCCTGCTCGCTGGAAATGGTCCATGCGGCATCGTTGATTCTGGACGATCTTCCCGCCATGGATGATGCTGAAACCCGCAGGGGCCTCCCCGCCAATCATCGGGTTTTCGGAGAGGCGACAGCGATTCTCGCTGCGTTTGGCCTGTTGAACCGGTCGTATGGCGTCGCTGCCGCAGCGGAGGTGCTGAGCTTGGACCAGCGCATTGCCGCAATCGAGGTTTTTCACTGGGCGATTGGCCTCGATGGCTTGGTTCGCGGCCAGCAAGACGATCTTGCCTTCTATCGCGAGTCCATGACGCAGGCCGAACTCGAACGGATGTATGCCCGCAAGACAGGCGCGCTGTTCGCCGCGGCAGCGGAATGCGGTGCAATCGTTGCCCAGAAGCCCTCCCTGCGGGAGGCCATGCGGCGGTTCGGCCTCGATCTCGGCGTCGGGTTTCAGATTCTGGACGATGTCCTTGATGCCCGTTCCACCCGCGACCGCGCCGGCAAGGATGTCGATCAGGATTGCGGCCGGACGACATTTGCGAGCCTGCTTGGCGTGGATGGAGCGGCCGCTCTCGCCCGCTCCAAGCTCGAAGGCGCTCTTACCGCCGCCTGCATGGCGGCCAGTAAGGCGGGCGGGGACGGCGGACTGTTCACGGCTTTTGCCACGCGGCTTGCCGATGCCTTCTCAGAGCTGATGCCGGAATTCGCGGCCGAGCTTGCGGTCGATGGATAGGACGCAACCATGAGCGGCTGGCTTCTATATCCTGCCATTTTCCTCGCCGTGTTCTTCACGATGGAAGGCGGGGCATGGGTCACGCACAAATATGCGATGCATGGCTTTCTCTGGTGCCTTCATAAGAGCCATCACGAGCCGCGTAAGGGCGCCTTCGAGCTGAACGATCTCTTCGGCGTGTTCTTCGCTTCGATAGCGATTGCCTTCATAGCCTGGAGCGCTCAGTTCGGCGGCCCGCTTTGGGCGCTGTTCGTGGGGCTTGGCATCACGGCTTATGGAGCGGTTTACTTCCTCGCTCACGATGTTCTCGTTCACAACCGGGGCGGATGGCGCCCTAATCCGCGAAAGGGCTATCTTGCCCGCCTTTACCAGGCGCACAGGCTGCATCATGCGGTGGACGGCAAGGCAGGCTGCGTTTCATTCGGCTTCATTTTCGCGCCGTCCCCGGAGCATTTGAAGAAAGAGCTGCAGCGGCTCGCACCCTTGCGGGAGAGCCAAAACGGCAAGCTCGACGCGAAGCGGGCCGCGCGCATGCTGCATTAGGGCTATGGTGCCCGCGGGCTGGAAGCCGAAGGCGGCGAGAACTCCAGATTGAGCCAAGAGCCAACGGTGGCTGCCATTTTCTCAAGAGGAGACGCCGCCGCGCGCCGAATTTTTGGACTCCGATGCAAATCCTTGTGTTACGTACCGCCAGAATTCTTCCGTTTCTCGCAATCGTACTGGGGAATGATCCGAAGGAGCAGCACCTTCGAATATTTTCTGTGCGGCGCGAACAAGCTCCCCATTTAGGGTGAGAAAGTCTTCTATCCGATAAACGGGTAGCTGTATCCTTGTAAAAGGCAAGGCATGCGCGATTAACTTGTTGCGGATCGGTCGCAATTGATCCCGGAAACTTAGTAGACGTGAATCTCGCAGTTGAGGCGTGGGGCTCCACTTGGTGGGAACCAGTTCCAGGATGAAAGCTATGCTACGGCAGGCTTCCTTTGTATCCGCGTACTGATTCACTCTCTCCTTTTGAAATTCCGGGCACGCTAAGAT
>CAZCIF010000101.1:0-3166 GCA_964498645.1 uncultured Rhodomicrobium sp. | reverse complement strand
CAGATACACTCTTTCGCTTCAGGTATATCCATATAAGATTCTTGAAATGCCGCAAAGCGTAAATCGATCTTCTTTATGCTCATCTGTCATACGAAACAACGTCATGAGAGTGTCTCGTATAAGGGCATCCGCTAAACTGAAGAGTCGTGTCGAAAATCTTAGCCGATCCACGCTAGGTTTAAATTCAGAATGAGAATTGTTGTAAGCATGATGGAGAGCAACAAAGTGCGCCCACGATGCAACGGCTATCTCCAGATCGGTTCGGAGCCGCTTAACAAGAAGCTGGCCCTTTTCAATCCCCGCTTCGATCTTGTCATTACTCATCTTCGCAGCATAACTGATTCGGCGGTTTGGCTAGAGGTGGCCTGTGCCGCCTTATGACCGCCAATACCTCCCGCCCCCACGCCACAGTTCCCTCATGCCTTGCGCTCGCGCTCCAGAAGCGCGGCCTTCCGCTTGCGCCCTACCGATATTCCGAAAGCGCACCGCCTCGTCCGTCGGATACAGCAGGGCGTAGTGGGCACATATACGGCGTAGCAACCAGTCTCCTGGACCTCAGGACTGTTGACAAGCGCAGTTCCCGAACAGCTATTAAGACTCGCAAACTCCATGAGGACGGAGTCATCGTGGCTCGAAAAATCTTTATCAATTACAGGCGCGATGACGCTGCTGCGAACGCTCTCAGCATCGCTCAGTATCTGGAAAATGCGTTTGGCGCAGAAAACGTGTTTATTGACGTAGACCGGCTGCGGCCTGGGGAAACCTTTCCTGGCGTCCTCGCATCCAGACTTGCAGCTTGCGAAGTCATGCTTGCTATTATTGGACCCAGCTGGCTTGTTGAGAACCCAGCAACGGGCCAGCCTCGGATAAACGACCCAAATGACTGGGTTCGAATGGAACTCGAGGCGGCCATAAATAGTAACATTCGCATTATACCCGTTTTAGTCGGCGATGCACGGATTCCAGATAGCAAGGATCTACCGAAGTCACTTCAGGCACTTCTTTATCGCCAGGCTGTCCGGCTCACCGTCAGCGGCTTCCGCTATGAAATGGCGGGCTTAGTTGATGACTTGCGCCCGGACTTCGCTAGCAAGCCTTTGAAGTCGAAGCGGAAGTGGCGAATTATGCCCATCGCATTCCGGCTTTCCATAGTTAGTGCGGTAATCGCAGCCTTCGCCGGAGATACTATAAGCTATAATTATGCATGGAAACAGGCAGGGGATTGGATGCGAATAAGTACAGCTTTGCGTTGTGCCAATTACAAATCTGACGAGCAGCTAAATAAACACAGAAATGACTTTGGACTAATTGATATCAGCAGAGTCGGTTGCGCCGATAAGACGTTCTTGGCGTCAATGGAGGAAATCCGGCGAAGCCAGCCCTTCGACTGGAACACCGAGTATAAAAAATATTACGACAGCCGCGATTGGGTGAATTCCGGATTATCTGCTTTTTTTATCATCAACTCCTTGGGCGCTGGTTTGATTATTTCTCGTGCAGTGTTCAAATGGGTTGCCGGTATCAAAACCTAGCTCCTAGCTTGCAGGGATCGATGCGAGCGGAACCCTATTTTTCCACATCGAGCGAATGCTGCGCGCCGGTGAAGCCCGCGATCTCTCGTCTTCAATGCATTTCTTGCCCCGTTTGCGAAATTTACTGATTGCCCTATGCTCATTCCTTGCGCTCGCGCTCCAGAAGCGCGGCCTTCCGCCGGGCGCCCCACCGGTAACCCGAAAGCGCCCCGCCCGTCCGCACCGCGCGGTGGCAGGGGATTGCGATGGCGATCTTGTTGGCGGCGCAGGCATTCGCGGCGGCGCGCACGGCTCCCGGAGCGCCGGCCTTAGCCGCTATCTCCTGATATGTCATTGTTTCGCCCGCCCTTATCCCGCGAAGTATTTCCCAGACCTTCAGCTGGAAAGCCGTCCCGCGCACATGAAGAGGCAGCCCCAGGCCGCGCTCCGGCTGCTCTGCAAGGCTGACGGCCTGCGCCACGATTTGCTCGAACGCGGGATCGCCGCCCACTAGCTCGGCATCCGGGAAGCGGCGCTGAAAGGCTTCGATGAGGTCTTCGGGCGTATCGCCCAGCTCGATGGCGCAGACGCCTTTTTCCGTCGCGGCAACAAGGATACTGCCCAGCGAGCATTTCCCGGCGGCAAAGCGGATAACCTCTCCCGTCCCGCCTTTCGTGTAGGCGCCCGGCTTCAGGCCAAGCTTTGGCGCGAGCGTCTCATAGAACCGGCTGGAGGAACCATAGCCGGCATCGTAGATTGCCTCGGTAACGGCCGCCCCCTTCCTCAGCCCGGCGATGGCCCGGCGCTCGCGAAGCGACTTGAAATAGGCTCCCGGAGTGATGCCCGCGATCCGCTTGAAAGCGCGATGAAGGTGATGGCGGCTCAAACCGGCGGCTTCCGCGATGGCGTTGAAGTCCGGCGTGCCGTCAGCCGCCTCGATGAGCGCGCTTGCCTTCGCGACTGCGCCGGTCAGCTTTTCCTCGATCGAAGCGCCGTCCGGCTTGCAGCGCTTGCAAGGCCGGAAGCCTGCGCGCTCGGCTTCCTCCTTGGAGGCGAAAAAACGGACGTTCTCAGGAAGCGGCCGGCGCGATGGGCAGGTGGGCCTGCAATAGATGCCGGTCGTGACGACCGCATAGACGAAACGTCCTTCCGCCGATTTATCGCGCGCCGTCACCGCTTCCCAGCGCGCGTCCAGCTCTGTGCTCATGGAAGTCATGCGATGTCCTCATGCTCTTTCCTGCATGAGAATAGCGCTGGGCATGCCGGATTGCACTCCGCCCGTTGCTTTCAAACTGCGATTGCGGCGGGCTGCGGCAGGAAATGGTGCCCTTCGGAGGCGAGGAACTTCCACATCGCTTCCCCGGCTGGCATCACGGCTTTCTCGCGCACCCGGACAGCGTGCCATTTCCGGATCACTGGCAGGCTGGCCACTTTAAGCTCGGCCAGCCGCCCGTCCGCGATTTCATAGGCGCATGTATGCGCGGAGATGAAAGCGATGCCGAGCTCAGCGATCACGGCCTGCTTGATGGTCTCGTTCGAGCCGATTTCCATGCCGACATTGGGAACGAAACCTGCTTGTTCGAACAAGCTCTCCATCAGCATGCGCGTGCCGGAGCCAGGCTCGCGGATGAAAAAGGTCTCGTTTGCGAGGTCCG
>CAZCIF010000100.1:4060-12038 GCA_964498645.1 uncultured Rhodomicrobium sp. | reverse complement strand
CGCGCCTACCCGCAGGTCGTGCGCGCGGCGCTGCGCGCGCCGCTTTTGATTGCGCTCGTGTCCGTGGCCGGGTCGCTCGCGGCCTGGCGGGCCATGGCCGGGCTCGGCCGGGAGCTGCTGCCGGAGGTGCTGCGCCCGCTGCACGATTTCCGTTTCGTCGTGAATGGCCTCATCATCGTGATCGCTGTCCTGTTCATGCCGCGCGGGCTTTTGACTTGGCGCTTCCGGCGCATCGGCCCGGTGGCGGAGTGCGGCAAATGACGGCGCCGGCGAAAGAGCAGCCGCTTCTTGCGGCTGAAGGCTTGACCGTCCGCTTTGGCGGCGTGACCGCCGTTGACAACCTCGATCTTGAGATCGCGCAAGGCGAAGTTCACGGCCTCATCGGACCGAACGGCGCCGGCAAGACGACCGCATTCAATGTGATCTCCGGTCTTCTGCCGCCGGCGTCCGGCTCGATCTATCTTTCAGGGCAACCCATCGGCCGGCTTCCCCCTTACAAGCGAACTGCGCTCGGCCTAGCGCGCACCTTTCAAAATATTCGCATGTTCCAGGACATGACCGTGCTTGAGAATGTCATGACCGGGCGGCATGTGCGGACGGGCGGGTCCGTATTCTCAATCCTTTTGCGCACCGGCTTTTTCCGGGACGCGGAGAGAGAAGCGGCAGCGAAGGCTTTGGATCTCCTGCAACTCGTTGGCCTCGAAGCCGCCGCTGGCCGGCGCGCCGGCGATCTTTCCTATGGCGATCAGCGCCGCGTCGAGATCGCGCGTGCGCTCGCCTCCGGCCCGGAAATCGTGCTCATGGACGAACCAGCCGCAGGCATGAACCCGGCGGAGACCCGCGCGCTCACCGCGCTCCTTCAAACACTGAAGGCGCGGGGCGTCACTATCCTCCTCGTCGAGCACGACATGCATTTCATCATGGGCCTTTGCGACCGCATCACGGTCTTGAATTTCGGGCGCAAAATCGCGGAAGGCGCGCCTGCCGAAGTGCGCGCCGACGCCCGCGTGATCGAAGCCTATCTCGGCGCGAAGGCCGCGCACACGCTGGCGGGCCGGTCATGACAGTGGCGCCGCTCCTCGAAGTCCGGGATCTCGCCGTCGCCTATGATGGCATCGCCGCCGTCAAAGGCATTTGCCTCGAAGCGCACGCGGGCCAAGTGGCCTCGCTCATCGGCGCGAACGGCGCCGGAAAAACCACCACGCTGCGTGCTCTTTCAGGGCTGCTCAAAGCGCGGGGCGGCTCCATACGCTTCGAAGGCGCGGAGCTTCTGAACGCGCCTGCGCACCGCATCGCGCGCCTCGGCATCGTGCAGGTGCCGGAGGGCCGCCAAATTTTCGCGAACATGACGGTCGCCGAAAATTTGCGCATGGGCGCCTATCTCGTACATGACGCGCAAGAAATCGCCGAACGGCGTGAGCGTGTGCTGGCCCGCTTTCCCCGGCTTGACGAGCGGCTCGGCCAGCTCGGCGGGCTGCTCTCGGGCGGCGAGCAGCAGATGCTCGCCATGGGCCGCGCGCTTATGGCAAAGCCGAAGCTCGTTCTGCTCGACGAGCCGTCCATGGGCCTTGCGCCGCTCTTCGTAGAAGAGATTTTTAGCATAATCGCCGGGCTGAAGCGGGAGGGCCAGGCCATCCTGCTTGTGGAGCAGAACGCCAGCGCCGCGCTCGATATTTCCGATTACGCTTATGTGCTGGAGAACGGGCAGATTCGCCTAAGTGGTCCTGCTGCGGAGATCGCGAAAAATCCCGAGGTCGCCGCCTCCTATCTTGGCAGCGGGTAAGCTCCGTGGCCGTCATCGCGAGGCGGCCTTTGCCGCCGTGGCGATCCATTGCAGTATCAGAGACTTAGCCTGGATTGCTTCGCTTCGCTCGCAATGACGAGTGCGGATGAACGATCAAGCGGTTCCGGTATTCGTGAGTGCTTGGGTATGCTGCGCAATCATCAGCTCCTCGTTAGTGGGAATAACCCACACCGAAATATGACTGTCCTGGGCAGAGATGCGCGGCCCGTTCTTAGCGTTCTGAGAAGCGTCGAGCGTCAACCCAAGCCAGCCAAGCTTAGCGCAAACTGCGGCGCGGACCTGCGGCGAGTTTTCTCCGATCCCTGCGGTGAACACGATGGCGTCCAAGCCTCCCAGCACAGACGTATAAGCGCCGATATACTTTACAATACTATAGACGAAGTACTCAACAGCCAGTTTGGCTCCCGGATCGTTGCTGTTTTCCAGTTCACGCATGTCGCCGCTGGTCTCAGAAAGTCCGAGCAGCCCCGATTGCCGGTAAAGCATGTTTTCGAGCGTGGCGCTGTCAAAGAGCTTGCTGCGCAGCAAGTAGAAGAGTGCATCTTGGGGGACGTCTCCAGAACGCGTTGCCATGGGAAGCCCCGTAAGGCCGCCAAACCCCATCGTCGTCTCCATGCTTTTCCCGTCGAGCATGGCGCACATGCTCGCGCCGCCGCCAAGGTGCGCAACGATTACGCGCTTCGCTTCGGGGGCGCATTTGGGGACCTGCCTGCTGATGTAATCATAGGAAATGCCATGGTATCCCCAATGGTGAACTCCCGCATCGCGCAGCTCTTTCGGGAGGGCATAGATCTGCGCATTTACCGGCATGGTCCGGTGGAAGGACGTGTCGAAACAGGCGGCTTGGGGCAAGCCAGGGAAAGTCCGGGCGATCGCGCGCGCACCGGCCACATTGTAAGGCTGGTGCGAGGGTTCCATAATAGAGAGCGACGCAAGATAGTCGAGCACATCGCCTTCAATAAGCACTGGACCGTCAAACCGCTTACCACCAAGCACGACGCGATGACCAACAGCGGTCATCTTCACGAGTGGCATGTGTTTCTCGATCCACTCGATCGCATATTGAAGGGCCTTGCCATGATCGATCGCGTGCCCCTCCCCCCACTCATGCGCGGCCAAAGGCTTGCCCGTGTTGTCCTTTACCACGAAGTGGGGATCGGTCTGTATGCTGTCGATCACACCGCGGCAAATGACGCCGAGCTGCCCGATACCCTCCACGCGATAGATGGCAAATTTCAAACTTGTCGAACCGGAATTGACAACAACTATGCCAGTTTCCATGGCGCGCTACTCCGAAATCTCAGGCATCAGAATGGACGGGTCGCGGGCCACCGCGTTCGCGTAGATGACGGCGGCCGCGGCGGCGAAGCGCCTGTCCTGCGCGTCGTCAGCCCGGCTGGTTAGGATTACAGGCACCCTCGCACCGATGACCAGACCGGCAGATTGCGCGTCAGCCATGAAGACAAGATCTTTGTAGACCATGTTTCCTGCCTCGATGTTCGGCGCGATGAGTATGTCCGCGCATCCCGCGACGGGAGACTCGATGTGCTTGATCTTCGCGGCTTCAGCATCGACAGCGGCGTCGAGGTCGAGAGGGCCATCGACAATTCCGCCAACGATCTGCCTGCGATCGGCCATTTTGGCGAGAATCGCTCCGTCCAGAGTTGCGGGCATCTTCGTGCTCACGATCTCGACGGCCGCCAATATTGCGACCTTCGGCATGTCGATGCCAAGCGCTCGTGCAAGGCCGATCGCATTTTGGCAGATATCGCGCTTTTGATCGGTGTCCGGAGCAATGTTGAGAGCGGCGTCGCTGACAATGATGCGCCTCGCATATTCCGGCGCCGCGATCAGCGCGCAGTGGCTTAGCAAACGGCCCGTCCGCAGTTTCGCTTCCTTGTCCAGCACGGCGTGCAAAAACTCATCGGTGTGGAGGCTGCCTTTCATCAGCGCTTGCACTTCACCTGCCCCTGCAGCGGCGGCCGCACGCTGGGCGGATTCAGCTGGGTCCGCTGTATTCACGATTTTGAAGCGCGAAATATCCAAGTTCGCTTTTGCGGCAACCGGTTTGATCTCCTGCTCAGGTCCAAAGAGAACCGGGATGATCAAGCCATCATCCGCAGCCTCGACAGCGCCTCCCAGTGCGCTGGCGCTGCACGGGTGGACGACACCGGTTACCATCGGTTTCAATCCGCGGCATTCCTCAACAAGGCCATCAAGCCGGTGCTCAGCTGTTTCTTGACGCAGCTTGGACTTCGGCGTTTCGACTTCCAGCACAGCATTGGCAATGATGCTGCCTGTTGCATCTGCGCACTGGCCGTCAAGCAATACGGTGCCGCGCTCAGGCCGTTTTGCCTTGACCGAGAGTGTCGTCTTCGTCGCACCCGGTTTTATCGGACGCTGCATATCGACCGTAATCGAGCATATGACCGAACCCGGCCCTGGAAGCTGCGATTCCGCCAAGGAGGAAAGCAGTGCGGTCGCCAGGCCAGCGGCGCCCTGTTTTGAGCCATTGCCCATTCCGGCGCTGCCGTTGCCGGTAAGGACCGACCAGGCGCGAAGGTCATTCGGTGCGAAGTTCCGCTCGATCGAGGCTTTGTCGCCGAGGTGGATTTCGTCGAACATCTTGTTTTCGATGATGTGTGCCATAGAGCAAACTCCGCGATCGCGTAAGTTCAAGCTGCCGCTACTGGGTGGCCGATTGCAGCAGGCTCGCTTTCACGCCTATCCATTTCCCGAAGGAACCCAAGCTTGACTGCATCAATGACGAGCATCCAAATGAGGACGTATGCCCACACCAGTCCGATAACCACCCAGGGTATTTGGGGCACCAGGATGCCGAACCCGCACATCAGCACTGCCACGATCTGGGTGCCTACGATTGCCGACAGAAGCTGCCAGCTGGGAAAGGGCGGCTGGAAGACCAGGTAAGGCGTGCGCACCACAAGCAGCAGCAGGTGGCCGCCAGCCGCAAGCTGCAAAAAGAGCACGGTCTGTAACTGCGAATGGCTGATCATTGCAATGGATGAGAGTTCAGCATTGGCTGACCAGTACATCCCTAGCCAAAGGAGGCCGAAGCTTTCCAGCAAGGCCATGAGCCCCATAAGGGAGGAAAAGACGATGATCCGGTGCATATTCCAGCGTATAGGCGCCCGGGCCACGACCGTGTTGTCATAGGCTATGGTCATGATCGGGATGTCATCGAGCAGCGCCAATGCGATAATCATGATCGCAGTCAGCGGCTGAAAACCAAAAGCAAGGCTTGAGATCACAACCACGAACATCAGATCGAGGGTCATCGCAATCCGGTAATAGACGTAGCTCGTGATCCGTTGAAAGATGCGCCGGGCCTCGACGATCGCATTCACGATGGTCGAAAGCCCAGGTGCCGTCAGGATTAGGGCAGCCGCATCGCGCGCCGCATCCGTGGCGCCGCTCACGGCGATGCCGCAGTCCGCTTGCTTCAAGGCCGGTGCGTCATTCACACCATCGCCAGTCATCGCAACGATATGGCCGCGTTCTTGCAGCGCTTTGACAATTTCGAATTTGTGCTGCGGAAAGACCCTGGCGAACCCGTCCGCGGCTTCCACGGCGCGGTTCACATCCACGGGGCCCCGATCCGCATCGGCTTTCACGCCGAAGATTTCGTTGGCCGCGACGAGATGGTGTCCGAGCCCCAGCTGGGAGGCGATCTCGTTCCCGATGGCCACATCATCGCCCGTTACCATCTTGACGGAAAGCCCGAGCTTCTTTGTCTCGGCAACAGTCTCTTTGGCGTCCGGCCGGGGCGGGTCCATCAGGGGGAGAATACCAAGAAGCGTCCAGGTCTTTCCCGCGTCATCGGACTTTGCGACGCCCAGTGCGCGGTAACCCCGTCCTGCAAGATCGCTCACGGTGGAGTCGTATTTCTCGAGGAGGGGCGCTTTCAGACCGCAGAGCGCTGAAATGGCCTGAGGCGCTCCTTTAGCATAGCGTTGCGTCTGGCCATCCGGCGCCGCCACCGTCGAAAGTGTCATTTTATGGACGGGGTCGAAGGGCATGAAATCTGTCTGCCTATAGCGGTCAAATAGCGTGGAGTCCTTGAGCGCGCGCAGAACGGCCTGATCGATCGCATCCTCACTTTGGCGCTGCGTCGCGAGTGCCGCGCCAGTGACGATATCGCTGGGGGTAGCGCCGAAGGAAATCGGAGCGTCGAGCGTGAGTTTATTCAGGGTGAGTGTGCCGGTCTTGTCACTGCACAAAATGTCAACGCCGGCGAGTTCCGATATGGCGGAGAGCCTGGACAAGATCGCCTTTTGTTTTGAAAGCTTAAGCGCCCCGAGAGCCATGGTAACCGACATCACCGCAGGCATGGCGACAGGAATGGACGCGATCAGAAGGACCAGCACAAACTGCGCAATCCTGCCCGCTGCCTCCCAGCTAAAGCTGTGGTTCACGAGAATGTCGGCGTGAACTCTCGCACCGACCAAGATCAAAGCGAGCACTCCAGCCAGCAGGATCAGAAAATCCCCTATCCGAAGCACAGCCTTTTCCGCATGCGATTTAGCGCCTGCGCTTGCGACGAGCTTCGCCGTCCGGCCGAAGAAGGTCGCTCCGCCGGTGGCCGTTACCAATCCGGTCATCGTTCCGCGCCGCGCGATGCTCCCGGAGTAAGCGGAATCGCCGGGCGTTTTGCTAACGGGCAGAGACTCGCCGGTCAGCGCGGCTTGGTCGGCGCTGAGATATTCTCCTTCGGTGAGCAAAAGATCCGCCGGAAGAATCTCGCCGGCGTTTATGCTGACGACGTCGCCGGGAACGAGGTTGGCCGCATCGATGACTGTCCAGGTCCCGTCGCGCATGACACGCGCTTTGTGCGCGAGGCTCTTCTTGAGAGCGGCAAGCGCGCTCGCCGCCTTGTTGTCTTGCCAGAAGCCGACCGCGGCATTGTATCCTAGCAGCCCAAGAATAACAGCGAGGTCGGCCCAGTCTTCGCGAAAAAGCGAGATGAGTGCGGCGGCCTCGATCATCCATGGTATCGGGCCCCAAAAATAACGGAGAAGCTTGTGCCACCGGCTTTCTTCATGCGCCTTGATAGCGTTAGGGCCATATTTCTTAAGGCGCGCCTCAGCTTCGGGTGAAGTCAATCCTTCGGGCGTCGATCCCAGAGTACGGAATTCGGCAGCGATTCCCGCCCGGTCGAGATGTGTCTTCCCGTTCCCTGTCTTTTGGGCTTGGGGTTCCTTTTGGTCACCGCGATCGGAGGGAACGGTTGCGGTGCGGCCCGGTCTCGTACCAGCAGATGGTTTAGGCAACGACATGGCGTCTCCGATGAGAGTTACGAGGCCTGGCCGGCGATGTTCAAGGCCGGGTCTATTCGGCCGAGTGAACGGCTTCCTCCGGAGCAGGACCGGCGCCAGCCGTGAGAGGCTGGGCCTTCACCGAGGGAACGCCTTCCGTCAGTCCAAGGATCTGGGCCAGCTGCGCCAAATAATCCCGCTCTTCCTCCGTTCCGGTGCCCGCTGCGAGGAAGATCATCCTGACGGCGCGAAGCAGCTCCCTTCTCTTCGCATCCGACGGCACCAGGTTGGGGAGAGACTCGATTGCCTTATCCCTGTAGAGCTGCACGATGGACGCTTGGGTTTTCACGATGGCCTTGCAGTCCGGCAGCGAGAGGTGCATCGACGAGCGCCTGGCTTCATTAAGCGCGAGGCCGGTCCGCGAGCCAATGCTGCCGGTCGAACTTAGGATGTAGAGGACGGCCCGGACGAGAGCGTCGTCATATGTTCCTGCATTAAGCTTGGCGGCCAGTGCGTACTTCCGCTTCTCCTGGGCGGCGATTTCATCCGGTGTGACAGGGGGTAAGCGTCTCGACGCTTTACCGGCTTCGGTCATATGGAGGAAGGCTTGGAGGACCGGTGAGCCGAAGATGGCATAAAAGGCATGTTATGCCAGGGAATCGCGTGCGTCACCGAAGGCTTTCAGCACAGCTTCGATTTGCTTTGATGCAGCCTCCTGCATCTGCCAGTAAGGATTGCTTGGAGAAACGGGCTTGCGCACATTACGAGCCTCTTCCGCCAGCTTCGCCGCCTGTTGCATCAAAGGGTTACGGCTTGTGAAGAGGCTATAACTCAGATGCAGCGGATGTAAACTTCGCGCAATTTCAGCCGCTCTGGGATCGGCGATGGCCCGGACGTA
>CAZCIF010000100.1:0-4050 GCA_964498645.1 uncultured Rhodomicrobium sp. | reverse complement strand
GGACGTAAGGCTGGCAGAAGGTCCTGTAGAGACTGTAGTTGAGCTGGGACAGCCGCTCGGCCGCTGCAAATGCACGATTATCCTCAACGCTGTTGCGTCCGAGCGCGCGGATGTCATCGAGAGTTCGTGACTCGAAAGTGACGTTGCTGCTGTCCGGCGTCAATTTCACCTCGCCGTTTTTCTTGGGCGTGATGACCATCTCGAAAAGGCCCGGCGGGAGGCAATCGATGACATCGATGAGCTGGATGAATTCCTCATCCTCGCCGGCGCCCACCCGCGATGAGACGAAAAGTGCGAGGTGGCCTGCCGTCTGATCGAGGCAGTAGACGATGGTCCGGCCACGCGCGCGGATATCGTTGGCGTCGCGGTAAAGATCAAGAATCCAGCCAAGTGTCTGCTGGGGCGGACTAATGTCGTCCCCAAACGAGGTGAAGCAAATTATCGGGCTTGAGATATTGCGAAGATCGAAGAGCTGTCCGCCGCTCGACACGAGTTGATTGCGGGTTAGCTTATCCCCAATGAACAACTCGTCCACGAGATATTGGATTTCATCGCCATTCAGCTGGATGAAATCGCCCCACCACTTTTCGAACTCAAGATAACGGGGCCCTTCGGTGTCAACCTTCTCGTAAACCTGATACTGCTTCGTCCAAAGCCAGTTTGCGGGGTTGAGGCTATCGAAGTTCAAGATCAGCCAGGCACCATCGAACTCACCGGCTTCGAGGTCGCTCGTCAGCGCAGTCAACCAGCTTCCGCCGAGCAAACCGCCCGCATAGCGCATGGGATTTTTTCCGTGGACGCCTTGCCAGTAGGAGATTGGCGAGCCCGCCACGAGACAAGGGCCGAACAGATTGGGGCGCAACATGGCGGCCATCAGCGTTTGATAGCCGGCCTGACAATTCCCGATCGCCATTGGCTTTGGCGCTTCGGGGTGACGCTCGGCGACTTTCTCGAAGAATTTCACTTGCCCTTCGACGACGTCGAGGAAACCTTGGCCGGGGACTGGATCGGCGGAAAATCCGATGAAATAAACCGGATGGCCGGCCGCGAGCGCATCACCGATTTCACTTTCTTTTTTGAAGCCGCCGATGCCGGGTCCCTGCCCTGCGCGGGGGTCCACAACAACAACCGGCCGTTTTCGCGCGTTTGTTCTCATGCCTCGGGGTGGGACAATCTGTGAAAGGGAATAGTTTATAGGCCGGGGTAAGGCGCGACCGCTGATGACTTGCTCGTACTTGAAACAGAGCACTGTCGCCATCGGCCGCGCTGCCATCTCAGCCTGCTGATCACCCCTCTGCCGTAAGATATCGAGGAAAAGAACCGACCTCTGATAGGCATCGTTTAGATATTCAAACCAAGCGTTTCCCGCCGTTATAGCGGGAATGTCATTTAGGATCGCGGCGCCAGGAAAATTTGACGCACTCAGGTCCAGTATGCTTACGCTCACGCCCGGCCTCGCATAAAAAAACTGTCAAAGCTATTCAGTACTAGCTTGGCAATAAAATATATATTTTCGAATTCATTCAATTGATTGATGTCAATACGATAGAGTATATCGTCATGAATATTGAAATTTCATTTAATGATAAAAATCTATTTATATCATATTTTTTGCTACAATACAAAATAATTATTTGCTTATACTATCTTTTATATTGCTTTGAGCTTTAAATAAGTTCAAGATATCATTTTTTACTATTGAGCGCCCGAATGGGCGGTCTATTCGAAAAAGCCGTTCGCCGGCTCAAGCGGTCTTGACTTATACCCACTCTGTCCTGCTTCCCGCGATTTCGTGCCTTGGCGCTTCTCCGGCGCCTGCCGTAATCGCATGCGCTACCATCGACTGTTCTTCGGCATCCTGCGGTGCGCCCCAAAACTCCCCGAGGGCCGGGCCATCTTTGACCAAGGGTTCACGGAAAAACTTGAAAATCTCGTAAGGCCAAACGCGCCGGCCTATTTGCGAATACCAGCGCATGGCATGGCGCAGCCTGCGATCGGGATGAAGGTAAGTCCGAAACAGCGCCTTCGGCCGGCATTGGAGCACCATCTCGGTAAACTTGACCCAAAAGAGGACACGCCAGGCCGGCATGTGCCTTGTTGCCAGAACGTGGTGTTTGTAATCCCACCGGCGCCGGTCAGCCTGAATGACGGTACGGCTCGCTGCCTCGCGATAGTAAGGCGTCCAGCGATGCGGCGTGACATAGAGCATCTGAATCTGATCGGGGTCGTAGGATAGAAGCTGGCGCAAGCCGCGCCAATGGTCTCGATCGGTCTCTTCCTCAAAACCGACAACCCAGGTTGCCATCGACACTATGCCGTGCTTGCGCAGAAGCCGGATGGCTTCGCGATCTATAGACTTCGTGGTCCCTTTCCTAATGCTTGAGAGCGTCGCTTCATCGGTGTTTTCGAGGCCGAGAAGAAAGCGGGTCCACCCAGCTTTTTTATAGAGATGCAAAATGTTGGCATCGCGAACGATATCTCCGGCGCGGGTCGAGCCCACGAGAGTCAGATTAACATTCTCGGCGATCAGCGCTTCCAGGAACGCCTTCCAGACTTTCCTGGACACCGTGGGATTTTCATCTGCGAAGTTGATGACTTCGACGCCGTGTTCGCGATGAAGCCGGGCAAGTTCTTTGGCGAAACGAACGGGGTCGCGATGACGCCATTTCGTCCAGAATCCCCGCTGACCGCAATAAGTGCACAGGTGCGGGCACCCTCTTGAAAACTGAACCACCACGGCCCGTTTTCCGCCCCAATAGCTATAGCGCGAATGCTCGATCAGTTCCCACCCGATGCGGTATGCGTCGAGATCGCTAATAACGCGCGCGGGCGCAGTGGCGATGGCGCTTTTGCCCGAACGGTATGCAATCCCTGGAACCGCCGCGAGAGAGCACTTTCGTTCGAGCGCGCGGATCAGGAGCCGTACTGTCTCCTCGCCCTCTCCCCTGACGATGGCGGTCACATAAGGCTCACTTTCAAGGATCTCGCGCCAGTGATAGGTTGGGAAGACGCCGCCATAGATGATTGCGGCACCAGGTATCTTGCCCGCTATTTTCCGGGCGGTTTCCGCGATAACAGGATGTCCCGGCGTTGAGCCGGAATGGCCAAACAGCACAGCATCTGGCGCGGCTTTTTCAACCTCGTTGACGATTTGATGAATTGGCATTGCGTTCAGGTCGGCATCGGCAAGGCGGACATCGTGACCGTCGTCGATCAAAGGGCCGCCGATTGCCAACAGCCCAAGGGGCGGGAGGTGATCGTCGGGGATGCGGCTGCCGATCGAGGGATGCGGAACATTCACAAGGACGATGCGCATTCGGTTTGCCTTTGAGAAAAGTTGTAAAACGGCGCGTGGAATGGTGCGGCTCAAACCGCGAGTGCCGTGGATACTTTGCTGTCACAATAACTTTGTAATACAAAGTATGCGCAAATGCAAAGCTAGCGCAAGCGCGTTCTTCTTGACAAGCTGGCCGGGCTGTTAGCGTGGGGCGCCCGGCTGGTAAACGCCGGGAAAATCACATACGATACGGGACTCATCATGGCACGCCGCTGGCCCTCCCTTGGAATGTTCGGCGTCTTCGGACGATCCGAGGATCTGCGCGCACTCGACCAGGCGCTTCGCGCCGCCGATCTGCACCCCTCCCTCGTTCCCGACGCGGTCAAGCTGGCCGTTCTCAACGTGCTGAAAGACGCCAAGGGCGAAGACCCCGCGGCGGGGGACTATCGTGAAACGGCGGCACTTCTCGGCTATTGCGCGCTTGGACGCGAGGCGTTTGCTGCGGCCAATGGCGGCCTGGCGGCGGCAGCAGCCGAGCGCCGGATCGAGGCCGCGCTTGAGGCGGGCGATGGCCTCGATGCCAGCCTGATTTTGCTCGCACTTCACGCGGCCATCATCCATCCGGACGTGAAAGAAACATATCAGCTTGAAAGCGAGTGATGACGCTAGCCGGCTTCTGAAGACCACCGCAAGCTGTGTACCAGCTTCGTCTTATGCGGCTTAACCCATTGAAACAATGGCGGGAGTGACGGGACTCGAACCCGCGGCCTCCG
>CAZCIF010000099.1:7839-12246 GCA_964498645.1 uncultured Rhodomicrobium sp. | reverse complement strand
AGAGAAGATCGCGGCGCAGGCGGGTGAGGAGATCCTCAAGGCCGGCGGCAACGCGATCGACGCCGCCGTGGCAACCGGATTCGCGCTTGGCGTCACCCATCCGCAGGCCGGCAATCTTGGCGGCGGCGGTTTCATGCTGATCGCCCTCGCGGCTGGAAAAAAAATCACCGCCATCGACTACCGCGAGACCGCGCCCGCCGCGGCGAGCCGGAACATGTTCCTCGATGAGAGAGGCAATGTCGACCGGGACAAGGCGCGCTATAGCCGGGCTTCGGCGGGCGTGCCGGGAACGGCGGCGGGCCTTCTTTATGCTTTGGAGCATTATGGCACAATGCCGCGGGACCGCGTTCTCGCGCCGGCGATCAAACTGGCAGAGGAAGGATTTCCGGTCTCTTACGGCTTGGCGTTTGCGCTCGCCAAGAGTCGCGAGCGCCTCTCGATTGACCCGTCGAGCCTCCGCTATTTCGAACATCCGAACGGAAAGCCATACAAGGCGGGCGAGATTTTCCGGCAGCCCGACCTAGCCAAAACGCTGCGGGCGATCCGCGATCACGGCGCTGCCGGTTTTTACGAAGGCCCTGTCGCCGGTCTCATCTTAGAGGAGATGAAAAAGGGCCGTGGCATCATTACGCTGGAAGACCTCAAGAATTACCGGCCAGTAGAGCGCGAGCCCGTTCGCGGAACCTATCTCGGCTATGACATCGTGTCGATGCCGCCGCCTTCGTCGGGTGGCGCCCATGTGATCCAGATGCTCAACATTCTCGAAGGCTACAATCTCAAAAAGTCCGGTCACAACACAGCCGATACGATTCACCGCCTCGTGGAAGCGATGCGCCGCGCTTACGCAGACCGGGCGAAGTTCCTCGGCGATCCCGATTTCGTCAAAATCCCGCTGGCAGGTATCGTAAGCAAAGCCTATGCGGCGAAGCTTCGCGAAGGCATAGACCTCACTCGCGCGACAAAATCCGAGGATGTCTCCGCCGGCCAGCCGCCTTCGGCCGAGGGCGACCAAACCACGCATTTTTCCATCATGGATAAAGCGGGGAACGCCGTTTCGAACACCTACACGCTCAATCTTGCTTTCGGCAGCGGGTTCTCCGTCGACGGCGCCGGGTTTCTCCTTAACAACGAGATGGACGATTTCTCATCGAAACCCGGCGTGCCCAACGCCTTCGGACTCGTAGGCGGGGACGCAAACGCGATTGCGCCAGGCAAGCGCCCGCTATCGTCCATGGCTCCCACAATCGTCTTGAAAAACGGCGCTCCCTATTTAGTGACTGGCAGCCCAGGCGGGAGCACGATCATTACCGTCGTGCTGCAAGAAATCCTGAATGTGCTCGCATTCCATATGAACATTGCGGAAGCCACCGCCGTTGCCCGCATCCACCACCAGTGGCAGCCCGACATCGTCATCACGGAACGGGGAATATCGGACGATACGTTGCGCATTCTCGAGGCGCGGGGCTTCATTCTTCCCAAGAATGCGGACGGGACCTATCAGCATCGGGTTCTCGGGCGCGCGAACTCTATCATGAGGGCGGATGGCTATTTCTTAGGAGCAGCCGATACGCGCGATGGAGATGGTGCGGCGATAGGGTTTTAGGCAGGGCCGGGTGTTCTTCATCTCGCCGCGAACGGCTGGAGCGGCGAGGGCGGACCTAATAAGCAGGCATTCGCTGGAAAGCCGGCGAATGCCTGCTTAGATTAGTTGGTCACAAAGCAGCCGCCGCCTGCACCCTTGATTTTCTGACAAAGGTCCATGGCCTCTTGACGGGTGCCCAACGGGCCGGCCACGGCCCGGTATGTCACGCCTTTTGCGCCGAGGTCTGCAATCTTCACGGTAAGCTGCACGTCTCCGAGCTGGGCTTTATATTTGCCGCTGAGCGCAGGAAGATCCCGCTGGATCGCCTTCTCGTCCGGCGCAGACCTTAAAGAGACGTAGAAGCCGCTTGCCGCGGGTGCCGCCGCTGCGGGTAGCGCCACTGCCGGTTGGGGCGCCGAGGCAGTTGCAACGCGCGTGGGCGCGCTCCTGTGCGCTGCCGCCGGTGGAGGATTCGAGGGCACCGCCCCAGCGGTTCTGAAGGGGGCGGCCTGCGGGGGGACCGCCGCGGGCGGGGTGGAAGCCTTGTCGAAGGGCGGCGGGAGCTGGCCGTTATTCAAATTGACAATACTAGGCGTAATTAAGGGACGCGCAGTATCGACCCGCGTACCGTCGGGTCTGTAAATTTCAGGGCGGACCTTGGTCGGCTCGTCGGGTAGAGCCGGAGCACCGCCTGAGCCTCGAGCCTTTTTCAAGGCTTCCTCTATACGGCCCTCCAGGGTATTGGCCGGTACAGCAGCAGCCTCCGCAACCGATAGAGGCGCGGACGGCGGAGCAAACGAGGCCTGGGCCTGCTGTCCATCGGGCGTCAGCCGGTCATAGATGGCCTTCTCGCCATTCGGGAACTGCCGGCCGCCTGGGTTTCCAGGCGACTCCTTGAAAGGCTTGTTATCGGCCCCAATGAAGGGGGTGCCTCCCTCACCGCCGCCTTTCACCATTTTGTACAAATAGGCGCCGCCACCGCCCACAACGATCGCGCCGGCAAGAGCCGCAACAATCAGCTTTTTGCGGCCGCGCTTCTCATTGTCATAATGATGGTCGTGATCGAAGTCGTCCTCATCGGCGAAGAAGTCCTCGTCGAGCTCGTCGCCCTGCGGCACAAGCTGCCGGTGCGCCCCGCTCGCATCGTCGCCGTGAAAGCCTTGTTCCTCGCCAGCCCAAGGCTGCTGCCCCGCATAGCGCTGATCGTATTGATCGTGCCCGTAACTTTCGGAGGCTGCGGCATTCTGATTATATCCGCCTTGATGATATTGCGGCTGAGAAGGCGCATATCCGCGGTCCACCGGAGGCGGTGGCGCATAGCCCCGTTCCGGTTGCGCGGGACGCGGCTGAGCCGGCTCATCGGGCAGGAAAAAGCGTGAAGCCTGGTTTTCCTGAGCGGCGATGCGGGAAGCGAAGGTTCGCTCGTAATCGTCGGAGGGTGAGGGCGCTTCCCGCTGGTAAAAAGCGGGATCGTCGCGCCGCGCGGGTGCCGGCTGGTAGCCGCCCTGCGAGCCATAGGGATTCTGATCGTAGTTCAGAGGAGACGGTTCCCGGCCGAAAAGATCGTCGCGGCCGCTATCGCCATAACCGGGATGGGGAGGCTCGGGCTCGTAAGCTTGCGGCGGCGGCACGTAAGCAGGTGCCGCAGGCTCAACATAACGCGGAGGCTCCTGCCGCTGCACAGGTTCTTGATAATACCCCTGCGGGGTCTGTGGAGGCTCGAACCCCCGTGCCGGCTGCGGAGGTGGCGGAGGAGCTTGCTCCTGACGCGGCTGGGTATAGGCCGGCCTGGTGTATCCCGAGTAGGCCGCACGTTGCGATTGATTGCCGCGGCCTCGCTGGTCATGATAGGGATTTCCAGAGTCCTGACCGCCCGGCGATGATTGATCCCACCTGTCGTCACGGGGCTGCCGTCCGGAAGTGCGCCAATCAGGCTCTTCGGAACGGCGTCCGCGGCGCGATGCCGAATCGTCATTCGTAGACATCGATCAGTATCCCTCCACTTGCACTAAACGGGACTTTGGCGAGCTAACGCATTTCACAAATCGCTTCTACGCCAAGCAAATTCAGTGAAGAGCGCAGGATTTGCGCGGTTGCTGTAATAAGCGCGAGTCGCGCCTCTGTTATGTCCCAGCTTCCCTCGACCATGAAACGCAAATGTGGCAGTTCTTTGCCACGCGTCCAGAGGCTGTGAAATACGGCGGCCAAGTCATGAGCGAAGAAGGCAATGCGATGCGGTTCATGAGCTTGCGCCGCGCCTTCAACGGTTCGCGGAAACTGGGCGATCTTCTTAATGAGGGCAAGCTCGGCCTCATCGGCCAGCAGGCTAAGCTTTGCATTCGCGAGCGATGACGGATCGAGGCTTATCCCCGGAAAAGCCTCGCGCGCCTTGGCGAGAACGGAACTCGCGCGCGCATGAGCATACTGCACGTAGAACACGGGATTGTCGTTCGATTGCTCGACAACCTTCTCAAGGTCGAAATCGAGCTGCGCATCGTTCTTGCGATAGAGCATCATGAAGCGTACCGGCCCCGGTCCCACCTCGTCCACGAGGTCGCGTGCCGTAATGAAGGAGCCCGCCCGCTTCGACATCTTGTATGGCTGGCCGCCCTTGAAGAGCCGCACGATCTGGCAGAGTTTCACATCGATGGCCGCCTCGCCGCCCGAGCTGCCGCCCACCGTGCGCCGCGGGTCCCACGGGTTGTTGCTGCGGCCCCAGACCTTGTTGTCGCTCTCCATCCACAGGCAGAGCTCCGAGACGTTCGTCACGCCGAGGGGGATCGCCAGGAGGCCTCCGGGGGAAAGCTGGGCTGCCAGTTTTTCCG
>CAZCIF010000099.1:2756-7829 GCA_964498645.1 uncultured Rhodomicrobium sp. | reverse complement strand
TCACCGCTGCCGAAAGCCGCTTGACATAGCCGCCGTGATCCGCGCCGAGCACGATGATCATATGCTTGAAGCCGCGCCGGTATTTATTGCGGTGATAGGCCATGTCGGGCGCGAAATAGGTATAGGAGCCATCGGATTTGAGGAGCGCGCGATCCACGTCATCGCCGAATTCCGTGGAGCGGAACAGCGTCTGCTCGCGGTCCTCCCAATCTTCGGGCACTTTCCCTTTGGGCGGTTCGAGGCGGCCCGCATAGACGAGGCCCTTGGCCCGCAGCTCCTCGATGGTGTCCTTGACTTGATCGGTTTCGCCCTCCGACAGCGAGCGCTCAGAGAACAGCACCTCATGCTCAATGCCGAGCGCGGCAAGATCGCCGCGGATGAGGTCCATCATCATCGAAACGGCGCGCGCCCGCACTTTCGGCAGCCATGTGGCCTCCTTCATGCGCAGGAGGCGCTTGCCATATTCCTTGGCCAGGGATTCGCCCACGGGCTTCAGATATTCGCCCGGATAAAGGCCGGACGGGATCTCGCCGATGTCCTCGCCCAGCGCTTCGCGGTAGCGAAGGTATGCCGAGCGCGCGAGCACATCCACTTGGGCGCCGCCATCATTGATGTAATATTCCCGCGCCGCCTTGTAGCCCGCAAACTCCAGAAGGTTCGCAAGCGCATCGCCGAACACAGCGCCGCGCGTATGGCCGACATGGATCGGGCCGGTCGGGTTCGCGGAGACATATTCCACATTCACGGGCTCGCCAGCGCCCATATTGCTGCGGCCGAAGTCTTTGCCTTCGGTGAGGACCTCGCGCAGGACGGCGGGCCAGAATTTCGGCTTCAGGGTCAAGTTGATGAAGCCTGGGCCGGCCACTTCGGCCTTTTCGACATCGGCGTTTCGCGCGAGCTTCTCCACGATCCGCGCGGCAAGCTCCTTCGGGTTCTGCCGGGCCGGCTTTGCAAGCACCATGGCTGCGTTTGTCGCCAGATCGCCATGCGCGGCCTCGCGTGGCGGCTCGACCACGAAACCGGCCGCCTTCACGTCCTCCGGCAGGACGCCCTCCGCGCGCAATTCGTTCAGCACGCCCCGGATGCGCTCTTCAAAAATCGCAAAAATGTTCATGGCTGGTTCATAAGCGCTTCGATGCTGCCGCGCAATGGCGGGTGGTTGAAATCCGTGTGCAGTCCGCTCGCCAGAACCGCAAAGCCGGAAGGTATCCGCCACTCAATTTTGGCTGCCCGTCCCAGCAAAAAGCGCGGCGTGGGTCTTGAGTGCGAACATGTCGGTCATGCCGGCGACGAAATCGCCAACAGCGCGCTGCCGCTCTATCGCATCGCCCTCCGTTGGGGAGTGCAGCCCGGCTTCCAAATGCATCTCCTCGGGATGCGCGGAGAAATAATCGTAAAGCGCGCGCAGCATCGCTTGCGCGTTCGCCATCTTTTCAGTGATGGCCGGATGCCGGTAGACCTTCGCGAAGAGAAAGCGCCGCAGCTCCGCGATGGAGGCAGCCATTTTCTCCGAAAAATTGGCAAGCGGCATGCGCAAGGTGCGCACATCGCCGATGGAGGACGGCTTTGCATCCGCGATCCTCGCCCGCGTCTCGCCAAGCACATCCTCGACCATGCCCGCGATCATGCGCCGGTTCATTTCATAGACGAGCGGGCCTTCGGCCAGATCGCCATAGCGCGCGCGGACAAGCGCGAGCATGCGCCCTGCCATGGGCACTGCCTCTTCCAACTCCTTCACGGCGATGTAACCGGCGCGGAAACCATCGTCGATGTCGTGGTTGTTATAGGCGATGTCGTCGGCCAGCGCCGCGATCTGGCCTTCGAGCGAGGGCTGCGTATCGAGGCCGAGATCCTGGATTTGCATGTAAGCGCGGATCGCATGGGGCAGCCCCTTCCCGGCATAGCGCCCGAGCGGCCGGCCGCTGGCCTCGATGAGCGGGCCGTTATGCTTGACGATGCCTTCCAGCGTCTCCCAGGTCAGGTTCAGCCCGCGGAACGAGGCATAGCGGTGCTCAAGGAAAGTTACGATGCGCAGGCTCTGGGCGTTGTGGTCGAAGCCGCCAACCGGCTTCATCGCGTCGTTGAGCGCGTCCTCGCCGGCATGGCCGAAAGGCGTATGGCCAAGGTCATGCGCAAGCGCGATCGCTTCCACGAGGTCTTCATTAAGATTGAGCGCGCGGGCGAGCGTGCGTGCGATCTGGGCAACTTCCAAGCTGTGCGTCAGCCGCGTGCGGTAGTGGTCGCCCTCGTGATAGATGAAGACCTGGGTTTTGTGGATGAGACGGCGGAAGGCGGTGGAGTGCACGATGCGGTCGCGGTCGCGCTGATAGACCGTCCGCGTGGGGCAAGCCGCTTCCTCGTAAAGCCGGCCGCGGCTCTGCCCGGCATGCGCTGCGTATGGTGCAAGCCCGACCATTCGTTTTATCTCCTTCGTGCGCCAGTTGACATTGACGCGCGGATATCCAAACTCTTGATGAAGGTTCAAAAGAGGCGAACAATCGTCATGACGAACGATGCGAACATAAGCGTGAGCGACCGCGCCGCCAACCGTATCCGGGAGATCGTTGGTAAGGAAGCGAGCCAGAATGCGCTGCGGGTGAGCGTGCAGGGCGGCGGCTGTTCGGGCTTCCGTTACGATTTCGAGATCGTCGCGCAGACGAACGATGACGATTTGATCATCGAAAAGGGCGGCGCACGTGTGGCGATCGATCCTGTTTCCGTGCCCTATATGGCGGGATCGACAATCGACTTTATCGACGATCTGATCGGCGCGTCGTTCAAGATCAGCAACCCGAACGCGACCGCATCCTGCGGCTGCGGCACATCCTTCTCGCTTTGAGCGCGCGGGCGTGGTCACAATCGCGACGTGGAACGTTAATTCGATCAAGCAGCGCGAAGCGGCCTGCGCGGCGTGGCTCAAGCAGGCTGCGCCCGATGTGTTGTGCCTGCAGGAATTGAAATGCCAAACCGAGGCGTTTCCACGCGCAACCTTCGAAGACCTTGGCTATAATTGCGTGGTGCTCGGACAGAAGTCCTTCAATGGCGTCGCCATCCTTTCGAAGTACCCCCTTGATGAGATTATAACGGCGCTGCCGGGAGACAGCAGCGACGAACAGGCTCGCTATATCGAGGCGGCGATCTCGCTCCCGGGCGGGAAAGCAATCCGCGCCGCTTCGATTTACGCGCCCAACGGTAATCCGGCGCCTTCGCCCAAGTTCGATTACAAGCTCGCCTGGCTCGATCGCCTCAAGGCCCATGCTCAGAACCTGCTCGCCTACGAGGAAGCGCTCGCGCTAGCGGGCGACTACAACATCATCCCGCGCCCGCTCGATGTCTACAACCCCGCGAGCTGGGCCGAGGATGCGCTTTACCGCCTCGAATCCCGGCAGGCTTTCCGGCGAGTCCTTCATCTCGGGCTCGCCGATGCAGTGCTGGCCTGCGATGCAAGAGGCGGGCAATACACGTTTTGGGACTACCAGGCCGGCGCCTGGCAGAAGGACATGGGTTTGCGGATCGATCACATTCTACTCTCGGCGCAGGCTTTGGCGAAGCTCTCGAACGCCGTCATAGACCGCAAGCCGCGAAGCTGGGATAAGCCCTCGGATCATACGCCGGTTGTGGTTTCACTCGATTTGTAGCCGGGCGCAGTGAATCCGGCCAATATGCCTGAGGCCGTCATCGCGAGGCGGCTCTTGCCGCCGTGGCGATCCATCGAATACCCGGCTTGGCCTGGATTGCTTCGCTTCGCTCGCAATGACGGCTACGCCGCTTAACGCGCCGCCGCGGCCGTTGTAACAGGCCCTGCCTTCAGCACCGCCTCGCAATCCTTCGGCAACTGCCCTAAAGTGAGAGGCGGCTTTTTCTTCCACACTGTCTTCACGCCGGGCTTTGGCGGCGTTGCCGGCGCGGGCGCTTTCGGCTTCATCAAGGTTGCGATCCATTTGTCGAGGCCCTTGCCGCATCCGTCACCGGCGGGCAGGACGGGCTGGTTCTCGCAGCCCGGATTGCCGGCAGGGCAGCCGAGCCGGACGTGGAAATGGTCGTCGTGGCCCCAGATCGGCGTGATCTTGTGGAGGAATGTGCGGTCGCCCTTGGCGTTTTCGCAGAGCCATTTCTTGATGGCGGGGTTCACGAAAACCCGCGCGACCCCGGGATAAGACACGGCCCGGCGCAACAGCTTCTCATATCCCGGCGTCCAGACCTGCGGATTGACATGGCCGGGATCGCTGAGGAAGCTCTCCATCGGAATGTCCTCGCGTTCCTTAGCGGATAGCTCGCGATCCGGCTCGGGCTTGTACCAGATATCGACATCGAGTCCCACCTGATGGCTTACATGGCCGAAAGGCATCGGGCCGCCGCGCGGCATCGACATATCGCCGACGAGCAGGCCGGACCAGCCGTCCTTTTCCTTGGCGTCCTTGGCGAAGCGCTCGATGTATTTGATCAATGCGGGGTGGCCCCAATTGCGGTTGCGCGAGAGGCGCATGACCTGCCAGGCCGGGCCGTTGACGGGCAGCGGCTTGCCGCCCGCGAGGCAGCCTTTTGCATAAAAGCCGATGGACCTCGTGGCGAGATTGGCCGGTGTCTTCTCGGCGCCGAATAGGTCTCTTGCCACCGCCTTCTTGGTTATCGCAGGCACGAGCGCCGGCTGCGGCGCGGGAACGGCGCCGGGAGTGACATTTGCCGGTTTTAGCGGCGCGGATGCGGGCGGCTCCGCTGGTGGCGCGAGCGGAACGGCGGCCGGTTGAGCCGCAGGTGCTTTGGGAATATTCACATTTGGCGCCGCAGGGGGAGCGGCAACCGCTTGCGAGGCCGGCTGCGATGCAGGAGCAGGCTGCTCAAGCTGCCTTCCTGTTTGCGGCGGCACTGCGCCCAAATCGCTGACGATCGCAAAGGCCAGAAGCGTCAAGCTCATCGCGAACGTGGCATTGAGTAAGAAGCTGCCCCGCATGACCATGTGGGCGACCTGGGTGACCGGCGAGGACTCGCGCGGCCGGGTACGCGCGCTGCCGGGCGGTCGGACGGACATCCGGTTCGACCTGGGCCCCGCCGACCTGCGCCGCCTGCAGGAGG
>CAZCIF010000099.1:0-2746 GCA_964498645.1 uncultured Rhodomicrobium sp. | reverse complement strand
GAGGCTAATATCCTCCGTGATCATAGGCAAGCAATAGCAGCGGTATAGATGAATTTACTGTCACCGGGAGCGATCGATGCCGCGGGTAGGTAAGCTCAGAGCGCCCAGAGCAGGCGCCAGGCTTCTCCGGCGGGACTATGGGGGTGACGGCTGAAACTCGTGTATGTTTGCGTGCGCTCGCATTCTTGGCGAGTAAATAAGCGTCACGCATTTCGCTCGTGAACTTTACAATTTTATTAATTGCGCCGGGATAATCATGCAATGCCTCGGTGCTTTCGCATTTATACTTGCTTTGACTTATCGGCGATGTCCGGTAAGCACAACCCATTTGTAGTTGAGCGATAAGGTCTTTCTCATGCGCAAACTCAGCAAAGCGCTTGCCACCGCCGGGGTTGCCCTGGCTATCGCAAGCCCGGCAGCGTTCGCGGCCGGTCCTTCGGCCACCATCGCAGACGGAGCCGGCAAAGCCGGGGCCTTGAAGAATACGCTCCGGCACGATGTCCAGGTTGTCTATGTCAGACGCTCACCCGCCTATGTCAGGCGCGTTGTGCGCCCGCGCCAGGTCATCGTGCGGCGCGTTTATGTGCCTTACTGGGCTGGGGCGGCACCCTCCTATTATTACGGAGCATACGCAGCTTATCCAGCCTATACGGCTTATCCAAGCTATACGGCGTACCCAGCCTACTCAGCCAACGTCTATGTTGCTCCGCAGGTTGTCGCAGCTCCAACGGTTGTGGCCGCCGCGCCGCTCGTGGCAACTCCGCCGGTTGTAGCCGCAGCGCCCGTCGTAGCCACTGGGCCCGCCGTTCCATTCTTGCCGTTCTAAAGGCTGAGACCCGCTCGCCTGCAGGCGTAGCGGGTCTTGTTCCTTGGCGCGCGTGTTCCGGACGCGATGAGGCAGAAGCAGCCTCGCGAAGACGTTCGCGCTATACAACGTCCCTAATGCTTGAAGCCGAAGCGCTGGTTTACCGATTTCGGATTTTGCTCGCTATCAAGATCGCGCTCGAAGCCGAAATCCGGCGGAAGCGGGATACCGGCCCCGGATTCCGGCGCGGGTAAAGCCGGCTCCGCGAGGAAACCCCTCGGGTCCCGGCCGAGCTGCGGACGTTGCTGGCTTTCAGCCGTTAAGGCCGGCGATCCGGGATTGTTCGACGGGACAGGCGACCATTGGCTCGCTCCGAACCAAACCTGAACTAGCTGGTTTTCATCCTCTGTGAGTTTCACGCCAGCATGCTGGCACTTCATAAGGACGAAATCGCGATAGGCGCGGGCCACCGCTGCCGGGGAGCGCGTATGCTCGAGCCAGGGGTCGATCTCGTCCACCGCGTTGAGCACGAAAGACACATCTTTCAGAGCGATGCGCAGGCCCTCTTGGTTCGCGCGCCCAACCACCGCCTGAGCCGTCTTGACGGGTGAAAAGCCGCGCTCATGCACCTCGGTCGCAATCAGCGTGAACAAAAGCTGATATTCGCTCGGCGGCAGCGGAGGCGCCTTGCAGGCTTCATAAATGCGCGTGATGGAGTTCTGCAGTTCGGCCAGCTTTGATGAGTTCGAGTCCGGCTGGCGCTGGAGCCTTTGCGGAGGCGGCGCAGAAGGTTCCCCGATCTGGTGCCGCTTCGGATCGTAGACGAAATGCGGTGGCTTCTCGGTGAGCTTGATGCCGTCGGGAAGCGTGGCGTTGAGGAAGTTCAGGAAGCCGCCGGAGCCGGCCCAGTTCGTGCCGAGCGTCTTGGCATGGCCCAGGATTTTCTGCGCGCGGTCCGCGAGGTAGGCGATCGGCACCGGCTTTTCCGATGAGCGGACAACTTCGATCACGAGGTTGAGGATCTCGGCGCCGATGGCCTGAAAATCTTCGATCAGCGATTGAACTGCGGAATTGGCTGGTGCAGCCGGCAAGCGCCGCTTCGGGGGCTCCTGCGGGATTGCATAACCGGCATAGGCATCCAGGGATGCATGGGCATGTGCCGGAATTTGTGGCGCCATGCTTTGGGCCAGAGCCCGCGCACCGTCATAGCCGAGCTCGCCGCGCGGTCTTGTTCCGCGCTCCGGCTGAAGCATAACGGGGCTGCTTTCGTCGAGGAGGAACGAAATCATATCCCGTTCTTCGATCCAGCCATCGCTGAAGGCTTTGTAGATATCGGCCGTGTTCTCGTTGGCGTAAACAACGGTGCGCCGGTCGTGAGAGCGAAGGTGATGGAGGACGGGTGTGAAATCGGCATCGCCGGAAAGAACAATGAACTCCCCAAAGCGCGTGGGATGCTCCAGAAAGTCGCGGATATCGCAGGCTATCTTGATGTCCGTGCCGTTCTTGAACTGCGAGGACAAGGGCTGGCAATCGACCACTTCAAGGCCCGCGATCATGAAGTTCGTGCGGACGGTCGCGAAGGCGTGAGGATCGTGCGGCCCGCCGCGGCTAACAAGTTTTCGGCCAGGATTGCCATAGCAGCGCGCAACAGCAAAACGGCGGCGCACATAATCCTGCGAAGACTTAAAGCGGACAAGACCGCCCGTGGCGATACGGCTCATCCATTCCTGTGGATTGCGGGCGAACCGGCCCGCCGCCTCTTCGCTCTGCCGGCGTAAAGACAAGTACACGTTGTCGAAATCGACAAACAACGCGGAAAGGCAGACCTCCGCGGACCCCGGAATCATAGCTCTATACCCCGCTCGGACCATCGTCTGCCAACATGACCCCTCAAACCGGCAACCGATAGATTATTTAAATTTATTGCCGTTGCGCAAGGCC
>CAZCIF010000098.1:0-12268 GCA_964498645.1 uncultured Rhodomicrobium sp. | reverse complement strand
CCTGGTTCGTGTTCTGGGGCTTTCAGCTTTTCCTCATTATGGCCGCCTCTGGCTATCTCCTCGGCGCCACGCAAGGAAAAGAATATGCGGAGCCGGAATGGTACGCCGATCTGTGGCTGACGATCGTTTGGGTCGCGTATCTCCTCGTTTTCCTTGGCACGCTCATGACACGCAGGGAATCGCATATTTACGTGGCGAACTGGTTCTATCTCTCCATGATTGTCACGATCGCGATGCTGCACATCGTGAACAATCTGGCGGTGCCCGTCTCGTTCTTCGGTACGAAGAGCTATCAAGTCTTCGCCGGCGTGCAGGATGCCATGACGCAGTGGTGGTATGGGCATAACGCCGTGGGTTTCTTCCTGACCGCTGGCTTCCTCGGCATGATGTACTACTTCGTGCCGAAACGTGCGGACCGGCCTATCTATTCCTACAAGCTCTCCATCGTTCACTTCTGGGCGCTGATCTTCCTCTACATCTGGGCAGGCCCGCATCACCTTCATTATACGGCTTTGCCAGATTGGGCGCAGACGCTTGGCATGACTTTCTCCGTCATGCTGTGGATGCCCTCTTGGGGCGGCATGATCAATGGCCTTATGACGCTGTCGGGCGCATGGGATAAGCTCCGCACCGATCCTGTCATCCGCTTCCTTGTGGTCTCGGTTGCTTTCTACGGCATGTCGACTTTCGAGGGACCGTTGATGAGCGTCCGCGCGGTGAACTCGCTCTCTCACTATACCGACTGGACCATCGGTCACGTGCATTCCGGTGCGCTCGGCTGGGTCGGCATGATCTCCATGGGTGCGGTCTACTGCCTGGTTCCATGGCTGTGGAAGCGTCAGGGGCTCTATTCGCAGCGCCTTGTCGAATGGCACTTCTGGACCTCCACCATCGGCATACTCCTCTACATAACGGCGATGTGGGTATCCGGCGTCATGCAGGGCCTGATGTGGCGCGCCACGGACAGTCTCGGCATCCTCCAATACTCCTTCGTGGAGAGCAGCGAGGCGATGCACCCCTACTACATCATCCGTGCGATCGGCGGTGCGATCTTCGTCCTCGGCAGCCTGATCATGGTTTACAATGTGTTCCGCACCATCCGTGGCGATGAGCCTGTCGATATCGCCGACCAGCCGGCCATCGCCGCCGCGCCGGAACTGCGTGGACCGCAACCCCTTCCGGCCGCGTAGGAGGCAATCATGAAGCTCAGCCATGCACCATTCGAGAAATATTCTCTTCTCCTTCTGCTCGGTATCCTTATCGTGGTCGCCATCGGCGGCCTCGTGGAGATAGCGCCGCTCTTCTATCTCAAATCTACGATCGAGAAGGTGGAGGGGATGCGTCCCTACTCGCCTCTCGAACTGGAGGGGCGCGATATCTACGTCCGCGAAGGCTGCTATGTCTGCCATAGCCAGATGATCCGCAGCCTCAAAGACGAGGCCGAGCGCTACGGGCACTACAGCCTTGCCGCTGAGAGCATGTACGATCACCCCTTCCAATGGGGATCGAAGCGGACGGGGCCTGATCTCGCCCGCGTCGGCGGCAAGTACTCCGACGCCTGGCACGCCGCGCACATGACGGACCCGCGCTCGGTCGTTCCGGAAAGCATTATGCCCGGCTACCCGTTCCTCGGACGCCGTGCACTCGACTACGGCGACATCGCCGAAAAAATGAAGACGCTGCGCATCGCCGGCGTGCCTTACACCGATGAAGAGATCCAGAACGCGAAGCTGGACCTCGTCGCGCAGACCGATCCGGATAGCGCCGGAGCCGCTGCAGTGGCCCAGCGCTACCCCAAAGCTCAGATTCGCAAATTCGACGGCAAGCCTGGCCAGGTCAGTGAGCTCGATGCGCTCGTTGCTTACCTGCAGGTGCTCGGTACGCTTGTCGATTTCGCGAAGTATGACGAATCCGGCCCCAACCTGCGTTGAGGATTAATCATGACTTACGAAACAGTACGTTCCATCTCCGCAATGGCGGGCCTCATTCTCTTCTTCACGCTCTTCATCGGCGTCCTGATCTTCGCTTTCTGGCCCGGTAACCAGAAGCGCTTCGACGAGGCCAGCCGCATCCCACTGCAAAGCGACGATTTAAATCCTGGAGGCAGCGATGGCCGGTAATCCCGATATTGACCCGCACACCGGCGTCGAAACGACCGGCCATGAGTGGGACGGCATTAAAGAGTTGAACAACCCGCTCCCCCGCTGGTGGGTCTATGTCTTCTACGTCACCATCATATGGTCCTTCGGCTATTGGGTAGCCTACCCGGCTTGGCCGATGATCTCGAACTATACGAAAGGGGTGATCGGCTATAGCCAGCGCCAGAGCGTGAATGCGGCCTTGGCCGAGGCCAAGAAGGCGCAATCCAAATACAACGAAGCCATCGCGAAGGCGAGCCTCACCGAGATCAACTCGAACCCTGAACTCTTGAACTTCTCCATCGCCGCGGGCGGCGCAGCCTTCCAGAACAATTGCGCAGGCTGCCACGGACGCGGTGCGGCGGGAAGCGCTGGCTACCCCAATCTGAAAGACGACGACTGGCTGTGGGGCGGAAACCTCGACCAGATCTATCAAACCATCGCTTACGGTATCCGTACCGGATCGGATCAGGCACGGGCCAGCCAGATGCCCCGTTTTGGCCTCGACAATATCCTGACGCCCCAGCAAATCGACGACACTGCCGAGTATGTTCTTTCGCTTTCCTCCCTGCCGCACAACGCCGCAGCTGCAGCGCGCGGTAAGGAGGTGTTCAACGGCGACGGCGCCTGCGTGACCTGCCATGGCGAAAATGGCAAGGGGAACCAGGAAGTTGGTGCACCGAACCTGACCGCGAACATCTGGCTCTATGGAGGCACCAAGGCCGGCATCGTGAAGTCGATCCAGACGGGCCGTGGCGGCGTGATGCCCGGATGGGCCGGCCGTCTCGATCCCGCGGCAATCAAAGAGCTCGCTGTCTACGTTCACTCCCTTGGTGGCGGACAATAACCTCCTCACGGTGGCCGGTTTTGCCCGGCCACCTCGAAAAGCCGCCTTGATCGCCGGTGTTAACGTGCCGGATATGCGGTTTTGCCAGATAGGAACTATATAAGGCCCAAGCCATGTGCTGCTGCGATGCCTTTTATGCCCGTGCCGTGGCCTTGGAGTATGCAATGAACGAAATGCCGTCCGTGGCGTCGATGACCCAGGAAGCCGCACCTGGTGTGCCGCAAATCGACGTAAAACCAGTAAACGCGAAAGAGAACCGTTCTCTTTATAAAGCGCGCGAGCCTGTTTATCCGAAGCTGGTGCATGGCAAGTTCCGCCGGATCAAATGGGCGGTCATGATCGTGACGCTCGGCATCTATTATGGACTACCCTGGATTAGGTGGGATCGTGGCCCCAGCCTTCCCGACCAAGCGTTCCTTCTCGATTTCGCTCATCAGCGGCTTTATCTCTTCGGCCTCGAAATCTGGGCGCAGGAATTCTATTTCGTCACCGGAATTCTGATCTTATCGGCGCTTGCGCTGTTTCTCGTCACGGCGCTGGCAGGGCGCGTGTGGTGCGGCTATACGTGCCCCCAGACGATTTGGAGCGATCTTATGATCGCGGTCGAGCGCTTCTGGCAGGGCGATCGCAATGCGCGCATGCGGCTTGCGAAATTGCCCTGGTCTTTCGGCAAGGCCTGGCGGATCGCTGGGACCCATTTTAGCTGGCTTCTCATCGGACTTTTGACGGGCGGCGCCTTTGTTTTCTACTTCCGCGACGCGTCGACGCTCCTTTCCGAGTTCCAGCATTTCGACGCGCCAATGATCGCATATATCTTTTTGGGCGTCTTCACCGCCACGACCTATCTGCTTGGCGGCCTCGCGCGCGAGCAGGTCTGTACTTACATGTGCCCGTGGCCCCGGATTCAGGGGGCAATGTTCGACGCCGATTCGTTTCTCATCACCTACCGTGCTTTCCGGGGCGAGCCGCGCGGGCCGCATAAGAAAGGCGAAAGCTGGGAGGGCCGCGGGGACTGCATCGACTGTAAGCAATGCGTGGTGGTTTGCCCGGCCGGCATCGACATCCGGCAGGGCCCGCAACTGGAATGCATCCAATGTGCGCTTTGCGTCGACGCTTGCGATGAAATCATGGACAAGGTCGGCAGGCCACGGAAGCTTATCGCCTACGACACCTTCCGCAATCTCGAAGCAGAAGAGCATGGCGCCCGCGCTCCGGTCCGCCTCATCAGGCCGAGGACCGTGCTCTACGCGGGGGCCTTTGTCCTCGTTAGCTTCATCATGCTGTTCGGTCTTTCGCAAAAGACGGTTCTTGACGTCAACGTCGTCGCCGACCGCAATCCGCTCTATGTGCGGCTTCAGAACGGCGGCATCCGCGACGGCTACACGCTACGCATCCTCAATAAGCGCCATGAAACGCGAAAATTCGCTCTCGGCGTGGATGGCCTTCCCGGCGCACAGATCTCCGTAATTGGTATTGAAGCGGCGGCGCCCATCGTCGAGGTCAAGCCCGACGGAGTGTATTCCGGGAGAGTTTATGTGACGGTCCCGCGGGAGCAGGCTGCTAAAATGTCCGCGTCGGTTGATATGAGCTTTACAGTACGCGATACTGCGGACGGCACGGAAACAAAGCGCGGCACGAACTTCAGAGGGCCTGGACAGTGAGTGTATTTGCGATGCAGACGCGATTGAACGGCAGGCACGTCCTCTTCATCCTGTTGGGATTTTTCGGCGCCGTTTTAGCGGCGAATGGCGTATTTCTCTATATCGCGCTTAGCACCCTTCCCGGCGAGGAAAGCGGAGCGACCTATGAAGCGGGCCTTCGCTACAACGCGACTCTCGCTGGGGCACGCGCGCAGGACAGGCTTCATTGGTCGCACAAAGCCGAGATTCTGCCGGGTTCGAAAATTGCCGTGACAATGAGAAACGCCGGGGGCACGCCAGTCGCGGGGCTTGCGATCGCGGGTACCCTGGAGCGCCCTGCCACGGACGGCGGCGAACAAAGCCTGATCTTCAAGGAAGTTGACACTGGCCGCTACGAAGCGGCGGTCGAAGGCGCGCAGCCCGGCGCTTGGATTTTGGCCGTTACCGCACAAAAGCCGCGCCCTGGAAGCGAGGCCGCCATTTACCGGGTGAAGGAACGGATATGGATCGCGACGCCGCGCTAAGTATTACGGACACGGTTCCGGTCCGTGCCGATGATATTTCCCCGGAACGCCCCGCTTGCTGCAACCGTGCCGGGCTGGAAGGCCGGTCCAAGGCGAGCGCACCCGTTCCCATTTCTCAGACTGTGACGCTCGCCGTCGAGAACATGGTATGCGGCGGCTGCATGCGTAAGGTCGAGCAGGCGCTCCTCGGCGTGCCAGGGGTCGCTTCCGCTCGCGCCAATCTTTCGGCGCGCCGGGCCACGGTGGTTCTAAAGGAGCCGCAACAGAGCGTGGCGCAACTTGTCGATGCGCTCGGCGCGGTAGGATTTCGCGCTGGCGAGCTCGCGCCGCAAGCGGATGAAAGCGGACAAAACGACGGCCGCCGCCTTCTGGCCCGGCTCGCGGTAGCCGGCTTTGCGGCCGCCAATATCATGCTCCTTTCGGTTTCGGTCTGGGCTGGATCGCAAGATCGCGGTGACCCGGTCCATTCTCTGTTCCATTGGCTGTCGGCCGTAATCGCCTTGCCAACCGTTGCCTATGCCGGCCAGCCCTTTTTCAGTTCCGCATGGCAGGCGCTGAAACGCCGCCGGCTCAATATGGATGTGCCGATCTCGCTCGCGATCCTTCTCTCCGCTACAATGAGCCTGTACCAAACGGCGAGAGGAAGCGAGCAAGTCTACTTCGACGCCAGCGTTACGCTCCTGTTCTTCCTTCTCATCGGCCGCTATCTCGATCAGCGTGTGCGGACCCGCGCGCGGGGCGCCGCCGAAAACCTGCTTGGCCTAAAGGCGGAATGGGCGCATGTGATCGCGGGTGACGGGTCCGTCGGGGGGGTGCCGTCGCGGCGTGTTGAGCGGGGGATGCGCATTGCGGTCGCTGCGGGAGAGCGCTTTCCTGCCGATGGCGTGATCGTTCAGGGCGCAACGAGCATCGATGAAAGCCTGATCACAGGTGAGACGATGCCCCGCGAAACCGGCACCGGTGCCCAAGTCTATGCTGGAGCTGTTAATCTTAGCTCAGCTGTCGAGATGGAAGCCCGCGCGGCCGAAGCGGACACGCTGCTTGCGCAGATTGCGCGGCTGATGGAGACCGCGGAACAAGCGCGCGGGCGCTATGTGCGCCTTGCCGACCGTGCCGCCCGCCTTTACGCTCCGCTGGTCCACACGCTCGCGGCGCTCTCCTTTGCGGGCTGGATGATCGCGGGCGCGGGCTGGGAAGCCTCCCTCACCATCGCAATTGCCGTCCTTATCATTACTTGCCCGTGCGCTCTCGCGCTCGCGGTGCCCGCCGTTCAGGTCGCCGCATCCGCGCGCCTTTTCGACCGTGGCATTCTCCTAAAGGCAGCCGATGGGCTGGAACGGCTGGCGGAGACGGACATTGCCGTTTTCGACAAGACAGGCACGCTCACGGCAGGAATACCTTCGCTCGCGAATGAGGCTGAGATCGGGAGCGCTGGCCTCAGCGCGGCGGCGGCGCTTGCCGCATCGAGCCGGCATCCTTACGCGCAGGCGGTAGCCGTGGCGGCGAAAGAACGCTTCGGCAGCGTGCAAGCGGTTTCCGGCGTTGAGGAGACGCCGGGCGCCGGTTTGCGCCGCGTTACCGCGGAGGGCGAGGAGCGGCTCGGCTCCGGCGCCTGGTGCGGAATCGATCCTGGGCGCGCTTCGCAGGCCTCGCTTTGGTATGTCCGGCCCGGCTCGGAGCCTGTTGCTTTCCAATTCGAGGATAAGCTTCGCGAGGACGCGTCTCAAACCGTCGATGCCCTTCGCGCTGCGCATTACCCCGTTGTGCTGCTATCGGGCGACCGCAAGGAAGCGGTCGAAGCGGCGGCACGGGCAGCCCGCATCGCCGATTGGCATGCAGGGCTGAAGCCGCATGAGAAAATCGAACGGCTGGAAGCGCTTAAGGCGCAAGGCCACCGAATTTTGATGATCGGCGACGGTTTGAACGATGCGCCCGCGCTGGCAGCCGCGCACGCATCCCTTTCTCCATCGACCGCCGCGGACATAAGTCAGACAGCATCCGACGCTGTGTTCCAGGGCACGAAGCTGATGGCCGTGATCGAGCTTCTGGCGACAGCGCGCAAGACGCGCTCGATGGCATTCCAGAACTTCGCGATTGCCTTCGGCTATAATTTATTATTCGTTCCGCTGGCCATGGCGGGCGCCGTGACGCCGCTTGTCGCCGCCATCGCGATGTCCACCTCGTCCATCCTCGTCACGGTGAATGCCTTGCGCTTGCGGACGGCGAAGCTGGAGTTGAAGCGATGATCTCGCTTGCATGGCTTATTCCGGTCGCGCTTTTCCTCGGCGGTATCGGGCTCGCCGCTTTCTTGTGGGCGCTGCGGTCAGGTCAATTCGAGGATCTTGAGGGCGCCGCTTACCGCGCTCTGGAAGATGAACCGCCGGGTCCGCGCGAGAAGCGTTGAGCGATTGATCGGCCTGTCATTACCTTCATCCTGGAACGGCGACTTCGGGCCGTTCCAGGATGGCCTGCGGTTTATCATGCGTAGGCTGCGAGCGGCAGATTGTCATTCATGGCCCGGACATGGGTCACTTTCTCCCAGGCCAAAGGAGCAAGGAAGCCAAGGAGCGGCGCTTGGATGAAGCCGCCCGTTTCGGCCGCCTGCCCGCCTGGGCGGGCTTCGAAACCTGCCGGCCGGACAGCAATCCCTCCATTGGGCTGCCTAAGCGTCGCGAAGGCTTCCCTCATGCAAAGCGAAGCGATGAGCTCCAGGATCACAGCCCAGAAGATTGGCAGGCTGCGCCGGATCTGCGCTTCCTCGGCGCCGAGGACCCAGGCTAATGTCTCGGCTCCGGCGTCTTTCGCAGCCGGCCTGCCCTGCGCGAGAACCGCCCCGGCAGCTTGCATGCGTTCCTTCGCTAAGCGAAGCTGATCGCAATAAAGTTTCGATTTTGGAACGGTGACCTGCGAGCAGCCGCTTGTGGCTTCGAAGCGCGGGTTTGCTTGGAGCCTGGCCAGCTCGGATGCTGCAAGCGCTTCGGTCCGCCGGGCGCGCTCATAGGCTTCGATTTGCAAGCCGTTGGCCTCCGTCATTTCCGTGCGGTAGTGAACGCTGTACACGATGGAATTGGCCAAGACAAAGCCGAGTGCCAAAAGCCAGCTTATCCGCCAAAGCCAGGCGTCGCGATGGGCGCCTTCCTCGGCCCGCTTATCGGCCCATGGAAGCATGAGCCAGCTGATGATGACAACCGAGGCGAATGCCAAGCCGAACATCATGCCCGCAGCGCCACTTGTTATGATCTTGCCATTTGAAAACGCGGCGAAAGCGCTATAGGCACCGGCTACACATCCCCCTGCCGCGATGAGGAGACTGAGCGCATGCCGCTTATTGAAATTCCCCATTTCGATTACTCATCGCCACGGCGTTTCGTCGATCCGGCTCGCTGGGTGGCGGCAGGAGCCGCATATGAAAATGCGCAAATATGCTAAAAATTTCGCTAATAGCTTAACCATAAGGGGAGGCTCGCTTCTCCATTATTGTTGGCCTTTAGCATTCTATCGAAGGAGACACCTTTGAGGGCGATGGTTCTGAAAGCGCCCGGCCAGCCTCTCGAGCTGGAGAACCAGGACATTCCGCGGCCCATGCCGGGCCAGCTTCTGCTCAAGGTGCGCGCATGCGCGGTCTGCCGCACCGACCTGCATGTTACCGATGGCGATCTTCCTTTCTGCCGGGACCGCATTGTCCCTGGCCATGAAATCATTGCGGAAATCGCGGAACTGGGAGAGGGCGTTACCGGCTATGCGGTAGGCCAGCGCGTTGGCGTCGGCTGGCTCGGCTTTACGTGCGGGGAATGCGAGTTTTGCAAACGCGGGGACGAGAACCTCTGCGATTTTGCAAAGTTCACCGGCTATCAATTGGATGGAGGCTTTGCCGATTTTGCCGTCGCGGACGCCCGCTTTTGTTTTCCAATGCCCGAGGGCTATACAGATGCCGAGGCGGCCCCGCTCTTATGCGCGGGGCTGATCGGATACCGCTCGCTGAAAATGGCGGGTCCGGGCAAGGCGCTCGGCATCTACGGATTTGGCGCTGCCGGGCATATCGTCGCGCAGGTTGCGCTTTATGAAGGCCGCAGCGTCTACGCCTTCACGCGGCCGGGCGATAAAGCCGCGCAGGACTTCGCGCGCTCGCTCGGATGCTGCTGGGCAGGGGGCTCCGATGAGCGGCCGGATGCCGCTCTCGATGCCGCAATCATATTCGCCCCCATTGGAGACCTCGTTCCCGCTGCCCTGAAGGCGGTCAAGAAGGGGGGCATCGTTGTCTGTGGCGGGATCCATATGTCGGATATCCCAAGCTTCCCTTACAGCATCCTGTGGGGTGAGCGGGTCGTGCGCTCCGTCGCCAATCTGACGCGGCGCGATGCGCTCGAATTTCTTGCGCTCGCGCCGAAGGTGCCCGTCAAGACCACGGTGGAACTCTTTCCGCTGCGGCAAGCGAACGACGCACTTTCGCGGCTGCGGCGCGGTCAGTTGACTGGTGCGGCGGTTCTCGTGCCTTAACGGGGCAGGCTTCCCCGTCTACGCGCTGGGCGTTTCCGCCCGGTCGAGCAGGTCTTTCATGCGGGCCGTCAGTCCGAGCAGCTCGCCATGCATGATACGGAATGCTTCTCTCAACATATCCCGCTCTTTGGCATCGGTAGCCGCGCGCCTGCTTTCCCAATATTGTACCGTGCCCCTGAGGATGTCGATCTCCTCGAGGCTGTCCTTAATATTCGCATTGAGCGCTGTTAGGAGCGCTGCCGGGGTTTCGCGATCCTCGCCCTCTTGTGCATCATCATCAAAAATTATCTCTTCATTTATGCTAAAATATTTTTGCATCTTGCTGGTCATGATACTGGCCCTCTCTTGTTCCAGTGGTGAGTAAATGCCGCAGACCAAATGCTTACATTTTTTATTTACAAATTGCTTAATTGTGCTGCCTATCGCTGAGCTGGACGCCGGCAACTGAACGGAATTCGATAAGGAGTGTTTATCTGAGCGTGCCGTTTCTTCAGGGAACACCCGAAGTACCTGTTCTTGTTGGAGGCAATTCATGGCGTCACCGAACAAGAGCCGCTGGTCGCAGCATGTGACGGAGACAAGCGACGCGCTATCGCTTGAGCCGGAAGTTTTCAAGCGCGACGATCCCGCCGCCATCGCGCGCTCGCTTGCCGCGTCCGCCGAGGCGAGCGGCCGCCGTAAGTCGGGGCCATTCCGCTCGGCGATGTCGATGCTGACATTCTACATCAACCGGGCGGGCAAGAACCTGCCCGCGCAACGCAAGCGCATCCTCGAAAAGGCGAAGAACGAGTTGCGCCGGCTTTACGGCAGGCGCCCGCGGTAGTCTTGCGGGCCCAAGCCGTCATCGCGCGGCGGCTCTTGCCGCCGTGGCGATCCACAGCAGCATCAGAGACTTAACACTGGATTGCTTCGCTTCGCTCGCAATGACGTTGATGCTGCCCGCTGAGGTATCTCATGCAGCACTTGGATAGACTTTTTCCGAGCTTAGGATGTCGCGCGCATAAGCGAGACAGGCGGCGATATCCTCGTGTGTAATGCCGGGATAATTCTGCAAAATATCCGCCTCGCTCCAGCCTTCCGCGAGAAGGCCAATGACAAAATCGACCGCGAGCCGCGTACCCTTTATGACGGGCTTTCCGGCAAGAACTGCCGGGTCCAATGTGATACGGGCGTAGTTAGGCATTTTCCATCCTCCTCGGTCTCATGTCAAACCGAAATGGTGGAAACCTCCACACGCCGCCGGGGGCGCAATGACGAAATCTGAATGTTCCGGCCTGATGTAGCAAACCCACCAGGATGCCAATCCAACGCTGACTACTTCGTCTTTTGCAAAAGGCGGATAGCTGCATGAGGTCTGATGTACTTCCCCGCGAGCGCCTGCTTCAGTCTGTCAGTCAAGAGTGATCCCTTTGCTGCGGCATTGCTTCTGCCACACCTATCATATTCGTCTCGGACGTCGCAGAATGCCTCATCGAGCAAGTCATCGGTTAAGTCGTCCATAACAAGAGCAGCTATGCTCTGTGGCTTGGGCTTTGCCATCTTCAAGGTTAAGCAAGTCGCATACATTGCCACGTGGAAAATAATATTTGTTTTGTCACCGGTAGTGATTTCGCAGCCGTCGAGAAAGTCATCGACTCGCTTAATGAGAGCGGCACACTTCTGATACATTTCAATAGGATATGCATCAGAAAAAATATGCTTATATTGCTTATCATCGGTAGTTAGACTCGTCGGCTTTGCCCTCGCGTCGGATGGCTTCTGATGAAGCATTGCGGTGACAGCTTGTGCTAGCTGGTCAATAGTGACAATTTTTGATGGCGACTTTCCTTCGTTCCGATAATAGTTTTTTCTTCTATCATAATACAAACCAATGTTTTGCAAAACTGATTCTATATTTCTTTGAATTGATTCGGTCGCATGTAAGTAAATCTTACCGATTTCGGTTTGGCTGTTTGTTGCTTTGATAATTTTATCAACGCTTTGTTGATCAGTATTTTGAATTACTCTAACAAGTATCATTATATTATCGGTAACAGCGTCGTTTTTCTTGAAATGGCGATATATCACATAAGATGTTTGTAGCCCATTTACGATAAGTGGGTCTGTGATTATAAGAGGTTCTCCTGCGCTTCTGACCTTGGATGCTATGATCGTCACGCCGTTATTGAGCCACCAGAACTCCTCTCCGCCAGTCGTCTCTAATGTTTTCGCGATCTCTCTATTTACTTTTGCGTCACCCTCGAAGGAACGCACATTTGACTCAAAGAAATGAGTGCGCAACTCTCCATTGTGTGTGATGAATTTATAGAAACTATGAAGTGGAACAACGCTTATGTAAGAAATACCCAGAGATGAAGCAGGCATACTTCTGGCTGCCTCTAGGATAATCTCTCTGACCGGTTGCCTGTGGTAAAGCCTAAGCAGTTCTGTGGCACCGACGAACTCAAACTCAACATCAGCAATTGAATAATGGTGGCGGCATTTTTCCTCAAGGAGCTTGGCTCTGAGTGCGACCTTTTCGTGCTGTTGATCGCCCAAACTTGCATAAAAATATTTTATGGATAGGGTGGGAAGTATACGGTTGACGTACCACGATGGAAGAGCTATCTAAATCCGGTGACA
>CAZCIF010000097.1:0-12274 GCA_964498645.1 uncultured Rhodomicrobium sp. | reverse complement strand
ATCGATTCAGCGATTGACGGCGTTGTCACGCACTTCTTCACCCGATTGCCCTGGGCGCGCCGCCACCCCGCCTTGACAGGACTCATGGCGTGCGACTAAATGGAGGCTTAAGGGGCCATAGCTCAGTTGGGAGAGCGCTGCAATCGCACTGCAGAGGTCGTGAGTTCGAATCTCATTGGCTCCACCAATAAAATCAGAGTGTTTAAGAGACGATCACGGGTTTCTCCCGCCAAAGCCCGGTGTACATGGGTACTCCTTGGCACGCGGCCATGGTTGCAAGGGACAGCAAACCGTGAGCGCCGGCGGCCGGTTGCGTTGTGGGCGAATTCCGTTGATTTTCTAACCGTTGACGAAAGTTACGGGCTGGCTGGATGGTGATGATGATGGTGGCGATGGCGATGGTGGTGGTGGTGGCGGTCATCGCCGCGCTCCGCAGCCAAAGCGCACTTCCAATCCCTATCTCTGTCAGAGCCGCGAGGCCCGCCATTAGCAGTGCCGCATTCGTGTTCCGGCTCATCATCTGACGAGCGCTCCCTGGCCGGTTTCCGCGGTTTATACGCGACTAAGGCCATTTGGCCGCCGCAGGCCCCGGAGCGGTGGCCTTCATCGTAAATGGCATACGCGCAGTCAGCGGTGACACGGATACGGCCGCCCAGGTTCCAATGAATATTGTTCACGGCCGGAGTATGGCCGCTGCCCCTGCCAAGGGATGCATTTCCTTGAAGTTGCAGGACTGCCGCTCCGGCTTGTGTTGCAAGAAGCGAGAGTATTGATACATTTAAGACCAGTTTCCGCCACATCTTTGTTCTCCTTAAAATACACGGCCTGTGCCGCTGCGGCACAGCCTACTCAGTCTCAGCAGGAGAGGTCCTATCGGAGAAAGCTTACGCGCCGCTTGCACGTGCACATTCTGTCCCCAGACGTCTATTGCTACGCGCACCTTGCGGGCACGGCGCAAGGAGAGGTCAAAACTTCCGGCACCTAGTTTAACTTCCGCCCACTGGCGCTTGGGCCGCCGCAATTTTTGAGCGGATCTCCTCATGGCGATAGTGGCGCGCGATCGCTGCCTCGCCGCCAGAAGTTGCATGATAAAGATCGAGCGCGTCGAATTCATCGGCCTTTGGCGGCGCAATCGCAACATCTGTATAGGTCCAGCGGCCGGGCGCCGTTAGAACGTCTTTGAGAATGGCCTTGCATTGGCGGTAAACCGATAGATAGCGCCAGGCCTTGATTGCGGTCCCGGCAAGGTAGCGGGGATAGAAAATGAATGGGCTTTCGAGGGGCAAGCCGCTCCGGCGATCGCGGCGGAACTTAAGCCGGAATGCGCCCCCCTCGAGGGGATGGACGCCTTCATAGGCGTTCACGAGCTTGAACCAAAGAAATGTCGAGAAGATTGCCTTGGGCCGCCCCAGCCGGCAGGCTGCAGCCCGGCGCAGGACCGTCCGGATGTGTTCCGGCGTGTAGAAGGCGCGCCAGGCTGCGCGGTAGGCATCCTCCCATTCAGCATCGGACATTCTTGGATGATGCGTGACACGATGGCTGAGGTCGTACTTGTTCATGTCCGGGTCCATCCACACCCCTTTTTCCGAGAGAACCTTATGGTCCTCCGAACCGGGCAAGGGGGTGAGGAAAAACAGCTCCAAGATGTCGAGCGGCAGTTCGCGCTTGATGATCTCGATGTCGCGAAGGATCGATTCTTTGCTGTCGCCTGGGAAGCCGATGATGTATCCGGCGCAAGTGATGGCACCGTGGAGGCGCCACTTCTGCAGCATCTCCCGGTAATCTGTGATCTTGTTCTGCCGCTTCTTGGCCGCGATCAAATTATCTGGATTGATGTTTTCCAGTCCGACAAAGACACGGCGGACCCCGGCCTTTGCCGCCTTCTCGATAAAATTCGGGATCTTGTGACACAGCGTGTCGGCCTGGATCGTAAACCCGATGTTCCGGCAATCGCCGGCGCGCAGGGCTATGAGGCGGTCAAACAGCAGCTCCCAATCGCGGTTGCGGGCAAAATTGTCATCAGTGATGAAGAAACGCCGGATGTTCTGGGCGTAGTTCTCGCGCACAATCCTCTCAAGATCGTCCGCAGAACGGAAACGGCTCTTGCGGCCCTGGACATTGATGATTGTGCAGAAAGAGCATTGGAAAGGGCAGCCACGTCCCAGGTCCATGCTCGATAGCGATCCCGCGGTCCGGCGCAGATGCTTTTGCGGAAGGATCGGTGGCGGCTCGCCTTCCAGGCTTGGAAGGCTGTCCATGTGATTGTAGAGCGGTACGAGCTGTCCGTTCCAGGCATCGCGCAGGACTTGATCGAACCGGCCGTCTTCGGCCTCGCCAGCAAAAAACGAGATGCCAAGCGCCTGCGCATCGCGCATGTCGTTGGGCATGTCCGGCAGCATGGCGATACAACCCGAGACATGAAATCCGCCAATGCAGACCGGCAGTCCGGCCGCAAGGAACGGCCGGGCAATATCGACCGCGCGGGGAAACTGGTTGGACTGCACGCCAACGAGGCCGATCAGCGCTTTGCCGCCCCCATTGACAACCATCCGGATGATCTTGCCCGGCTGCATGCGCCGGTTGGTTTCATCATAGGTGTGAATCTGGATTTTTACGTCCGGTCCGAGGACGTTGCGGCGCTTAGCATCCACCGCCAAGCCGTTTAGACACGCCAGCGTGTTGGAGGGGATTGCCGAGCGGAACCATTGTATGGGGTAGCCGTCATCGTCATAGTGAGCGGGTTTGATGAGCACGATATGGAATTCGCGCTGCCGCCCGGCAGACTTAATATTACGCTTTGAAGCCATTATAATCCGGCTCCGTCGCCGGTTTTTAGCGGCGAGCGCACCGCAGACAGTGACGTTTGTAAGACGCACAAATCGGCACCCCATGTGTTAGGCCGGCCCTCGCAGAAGCAGTCGGCCGGACTCAGGTGGGGCTTGAGTCCGGCCTAGTGGGCACCTAGAGAGGGATATGATCGAGCAATCCTTGGGCTCGGATTGCCGGGGATCACAACGAGCTCACTTGTGTAGGCAAGATCGCGTTACACCAGAACCTCGCTGGAGATACAATTAATACGAGTATAATGAGCAAGCAACAACTTTTTAGATTAATTTGAATTCTTTCCACTTAAAGTTGTGCAAAAGACACGTGGCGGGCGTCAGCGCCGCTCGAAAAGGCGCTCCAGGTCAGCACGCGAAAGCTCGACAAAGGCCGGCCGCCCATGATTGCATTGCGCGGCATTTGGCGTTGCTTCCATCTCCCGAAGAAGGGCGTTCATTTCATCGAGCCGCATCGCACGGCCCGCGCGAATGCTGCCGTGGCAGGCCATTGTGGCGCAGATCGCATGAAGCCTCGCCTCCACGCTGTTGATCGCGCAATCGCCCAATTCGTGCGCGAGATCGCGGATGAGCGATTGAACATCGCTATGGCCCAGGAGCGCTGGCGTTTCCCTTACGATCACGGCGCCCGGGCCGAACGCCTCGATCACGAGGCCGCTTCCGGCGAGCTTCTCGCGATGCTCAAGGAGAAGGGCCGCGTCTTCTTCCGGCATCTCGACGACTTCGGGAATGAGTAGGAGCTGCCGCGCGATGCGTCCGCCGGTAAGCGCCGCCTTCAGCTTTTCATAGACGATCCGCTCATGGGCTGCATGCTGATCTATGAGAACGATGCCGTCAGCGGTCTCGGAAACGATGTAAGTCTTATGAAGCTGCGCGCGCGCGGTGCCGAGCGGCTCTTGGGGGACTTCCTCACGCCCGCCTTCAGGGCTGTCAGCCAGCGCCGCTTGTGGCGCTTCGGCGAAGCCGCTTGCGGCTTCCGCCGCGAAGGCTTGAGCAGGAGCGCGAAGCGGCGCCCGGTATTGGACGCCGCCAGATGGCCTGCTTTCCGCAAGCGGCCGCAAACGCGCGCCAATTGAGCTCGCGGTGACGGACGCGCCTCGCCGCAGCGTTTCCATCAAGGCCGAGACAACCAGGCTACGGACGAGACTTGCTTCCCGGAAGCGCACCTCCGCCTTCGCAGGATGAACGTTTACATCGACGGCTTCCACCGGCACGGTCAAAAACAGCGCGGCCAAAGGATGCCGCCCGCGCGGCACGACATCTTGATAGGCACCGCGAATGGCCGACAGAAGCAACCGGTCCTTCACCGGCCTTCCATTCACGAACACATATTGCAGCGACGCATCGGGGCGGTTGAGCGTGGGCCGCCCGGCGAAGCCCGAAATTGAAAATCCCTCGCGCTCCAGGCACACCGGCTCGGCATCTTCGGCGAACTCCCGCCCCATGATACGGGATAACCGCTGCCGGATGGCGTTTTCGTCACCTGCCTTCGCCGGGGCCAGCGAAAGCGAAGCACGCTCTCCCATTGTGAGAGAGAAGCCGGTATGCGGGGATGCGAGCGCAAGCCGCTTCACCACGTCAGCGATGGCGGCGTTCTCGGCGCGCTCCGATCTCATGAACTTCAAGCGCGCAGGCGTGGCGGAGAAGAGGTCGCGAATCTCAACCACCGTGCCTTCGCGGGCCGCCGCGGGCCGGACGGCAGATTTTTTGCCATTTTCGAGCGAGATTTCGTGACCGTGCGAGCCGCCTGCCGCTCGCGTCACGATCCGAAGCGTGCCAACCGCTCCGAGCGACGGCAGCGCTTCGCCACGAAATCCGAGCGTGCGGATATCTTGCAGATTTCCTTGAGCAAGCTTCGAGGTGGCGTGACGCTCCACGCACAGGGTCAAATCCGCCTCGTCCATGCCGCAGCCATCGTCGGTGACCTGCAAGAAGGACAAGCCGCCATTTTGCGCGATAATCTCGATAGATGACGCGCCGGCATCGATTGCGTTCTCGGCAAGCTCCTTGACCGCGCTGGCGGGCCGCTCGATTACCTCGCCGGCGGCGATCCGGTTGATCTCGACCTGACTGAGCTGGCGGACCCGCACCGGCCTATCCCGCGAGATATTGGCACGTCAGCCGCTTGCCGAGTTCCACCGCAGGCTGATCGAAGGGATCGACATTCAAGAGACCGGCGGCAAGGATGGTCTCGATCATGAAATGCATCATGAGCGCGCCGAGCGTGCGCTCATCGAGCCGGTCCATGTCGATGGTGCGCACGGGCCGCCGCGCCTCCGCCAAAGCCTCCACGATTGCCTTTTGCTGAGCCTGAACGAGATCGCCCATGGAGCGGCCTGCGAGATAGGGCGCTCCCGCTTCGGCAGCGAGGGCCTGCGGAATGGTTAAGCCGCGATCCGGGCCAAGCGCACCCGTAATGCGCATGATGGTCAGGAAATGGACGTGCGGGCCATCCATGAAAAGCTGGAGCTGGCTATGCTGATCGACAGGGCCGAGCGCCGCAATCGGCGTGGTTCCCTCCCCGCCTTTTCCGAGGCTTTCGGCCCAGAGCTGAACATACCAAGCGCCAAAACGCTCCAGCCGGTCGGAATAGGGCATGAGAACGGAGTTCGACACGCCCAAGTCCTTCGAAAGCCCGATGACCGCAGCGGCGCCGATAGCGGCGGGATGATCCCCGGGCTTGGCCGCGCTGATGAGCTGCTGAACTACCTCGCGGCCGCCCTCGCGGAACGCCATGGCATCGAGACCGCGGGCCAGCGCCGGCAATAGGCCAACGGTTGTGAAGGCCGAGAAGCGGCCGCCGATTTCGGTGCTGTGCGGCAGAAGCGGAATGCCGCGCGCGGAAAAGAGAGCGCGGAGGCCATTGGCAACACCGGGCTTCTCCGGCTCGGTGACGCCAAGGAACATCTTCGGAATGAGGGCTTTGTGGCCGCAATCCTCGATATATTTGAAGGCCGTCAGCGTTTGCGCCAGCGTCTCTCCGGTTGTCCCGGATTTGGAGATCGCAATGAAGCGCGTCTTCGGAATATCGGCGGCGCGCAAGCCGTGCATGAAGGAGCGTGCGTCGAGATTGTCGTAAAAGCGCAGGCGCGGGCGTTTCCCGCCCGATGGACCGTCGTCGCCGGGTATCGACCAGCCGCCAAGCTGAGCGAGCGCCTGGCCTCCGAGGCTCGATCCGCCGGTTCCCAGAATGATGATTGTCTCGGCGCCTTCGGACAGGGTTGCGTATGCGGCGCGCGCCTCTTCAATATCGTCCTTTTCGTCAAGGATGCGGAAATGAGCGAAACTGCCCGCCTGCGCCTGCTCCTTGAGCGCCATAAAGCGCGGCGTGACAAGCGATAGCCATTGTAGAAGCCTATCCTCCGGCAGGCCCGCCGCCCCGATTTTCGAGGACAGACAGCCATCAATCGATTGTCGATACAACATGGTGCGAATCCTTTTCGCTCAGTCCGAAGAGAGTCAGCCCTTCACAGGGGGCAAGGCAAGCCGCCGCCCTGTCGTTTTCAACAAATCGATGCCTGCAATGGCTCAATGAAAAGAGAAAGCCGCGGGCTGCGGCTTTTTCTCGATTTTGGATGACAGAGCCGCAGAGGTTGAGCCGGTTAAAGCCCTACCTCTTTGATGCCTTCAGGCGCGCCGGCCACGGTCACAATCAAGTTCTTCGGCCCCATCAACCGCTTCGCGACGCGTTTGATGTCAGCGGCCGTGACGGCTTCGATCTCGCCATTGCGCCGGTCTATATAATCGATGCCGAGATTATCGAGCTGGATTGCGAGAAGCTGACCGGCGATCTTCGCGCTCGTGTCGAAGCGAAGCGCAAACGACCCAACCAGATAGTCCTTGGCCTGGCGCAGCTCCTGCTCGGTCAGCCCTTCGTCGGCAGCCCGCTCCAACTCCGCCTTGATCAAATCGAGCGATTGTCCGACGCTCTTATTCTCGGTCGCCACGCCACCAGCGAAGATCCCTGCGTGAGTGAGCGGATAGAGGTAGGTATAGACGGAATAGGCAAGCCCGCGCTTCTCGCGAACCTCATGCATCATCTTCGAAGCAAATCCGCCGCCACCGACGACATAGTTCAGGATATAAGCAGGAATGAAATCCGGGTCGCTGCGCTTCAGCCCCTGGAAGCCGAACTGCACCACAGATTGCGGGTTCGGCATCTGCACAATGCGCTGCCGCGATACATTCTGCCATAGCACGTCGGGAACCGGCTTTTTGTCCGATTTCTCCGGCAGATCGCCAAATACGTTGTCAAGAGCGGTGCTGAGCGTCTCAGCATCGATATCACCGACGACGGCGATCTTGACATTGTCGCGCGCGAATATCCTTTTGGCATAGGCGCGGAGATCGTCCGGCGTAATTGCCGCAACGCTTTCCAGCGTCCCATTTGACGGCCGTCCATAAGGATGCGAACCGAAGGCCAGCTTGAACCATTCGCGCGAGGCAACCTTATCGGGGTCTTTCCCTTCAACGCGCAAAATCGCAAAAAGCTGCTCGCGGATGCGCTCGGCGTCCTTCGGTTCAAAGCGCGGAGAGGTGAGCGCCATCTGCAGGAGTTTGAGAGACTCCTCCCGGTTCTGTGTCAGCGTCTGGAACGAACCGGTCACGTTATCGTAGGACGCATTTACGCTCATCTTGGCGGCCAGATCCTCAAGCCGGGTCTGGAATGCCTCGGAGTCGAGATTGCCGGCGCCCTCGTCGAGCATCCCCGCTACGAAAGTGGCAACGCCCGGCTTCCCTTCAGGGTCCTGACTGGCTCCGCCGCCAAAGGCGAATTGCTTGCTGAGGATGGGGCGGCTGTGATCCTCGACGAGCCAGGCTTCGATGCCTTTTTTGCTAGTGACTTTTTGTATCTTCATGGCGTTAGCTGGGAGTGCGGCCAATAGTTGGAAGGAGAGGACTGCAGCGGCGGCTGCGGCGGCGAACCTAAGAAGCCAGCTCCCAAGGATGTTTTTCGTCATGGTGTTTTCCGGCCCTTAATGGAAGGTTGCACCGTTGCCGGCCGGGCGCACCTGCGCCTTGACAAGCTGTGAAGGAACGGGAATGAGGTAGCCGGTAACAGACCGCTTGCGATCCAGATATTTCGAGGCAACGGCTTGTACCTGCTCACGGGTCACGGCTTTCAAGCGCTCTTGACGGGCCTCCACATCTTCTACCGTGCGTCCGGTCGCGAGACTCCAGCCATAGGTGTGGGCGAGGCTTTGCTGGCTGTCGGACGCGTAAATCAGATTGGCGATCTCGCCCGTCTTTGCGCGCTCAAGCTCCTCCGGCGTGACGCCATTGCCGATTACCTCGCCGATCACCCGGTCCAGCGATGCCTCGATATCCTCAAGCTTCGTATCGCCTGCCGCGATGGCGTAGAAACCGAGCCGCCCCGAATCGAGGCCGAGGCCGCTATACCACGCGCTCGCGCTCGACGCCTTCTTCTCGTCCCTGACAAGCGCATTGTAGACACGGCTCGTGGTGCTGCTGCCAATGATGCGGGTGAGGATTTGCAGAGCCTCGGCCTCGCCATTTGCCGCTGTCGTGAAACCCGGCGTGAGATAATAGCGCTCGAATGTCGCCTTCCCGGCCCGGCCATCGCGCAGGATCACGCGGCGCTCGGTCAACGGCTCCGGCTCCGCCGGGCGGACGCGCGGGTTGCCTACCTCCGGGTTTGCTGGAATCTTGCCGTAGGTTTCCTTGGCAAGCGCCATGACCTCGTCCGGCTCGACGTCGCCGGTTACGACGAGAATCGCATTATTCGGGGCGTAGAACCGCTTGTAGAAAGCGAGCGCGTCCGGCCGGTTGAGCTCGCGGATCTCGGTTTCCCAGCCAATGACGGGCGTATGATAGGGATGCGCGGTGTAGAGCGCGGCCATCATCTGCTCTTGCAGCAGCGAGGCGGGATCGTTGTCCACGCGGCTGCGGCGCTCTTCGAGGATGACTTTGCGCTCGGTGAGCACCTCCTTCTCATCAAGCCGGAGGTTCGCCATGCGATCCGCCTCCATGCTCATGACCTGCGGAAGCCTTTCCTTCGCCACGCGCTGGAAATAAGAGGTGATGTCCTGCGAGGTGAACGCGTTATCCTGGCCGCCGAGGCGCGCCACGATCTTGGAGAATTCTCCTGGCGGGATCTTCTCGGTTCCTTTGAACATGAGATGTTCGAGAAAATGCGCGATGCCCGACTTTCCTTTCGGCTCGTCCGCACCGCCAACCCGGTACCAAACCATGTGAGTCACGACAGGCGCGCGCCGGTCAGGCACGACCACGACTTCGAGACCGTTATCGAGCTTGCCATGGAAGGCGAGCTTTGAAGATGCGGGCTCTTGGCCGGCGTGAACAGGAGTAAGCGAAAGAGTCATGAGCAGGATACCGAGAAGTTGAGCTTTCATCAGTGTGCCCGATCCCGAGGGGCTTGAATAGGGCCGGGTTTGTTGTGGCTTGAATCGAAGCATTCTGAATGGACCGTCCAAGGTGAGGCGTAGCTTGTGATATAGGTTTCTTGCGCTCTAGGCGCCATAATTGTTACGGCGATTTCATGACGGCGTTACGGCTTCAGTCCAAAGTGGACGATGCGGAAGCCAAGCCAGATGCATTGCGCTGGCCGTATTAGTCACTTACCATGCAACAATATATAGCGGGTTTGGCGATGTCATGACGCTCGTCAGGATATCGCTTTTGGAGGCGCCCGTGGGCAAGTACATGCGTCTTCGCAGCTTACTCCTTGTATTTTTTCTGTGGGCCGCCGCTTCGAGTGGCGGGCCAGCTCAAGGCTTGAGCGGCGGCGAGACCAAGCCCACAGCTCTGCTGGCTGAAATTACGGGAGTGATCGGGCCCGCGACCGCCCACTATGCGCAGCAGGCCATTGAAAAAGCGCGTGCGCGGCAGGCGGAAGTGCTGATCTTCCGGCTCGATACGCCGGGCGGCCTTGTCACCAGCATGCGCGAGATCATCAAGGCCATTTTAGCATCGCCCGTTCCTGTCATCGGCTATGTTGCGCCCTCCGGCGCTCACGCGGCGAGCGCGGGAACTTACATTCTTTACGCAACCTCCATCGCGGCCATGGCGCCGGGAACGAATATCGGCGCGGCGACGCCTGTGCAGTTCGGCGGAGGCGGCTTGCCTGGCCTTCCCTCGCCCGATGAACAGCCTAAAGGCCCGGACGCTAAGAGCGACGATGCGCAAACCGGGAAGAAGCCTGCCGCGCCCATGACTACCAAGGAAACCAAGGCGATGAACGATGCCGTCGCTTTCATTCGTAGTCTTGCCGAGCTTCGCGGGCGCAATGCCGAGTGGGCTGAGAAAGCCGTGCGCGAAGCCGCAACGCTTAGCGCCCGGCAAGCCCTCGGCGAACACGTCATCGATCTCGTCGCGGCGGATATCGATGAGCTGCTGCAGGCCGTCAACGGACGCAAGGTGATCGCCGGCAATCAAGAGCGCACCCTTGTTACGCTCAACATCAAGGTTGAGCGCATCGAGCCGGATTTTATGACCAAAGCGCTTGGAGCTTTGGCCAACCCGAACGTGGCCCTGATCCTGATGCTGCTCGGCATTTACGGGCTAATCTTTGAATTAATGAGTCCAGGCGCCATTCTGCCAGGCGTCATCGGGGCAATTTCTCTGTTGCTTGGGCTTTACGCTCTGAGCGAACTCCCGCTCGATTATACGGGGCTTGCGCTTTTGGTGCTTGGCATCGCCTTTATGACTGCGGAAGCTTTTGTGCCTTCCTTTGGCGCCCTCGGCATTGGAGGTGTTACCGCGTTCGTCATCGGAGCGGCGATGCTCGTCAACACCGATATCCCCGCCTATCGGGTTTCCTATAGCGTTATTGCAGGCACCGCGGCCGTGAGTGCTGCATTCTTGATGCTGCTTATGGGTTATCTCTGGCGCGCACAAAGGCGCAAAGCCGTCAGCGGGGCCGAGCAGCTAATCGGAAGCGAGGCGGTTGTCCTGGACTGGGAGGGGGGCGAAGGCTTTGTTTGGGCGCAAGGCGAGCGCTGGCACGCGCGCGGCGAGGGCGCTTTTGCCGAAGGCGATCGCGTTAAAGTATGGGAGCGGCACGGCCTGACTTTGGTGGTCACCCCTGCTGATGCCGGTTTTAAGAAAATGGAACAAGGAGCATAGGCATGCCACCGAATCTCTTCGCCTTTATCGTGCTGGCCTTTCTCACTTTGTGGTTCTTGAGCTCTGCGATCAGAATTCTGCGCGAATATGAGCGCGGTGTTGTGTTCACGCTCGGGCGATTCAGCAGGACGGCAGGTCCAGGTCTTATCATCCTCATCCCGGTAATCCAGCAAATGGTCCGCACCGACTTGCGGACCGTCGTCGATGTTGTGCCGCCTCAAGACGTGATCACGCGGGACAACGTTTCGGTTAAGGTGAACGCGGTCATTTATTTCCGGATCGTCGATCCTCAGCGCGCCATCATCAACGTGGCTAACTTCATGGCGGCAACGAGCCAGCTTGCGCAAACGACCCTGCGCTCGGTGCTGGGCAAGCACGAGCTGGACCAGCTTTTGGCGGAACGGGACAAGCTCAACATTGACATCCAGTCGATCCTCGACCGGCACACCGACCCCTGGGGCATTAAAGTGTCGAATGTCGAGATCAAGGACGTCGATATTAACGAAAGCATGGTGCGCGCGATCGCAAAACAGGCAGAGGCCGAGCGCCTTCGCCGGGCCAAGATCATCAACGCCGAAGGCGAGCAGCAGGCCGCCGAGAAGCTCGTCGAAGCCGGCAGAATGCTCGCTCCAGAGCCGAGCGCCATGCAACTGCGCTATTTTGCGGCGCTCCACGATATCGCCGGCGAACGCGCTTCCACGATCGTGTTCCCGCTTCCCATGGACATTTTCGATAAGCTGAAGAAGTAGGTTTGAAGCGCGCATTCGTTGGCGAGGACTTGCGGGCTTTCCCGGCCGAGCCTGAGGTTGCCGTCCCGCCGGGCGAAGCATGCGACCTCAACATCTACCCCCATGAAGGGAACTCGCTCTCCTATGAGAGATGCATCGCAAACTATGAAAAAAGCGCACTAAAGAATTAGCGACACAAAAGTGATTACCACAATTCAGTGAAGGGAAAGAGTTAGTGATAGAATGCAGTACGTGTAATGCATATAACGCATATAATGTATGTAGTGCTTGTAGTGCTTGTAGTGCTTGTAGTGCAATGTAGCGCAATGTAGTGATGCAAAAAGGCACAGCGAAAAAATCACATGTCTAGCGTTGCTTCCTAAATTCAGTGATTCGCTGCGTGTCAATGCTTATTTATACGATTTGCGCAGCATAAATATCATCCGCTAGTCTAAAAACGATTGCGCGCTGCGCCTAATACACAGTATAAGAGTTGCAGCACAAGTTTCGGCCCGGACGGCAATCCGGGCCGATAAGAAGGCTGTGGGGAAGGCTATGGGTGCCCACAGTCAATAAACCTGAACCCATCGGGCCAGACCG
>CAZCIF010000096.1:0-12293 GCA_964498645.1 uncultured Rhodomicrobium sp. | reverse complement strand
GGCGGAAAGAGCGCGACGGTCTGGGGGGCCTTATTCGCCGCAGGCCGAAGACCGCCTTTTACTTTCTGATCGGGGCGCTATCGATTTCCGCGCTGCCGCCGTTTAACGGTTTCGTGTCGGAATGGCTCCTGTTTCAGGCGGTACTTGCCGGTCCCGGCTTCCCGGAACCAATTCTCCGCTTCCTGTCCCCTGTCGCTGGCGCGATGCTTGCGCTCGCTGCCGGCCTTGCCGCGGCATGCTTCGTGCGCGCCTTCGGGACTGTGTTTCTCGGCCGGCCGAGAAGCAAGGAAGCCGCCACCGCGCACGAGGTGCCCTTTGTGCAGACCGCAGCCATCGGCTTTCTCGCAGTCTTGTGCATCCTTGGCGGTCTCTTTGGCGGCTTCGGTGCCTACGCGATTGGGCCATTACTGACAAAGCTCGCCGGGACGGAGCTTACGGGGCTCGCAAATGGGCCGACGCCCTTTTCGCTTATCGCCTTCGATCAGGCGCGCAGCATCTACGACGCGCCGACGATCGCGCTCTTCGTCACGCTCTCGTCGATCACTATCATGCTTTTCGTGCATCTCGTCTCGAACCGGCGGACGCGGCGCGCCCCTGCATGGGACTGCGGTTTTCCCGATGCTTCGCCTGCCACGCAATATACCGCGTCAAGCTTCAGCCAGCCGCTGCGCTGGGTGTATAAGGGCCTTGTCTTGGGGGCGGTTGAAACTCTCGACATGCCGCCCCCTGGCGATCTGCGGCCGGCACATTTTTCGGTGCGTTTCTCGGACTATCTTTGGCGCAACCTTTACGAGAGGCCATCGGCGGGCTTATTGACATTGTCCATGCGGTTAAACGCGTTTCAATTCCTTACCATCCGCCGCTACCTCGTTCTCATGTTCTGCACGCTCATCGCTCTTCTCATCATAACCGCGGCGTGGATGTGATGGCCTCTCAGGTTCAATCGTTCTTCGCGCAAGGCGCCCAAATGTTTTTGGTGCTCGCAATCGCGCCCGCTGTAGCTGGGGTCACGCGCCAAGTAAAAGCGCGGCTTACACGGCGGCGCGGCGCTCCAATCCTCCAGAGCTACCGCGACCTCTTGAAGCTTGTCCGCAAAGATGTGGTTCTTGCGGGCAATGCCTCCTGGTTTTTCCGCTCGGCGTCCTATGTGATCTTCGGCTTCACTTGGGTTGCGGCATCGCTGGTGCCCACCTTTGCGTCGGGGTTGATGTTCAATTGGGCCGCCGACGTTGTGGCGCTCGTGGCCCTCATCGGCGCGGCCCGTGCGCTCCTGGCGCTTGCCGCGATGGACGCCGGCACAAGCTTCGGCGGGATCGGCTCCTCGCGCGAGATGATGATCGCGTCGCTCGCCGAACCGGCGACGCTGCTTGTCGTGCTCACCACCGCGCTTGCGGCAGGCACGACAAGGCTGCCCGAAGTGGCGCAATTCCTCATTAGCCAGCCTTTCGAAATCCGCGTCTCGTTCGCGCTCGCCTTTGTTGCGCTGGTCATAGTCGCGATTGCGGAAAATGCGCGCATTCCCGTCGACAACCCCGCAACACATCTTGAACTGACCATGGTTCACGAAGCCATGGTGCTCGAATATTCGGGCCGCCACCTCGCCATGATCGAAGCGGCGAGCCATCTCAAGCTCGTTCTCTATATTTCGCTGATTATCTGCCTGTTCCTGCCGTTCGGGATGGCGCCGCTCGCCGGAGAGCCGGTGGTGTGGCTTATCGGGCTCGGCGCTTATCTTATAAAGGTGTTCGCAGCGGCGGTGGCGCTTGGCGTCTGGGAAGTGAGCATCGCCAAAATGCGGGTCTTCCGGGTAAGCGAGTTTCTTGGCAGCGCGTTCGTTTTCTCGTTCCTCGCCATCCTGCTCGCGTTCCTATCGAAGGAGGTGCTGCGGTGACCACAGGCTATGACGTCGCTCACTTCCTGGCAGGCACGATGCTGGTGGCCAGCTTCATGCTTCTGTATCAGGATCGCATTTTCGCGGTGCTGAACACGTTCGCAGCGCAGGCGATGCTGCTCGCCCTCGCGGTCGCGTGGCAGGGATACGTCCAGAATCACACCGACCTTTTTATCACCGCGGCGATCGCTTTCGGCCTGAAAGGCATCGTGATCCCCTTCGCGCTGAACCGGATGGTCATCCGTCTTGGTATGCATCGCGATGTCGAGCAAGTCGTGAATGTGCCGATGGCGATGTTCATCGGACTTGGGCTAACGAGCCTTGCGCTCCTGCTTGTGCTGAAGGTCACGCCCGGCGCCGCCTCCTTCACGCGGGAGGGCTTGGCACTTGCGCTTGCAATCATCCTGCTTGGCTTTTTGATGATGATCACGCGCCGCAACGCCGTCACCCAAATCGTGGGCTTCATGTCCATCGAGAACGGTCTCATCCTGGCGGCAACGGGTGCGCGCGGCATGCCGCTTGTCGTTGAGGTGAGCGTTGCCTTCTCGGTGCTGATCGCGCTCTTTGTGTTCGCGGTCTTCGTGTTTCGCATCCGCGAGCGCTTCGATAGCGTCGATATCGAGTACCTCGACCGCGTGCGCGGAGAACGGTGATGAACGAAGCCATTTATGTGGTCGTTGGCATCCCGGCGTTTTCGGCGCTGCTCCTGGCTCTTATTCCAAGTTACAGGATTACGGCCTTGGGCAACGTGCTTGCCTCCGGGCTTACATTCGCGGCGGGCCTCTCCTTCCTTGCACTTCCCCGGATCGTCGAGGATTACGTTATCCTCGACGATCTCAATATCTTCTTCATCGTTCTGAACACGCTCGTCAGTTTCACGACCTCCGCCTTCAGCGCAAGCTATATCCGCCACGAGATCGAGACCGGCCGCTTAACGCCGCTGTTCGTCCGCTTCTATCACGCCATGTTTCAAGGCATGATGGCGTCGATGAATATGGCGCTGATCGCCAACAATATCGGCGTCATGTGGGTGGGCCTCGAACTCGCGACCCTGATGACCGTCATCATGGTCGGCATCTACCGGACGCCTTCCGCCCTCGAAGCGGCCTGGAAATACTTCATCCTTGGCATTGTCGGCATTTCGCTCGCATTTTTCGGTACGATCCTCGTCTATCTCGCCGGACAGAGCGTTCTTGGCGAAGGGCTGCCGGGCATGACCTGGAGCAGGCTTCTCGGCGCCGCGCCGCAGCTCGATGCGGCCCTTCTCAACCTCGCCTTCGTTTTCCTGCTCGTGGGCTACGGCACCAAGGTCGGCCTGGCGCCGCTTCATGCCTGGCTGCCCGACGCCCATGCGGAAGGGCCAACGCCTATATCGGCGGTGCTGTCCGGCCTGCTTTTGAATGTCGCGCTTTTCGCGCTCCTCCGCTTCAAAATGCTGATCGCAGCCCACCCGCTCGCGCTCAAGCCCGGCCCGATCATGATCGGCATCGGCCTCCTGTCACTGATTTTCGCTGCGTTCATGCTTTATCAGCGCCGCGACATTAAGGGCCTCTTCGCCTATTCCTCCATCGAGCATATGGGCCTCATCACTTTTGCGTTTGGCATGGGCGGACCGCTCGCAAATTTCGCGGGCCTCCTCCACATGGTGATGCACAGCTTGACCAAATCCGCGATTTTCTTCGCGGTGGGCCATGTCGCACAGGCAAAGGGCACGCAGCGGATATCGGACATTAGGGGACTCAGCGTTTCCCATCCGGCTTTAGCGGCTGGCCTTGCGGCCGGTGTGATCGCGATTTCCGGCCTGCCGCCATTCGGCGCGTTCATGAGTGAATTTCTGATCCTCACCACCACGTTCGCACGCCAGCCGCTGCTTGCGCTGGCCGTGGCGTTTGGACTGCTCGTCGCGTTTGGCGCCCTCCTCCTCCGGCTGCAAAATCTGCTCTTCGGCACGCCTGCGGGGGCGGATCACCCGGTAAAGGCGTCCTTCATTCCCCTTATCGTGCACTTCTCGCTTGTGCTTATCGCGGGCCTTTATCTGCCCGCCGCTCTCGTCACATGGTTTCAGCGCGCTGCGGAGCTTCTCGGATGAAGGATAGCGAGTATGCGGGCGTAGATGGCGGCGGCGCGGTTCAACTATCGGCCGCGATAGCGGGCCAAGCCGCAGGCGCCGATGGCTATGTGCGCGTTGAGGCAGATGAGGAGCTTTGGACCGGCCTCAGCAAAGGATGCGCGGCCGGATGGCAGGACTTGGGTGCCCTATGGTTCGACAATGGCCGCATCCACATGGCGCTTTGGGACATGCAGGAGCGGCAGCGGGCGATCGTTTCAGCCGCCATACGCGGAGGGGCCTATCCATCCGTTGGCCTCTATCATTCACCCGCGATGAGGCTCGAACGCGCCATGCGCGACCTTTACGGTACAAACCCGCTCGGCCTGCCCGACGAGCGCGCCTGGCTCGATCATGGCGTATGGCCGTCGAGGCCGGCTAAAACAGAGAAGGGCTACCGCTTTCTGCCCGTCGAAGGCGAAGGCCTGCACCAGATTCCGGTCGGCCCGGTTCATGCCGGCATCATCGAGCCCGGCCACTTCCGGTTTACGGCCAATGGCGAAACCGTTGCGCGGCTGGAAGAGCGGCTCGGCTATGTGCACAAGGGCATCGAGGCGCTTTGCTCCGGGGCTGCCATCGAAGGAGCCCGGAAGATTGCCGCGCGGATTTCTGGCGACAGCACCGTCGCCTATAGCTTCGCATTTGCCCGCGCCGTTGAGGCCGCCATTGGCTGGGAGCCGCCCGCGCGCGCCGTTCTTCTGCGCGGGATCATGGCCGAGCTGGAGCGCCTGTCGCATCACGTGTCCGATGTCGGCGCGATCTGCAATGACGCCAGCGTTGTTGCCATTCATGCGCGTTGCGCCTTGATCCGCGAAGACATTCTCCACACCAACAGCGCCTGCTTCGGGCACCGCATGATAATGGATCGCATCGTGCCCGGCGGAACCGCTTGCGATCTCAACCAGGAGCGTGCGAAAGCCATACTTGCGCTCCTCGACCGCATCGAGGCGAACTTCTGCCGTGTGGTCCGCGCCTATGATCAATCGCCATCGCTTCAGAACCGCGTGATCGGTACCGGCAAAGTGCGGGCGGAGTTCGCCCGGCAATTTGCGGCGGGAGGATTTGTTGGACGCGCCGCCGGGCGGGGCTTCGATGCGCGCCGCACGTTTGCTTATCCGCCCTATGACGGCATCGAATTCAACGTGCCCGCGCGGACCTCCGGCGATGTCGACGCCAGGGTTTGGGTCCGTATCGAGGAAGTCCGCGAAAGCATGAGCATCATCCGCCAGTTCTTGAAGAGGCTCGAACCGGGGCTGGTCTTCGCGCCGCCGCCGCCTTTCGCGGCCGGCGAAGGGGCTGCGCTGATCGAAGCCTTTCGCGGCGATCTGTTTCTTGCCGTGCGGCTCGATGGCGACGGAAAGGTCGCGCATCTGCACGCCCGCGATGCGTCCTGGTTTCAATGGCCGCTGCTCGAAGCCGCCATCAGGGACAACATCGTCGCCGATTTTCCGCTCTGCAATAAATCCTTCAACTGCTCCTATTCAGGGCACGACATGTAGGCCCGCCCATGCACATGCTCCTTTTCAACGCCCTTCTAAAAGGCTTGGCGGTGACGCCGGCCCCGAAGCCTGGCGCAGACGCGCTGGAGGAGCTAGCCCAATCGCTCGGAGCGCGCGCGCGCCGCAAGCTCGGACGCTCGCTTGCGATCCGCGAAGTCGATGCCGGCTCCTGCAATGGGTGCGAGCTTGAAATTCATGCGCTCAACAATCCCGTCTACGATGTGGAGCGCTTCGGGCTAAAATTCGTGGCCTCGCCCCGGCACGCGGACGTGCTTCTCGTCACTGGCCCGGTGACGTGGAACATGCGCGAGGCGCTGGAGCGGACCTACGCCGCGGCCCCCGATCCGAAATGGGTGGTGGCGGCCGGCGATTGTGCGGGAAGCTGCGGCGTATTCGCGGGCAGCTATGCTTGTGTGGGGCCGGTCTCGGCGGTGATCCCCGTCGATCTGCATATTCCGGGGTGCCCGCCACAGCCCATCGAGCTCTTGAAGGGGCTCATCGCACTCATGGACAGCGCGAGTTCCTAGAGCGAACGCATTCGGCCGTCATCGCGAGGCGGCTTTGCCGCCGTGGCGATCCATAGCAGCGTCAAAGGCTTAGCCCTGGATTGCTTCGCTTCGCTCGCAATGACAGTTACTCCGCCTACGTCCATTCGGAGGAGCCGGGCAGCTTGCTCTCCCGGTCGAGAATATCCACGCTCCGTTGATAGGACGCCAGCGCCTTCTCCTCCGTGCTCCCGATCGAAAGGATGCCGAGCTTGCCGAATTCCGACAAGGCGCCGATCAGATGAAACACGACGCCTTCCTGGGTTGCGGCGTTGAAATGCAGGCCGTGGATCGCGGCGATGTCGATGAGGTCCGAAGGCGTCAAGCCCCGGTAGTGGTCCGCCATCAGATTGTCGGAGGCATAGTAGAAACATGGCCTGCCGGACGGGGTATAAAATAATCCGGTCAGAGGATCGTAGCGGCCTTCGGTCAGAAACTGCAGCATGAGGAAGGGATGGGTTGTGCCACCCTTCCGCAAATTGATCTCAATGGCATAATTGCGCCAGCTATCGCCCTCTTTTATCGAGACGAAATCGATGCCGAAGCGGCCAAGCACGCCCTTTTCCGCCAAGACTTTGCCAACGCGCCCGCCATCTTCTTGTATGAGGAGACGGTAGTGTGCGCTGGCCGGAAAACGGCAGCCGAGGAAAATCTGCGCATTGCCGCCGCCCAAGACCTGATCGTGCGTCGAGATAATCTCCAGATTCCCGAGCGGATCGACCCGGAATTGCGCCGAGGGTGAACGCTTCGACTCGCCTTCAATGAACTCTTCGGCGACGCCCCCCATCGCCTGGAATTTCTCAAGATAGGCATCGAGGGTCATTCCCACGGCTTCAAAGGCCAGCGTATGTAGCCTGTCCGAAATCCATGCCTTGAGTGCGCCGCGCTCCGGCGCCCCTTCGAAGTTGAAAATGGCGTTCCCTTCGCCGGAGAATCCCTCGTTGAGTTTCACGGTCGCGCGCCGCACCTGCGGCCTCGCCTGCTTGAGTTCGGCGAGCGCGCCGGCAATGTCCTTCGCGTCCCTCAAATCTTCGAAGCCGTGCGGAAGCCGGATTCCGGCCTCTTTGAATATTTTGCGGGAGCCGCTTTTCGATCCCCAATAGGCCAGTTCGGGATCGCATCCATAGACCGGCAAATCGAGCGTGAGAGCGAGCTGCTTCTCAAGCGGTGTTACGGTAAAGAATGTAAGATGGGCCAAAAGCGGATCGGGGATCGCGTCTTTGATCCGCTGAATAAGGCGCGGCCTCGCCAGGATTTTCGCGGTGAGCGGCGCATCGGAACTATCGTAACAGGACAGCAAAACCAGGCGCTTGCGCGCATGCTGAGCCGGAATCCCCGACAGCAAATGCAGATAGTAGTCGATGATGGGCTCCGCGATGGGCATGCTGGTTAAGAAAATTACGCGGGTCCGCGGGAGGCGGAGGAGCAAGAGCAGGCAAAGCAGGCGCTCTTCATAATGATTGACACCGGCTATTCTCGACATAACCTCCCTGTCGAAAGTGATGCTCGGGACGATCACAACAGTGCGCGGCGCGGCAGGATTTCCGAAAATCTCCGTGAATGTCGCCTTGAAACGGTCTTGAAGCGCGCGGGAGCGGGCGATGTCATCGCCTTCCAAGCTGCCAGTAATTTCGCTAGCTCTGGGTTCCGCGCTCAAAGACGCTTCCTGTTAAAGCTGCTGGTATCAGAATCCCAGCAAGTTAACGGCTCTGCTTTGATGGGAATCAACTGCAGCTTAATGCTGAGGTTCCCGGGCGGTTAAGGAAAAGGCAAATGAAGATAGTCGATAGCAGCGAAGACCTTGCCGGCGGCGTTGAGGCGATCCTCGCAAGCTTTGGAGTGCCGGCCGCGCTCTACCGGGATGGATCGCTTGAGGTCACGACCCCGGTTTCGGGGCAGGTCATTGGCCGCGTCCATCCCGCGAGCCCCAGCGATGTGAACGGCACTGTAGAGGCCGCGCACGCCGCCTTTCTCGAATGGCGGAACGTCCCTGCGCCGAAGCGGGGTGAACTCGTCCGGCTATTCGGCGAAGAACTGCGCGCCAACAAGCCGGCCCTCGGCCATCTCGTCACCGTCGAAGCGGGAAAAATCCTCTCCGAGGGCCTTGGCGAAGTGCAGGAAATGATCGACATCTGCGACTTCGCCGTGGGGCTTTCGCGCCAGCTTTACGGCCTGACCATCGCCTCTGAACGCGCGAACCATCGCATGATGGAGACGTGGCATCCCCTGGGCGTGACGGGCATCATTTCGGCCTTCAATTTCCCCGTCGCGGTTTGGGCCTGGAACGCGGCGCTGGCGCTCGTCTGCGGCAATGCTTGCGTGTGGAAGCCCTCGGAAAAGACCCCGCTCTCCGCGCTGGCAACACAGGCGCTGTTCGAGCGTGCCGTTGCGCGCTTCAGGGCCAGCGGCGGCGCCGCGCCCGCTCATTTGTCTGCCGTGCTCGTCGGGGGCCGTGAAGCGGGCCAAGCCTTGACCAGCCACGCGCGCGTGCCCCTCATCTCGGCAACCGGCTCGACTGCGATGGGGCGCGCTCTCGCTCCGCGCCTCGCGGCGCGTTTTGCCCGCGCGATCCTCGAACTCGGCGGGAACAATGGCGCCATCGTCTGCGCTTCCGCGGATCTCGATCTGACTTTGCGCGCGGTGGCCTTCGCCGCGATGGGAACGGCGGGCCAGCGCTGCACAACGCTCCGGCGGCTCTTTGTCCATGAGAGCGTCTATGAGCGCTTCGTGCCCCGCCTTAAGCAGGCATATGGTTCGGCGCGAGTTGGAAATCCGCTGGAGGAAGGCACGCTTGTGGGCCCGCTCATGGACAGAAGCGCCTTCGATAAGATGCAAGCGGCGCTCGGCGCGGCAAGAGCGGCGGGCGGCGCGGTGACGGGCGGCGCGCGCATCGACGAGGGCGTCCCTCCCGGCGGGTTTTATGTGCGCCCGGCACTTGTTGAGATGCCGCAGCAAACCGGTCCGGTGAAGGAGGAGACCTTCGCGCCGATCCTCTATGTCATGAAGTATCGCGATCTTGGGGAAGCCATCGCGCTTCACAACGCAGTTCCCCAGGGGCTTTCATCCTCCATTTTCACGAACGATCTGCGGGAAGCCGAGCTGTTCCTCTCGGTGAGAGGTTCCGACTGCGGCATCGCCAATGTCAATATCGGGCCTTCCGGCGCGGAAATCGGCGGTGCGTTCGGCGGTGAAAAGGAGACCGGAGGCGGCCGCGAGTCCGGTTCCGATGTGTGGAAGGCTTACATGCGGCGGGCGACGAATACGATCAATTACGGAACATCTCTCCCGCTCGCTCAGGGCGTGAGGTTCGATATTGAATGATGGCGAACCCTATCGCTGCCCGCAGCGCACCGCTTCGGGGCATTCTTCCGTCATCGCGAGGCGGCCTTGGCCGCCGTGGCGATCCAGCGCTTATCTGGATTGCTTCGCTTCGCTCGCAATGACGCCGATTCCGTTTCCGCCAGAAACGCTGTAAAGAAAAGCATAGGGAAATGAAGCCCGGAGAAGAGTCGCATGAATGCAAGCATCTTGCCACGCTTAAGGTTTTTCGGCGCTGTGAGTATTCTGGTATTTGCCGCCTCCGCCGCAATGGCGCAGGATGCAGCGGATACGCAAGCCAAGGCTCATCCAGCCAAGGGCGCGGATAAGTCCCCGGCGGACGGTGCCGCAAAATCCGGTACCAAGACCCACAAGGCACGTCCGGTGGGCCACAAGCCAGCTCCCGGCCATTATGCCAGCGAGAGCGAGGCCAGGTCGCATTGCCGCGGCACGGTCGTCTGGGTCGATAAGGATGGCTTCAATCATTATGAAGGGTCGCGCGAATATGGGCGGCAGCCGGGCCACTTTTCCTGCGAAAAGGGTTAGCTAATGCGTCCAGCTTCCGATGCGCCCGAACTTGAAGTTGTCTGCGTAAGACTTCTTCGAAAGGGCGCGCGGATGCGGCTCGAAGACGCGGAATGGAATGCGGTTCTGCTCCGCGTAATCCACCGCCTCCTCCTTCGTCTCAAAGAACAGGCGCACTTGCGAAAGCATATCGCCCGAGCTTGTCCAACCCATAAGTGGCTCGACTTCGCGGGGGGTGGCAGGCTCGTATTCCAGCACCCAATCTTTGGTTTTCGCCTGTCCCGACTGCATGGCGGTTTTCGCCGGCTTATAGATGCGTGCGATCATGGTGCCCCGGAAAAACGGATTTGACCTCGCGAATTTGGATCATTGCGGCAGAAATGACAATCGCAAATAGCCAGCTCGCGAGTCCCGATAAAGGAGCTGGCCGGCAGGCCGCCCGGAGCGCGTCATTTCCCTTTGTCCTCGAAGGGCATCATCATTACGGCAGCGCCCATGGCCGCACTTCCGAAGGTGATCGCAAACCCCGCAGCCAGCATTACCAGCGGCAGTCCGGGCGCATCGGAGTTCAAAATCAAGTCCCGCAAACCCGCGGCATTGGTCAGGAACAAAGCTGCGAGAAGCAGCCAGCCTGCTGCCACGCCTATCGTGCAGTTGACCGTGAGGAAGCGCACGAGCAGCGGGAGCGCCCGCCATATGGAAAGGATGGGCCTTGGTGAGATCCGCATCGCACCCGCCCTTCTTGGTATGCACCCCGTCGTGAGCTGATTATGCGCGCACATGCGGTGAGGAGCAAGGCGCGTTTCTGCGGTAGATTTTTTCAGAGGCTAGCATTGAAGGGCGCCCATTTATATCGCCGGGCGCCGGTCCGGCGGAGGAAGAAGCGGCAGTCTTTATGGGAAGGCGCGGACGGTGCTAATTTTTCTTCACTTCACCTTGTGCCGCCGTGTCTTCTTCTTTCGGCGCGTCCTTGACCGTCACTTCGCCCTTCGCGTTGATGGTCACGAGCGCGCCGATGTCCGCGTTCGAGTTGGCATCATAGCTCGTAACGCGCCATGTGACCTCGTTCTCGGTGCCGTCCTCTTCGACGGCAAGGAATGCGTTTGGCAGCTTCTTGTCCGCGATCTTCTTGACCGCCACGGTCTTGTAGATCTTGGATGTGCTTCCGTCAGGGCTGACGGTCATCAATTGCAGAACGAGATGAGCTTGCGTCGTTTCACCCGCCGGTACGGTCAGCACGGTGGCACGGAATACGCCGCTTGCGTCGCCGTCGGACCAGGTACCCGCCGTGGCAACCTCCGTTACCTCAGCCGGGACCGAAAGGGCCAGCTTCTCGGCATTCTCTGCGCGGGCGGATGAAAGCGTGGCAAATGCAATGATAAGAGTTGCGGCGATTTTTCCGTACATTTAGTCTCCTCCGGTGAGCGGAACGGCTAGATTGCCATTTTTAAACGGCGGCGTGCTCTGCTCCGTGGGTAGGGATCGCTTGTGACATTTGCATGGCAATGCCTGGTATCCGGCCTTAGATCCCTGCATGACCGGCAATAGTGACGGTTACACCTACCGGTTTGTCAACAGTTTTCCAGAGGAATATAGTGTCCGAACCCAACGGCTTCTCACAAGCGCTCGCATTGCTCGCTCCGGTTCACAGGGATGGCTATAAATTCGTCGCAGCCGGGGCTGCCGCGACTGTCTTAGCCTTTTTGCTTTCAAACACGCTCGGGCTTATTTGCTTGATAGCCACCTTGGCCCTTGCGTTGTTCTTCCGCGATCCCGCGCGCGTGGTTCCGGTGCGTGAAGGTCTCGTCGTCGCTCCCGCAGACGGCACGGTGATCAGTATCGGGACGGCTGCGCCGCCTCGCGAACTCGGCCTCGGGAGCGATCCGCTTACACGGGTTTCCATATTTCTGTCTGTACTCGATGTTCATGTTTGCCGCTCTCCGGTCTCCGGGCGCATCGAGACCTCGTTCCACAGGCCGGGAATTCATCGGAATGCCGCAGCACCGGAGGCGCCGGCAGAAAACGAGTGTCACGGCTTCGTAATTGAAACGAAGGACGCTCTGCGCCTTGGGGCCGTTCTCGTCGCTGGGACTGTTGCTCGCCGGATCGTCGCCACAGCCGAGCGAGGCGATACCGTCACGACGGGCGAGCGGATCGGGATAATCCGGTTCGGCAGCCGGGCCGATATCTATCTGCCATCGTCACCGCCCCTTCTTGTTGCGGAAGGCCAGCGCACGATCGCGGGTGAGACTGTGATAGCGGACTTGGACTCCGGCGATCCCCGCCGCATATTCCGCCGGATTTAAGTTGGCGGGAATCATCCTTTCCGTTCAGAACAAATGCGGAGCGAATCGGAAACAGAAAAAGCTCCCGGTTGCGCTTGGCAGTGGAAACCGCTCCTATAAGAA
>CAZCIF010000095.1:0-12408 GCA_964498645.1 uncultured Rhodomicrobium sp. | reverse complement strand
TAATTGTGGGCGTCACTGAATGAGACGGCGGGCGGGGGCACCACCGAGGAAAAAAAGCTCCGCATTATCGTCAATATGGAGCGGTGGCGCTGGATGCCCGGCGATCTGGGCGATTTCTACGTTTGGGATAGCGTCCCGGAGCAGCTCACCCGTGTCTTCGATCACGGCAAAACGGTGCTCATGGAAAAGATCGTGGTGGGAAAGCCGGACGCGCGCACCCTAACTTTCAGTGGCAATATGCAGTTCGTCATCTTCCATCCAGAGTGGGGTGTGCCGGATAGCATAAAGGCCAATGAAATCGGCCCGAGGCTCAGGCGTGCTGGCGGCGGCGGCGGATTTTTCTCCTTTGGCGGAGGAAGTAGCGAGGTGCTTCAAAGGCTCGGCGGGCTGCGTGTGAGCCTCAATGGACGTCCTGTCGATCCGGACTCTGTCGATTGGTCGAGCGTAGACATCCGCCGCTTTCAGTTCATTCAAGGAGCAGGCGCCAAAAACGTGCTCGGCGTGGTGAAGTTCCGCTTCCCGAACAAGCACGATGTCTACATGCACGATACGCCGGACCGGCACCTGTTCGGCTCGGGAACCCGCGCATTCAGCCATGGTTGCATGCGCACGCAGAACCCTGTTCATCTTGCCGAAGTGCTGCTGGCCCATGACAAGGGCTATTCGGCGGCCCAAGTGCGCGCCATGGTTGAGTCCGGTGGGACGAACGAAATCAAGCTGACCACCCCAATTCCGGTGCATGTCGTTTATTTCACGGCTGAAGCCGACGATAAGGGACAGGTGCGTTATCACTCCGACCTCTACGGGCTTGACGGTCGCGTCGCGAGCGCCCTGAAGGGGAAGCAGGTGCACTTTGCGTCCAGCCCGGAACCGGCGGAAGCCCAAAATCAGCGGCAGGTACGCGGCGAGAACCAGGCTTCGCGCTCGCACAACCGTTCACGCTACCGGCCCTATGCCGAGCGCCGGCCTTGGAGTCCATTCGAGGACTGGAACTAGAGGCGGATACGATCAGGTTTGCCGGCTGGTACCGTGGAATACAGGCAAGACTCCTGTTACCATCATGGAAACTGGCCGGCGCTTGTCTGGTTGAAATCTCAGGCGGATGGTGCGGAATGTCCCTGGCGTCTTGACGCCCGCGCTCGCGCTTCCTTACTTTCACTAACAGCAATCGGCGGCCCCTGCCGCTCAACATAGAGGTCCCCATGGCGATTACAGCCGTATCCGACGCGACATTCGACGCCGAAGTCAAAAAGGCCGATAAGCCTGTTCTCGTGGATTTTTGGGCGGAATGGTGCGGCCCCTGCCGGATGGTGGCGCCGATTCTCGAGGAGCTGTCCAAGGAGTACGCGGACAAGCTTAAGATCGTGAAACTCGACGTCGACAGCAACCCAAGAGTTGCGCAGGCCTATAATATTCGCGGCATCCCCGCCCTTCTGCTCTTCAAGAATGGGGAGGTCGCCGGCCAGCGCGTCGGCGCGCTTCCCAAGCATCAATTGAAGGCGTGGCTTACCGAAGCCGTTGTTTAGCTTGAATCCGGCCGGCGTGCGTTCAACCGTCATCGCGAGGCGGCTTCTGCCGCCGTGGCGATCCATAGCAACTTCAGAGATTTGGCCTTGGATTGCTTCGCTTCGCTCGCAATGACGGTGAACCTGTCCCTGCGCGGGCCAAACAAAAAAGCCCGCGCTTCCTTTATACGCCCCTAAATTGGGCGAAGCCTGCCTTTCAACGCGAGGCGGTGCCGCCGCTTGCATCCGAAGATGCCCTGAGCGCGGTGAGCCGCTGCGAAGCGGCGCTTAGCATGTCCCTGCTCAGCCCCTTGCGCTGCACAGCTTGGACAACCCGGTCCCGGACGGAAGCCGGGCTTTCTGCGCCGCCATCCAGAACCAATACGTCGCATCCGCGATTAAAGTTTTCCGCCGCGCCGGACGTTTCGCTGCCGGGCGTTAAGGTCAGGAAACAAAACCGCGCGCCCCGCAGAAGCCCTTCAAAGGCGTCCCGGTTGACGCCGGCCGCTGAGGCGACAGGAATGGTGGGGTAGGAGATAAGCAGCGTTTTCAAAGCGCGGACGGACAAACTGCTGCCGTCGACGATCGGAACGGGAATGACGTTCTCCTCGCGGTGGCCAAGGATGAAGGTCTTGGTGAAAACCCCGGCTTGGAGCGGATTGCCACCAAAGCTCGCGGCTAGGTTCTTCCCGTTTCCAGGCTCCATGAGGACCGGGCCAAAGTTCAAGTCGAAGCCGAGAATGGCGAGACTCGCACCCATCGAACGATAGGTAGAATAGGCATATTCCGGATCGCCCTTGGCGGCGATATCCTTTTGGGACGGCCATTGCTCGAAATCTCTCACTACCGGAAGGCCATCCGATCCGCCGCCAATTTCGCTAATTGCGAAAAGGGGCCGGCCCTGCCCGGCAGGCGGCCGCAAGAATTTCATCAATTCCTTGAGCTGTGCCCTGGAATGAATATTCTCGCTGCCGAAAACCGCGCCTGCGATGGCCCCGGAGTGAAGCAGCGCGCGAATAGCCTTTGGTCCCGCGTCGGCGGGCTGGCTCCCCTTGAAGCGCATCAGGATCAGTTGACCGGCAAGCCGGCTGATTTGAGGATCGGCGGCAGCTTGCCCTTGCGGTTCCGCAGCCTCGGCGGCGGGCCGCGCATTCTGGCTTGTTTTCCGGCGCACTGGCTTCGGCGGAAGGAACGGCTCTGCGTGGTTTGGCTCGCTGGCGCTCCGCCGGATGCGGTCCAGCTCGTTCCTGAGCCGTGTCCGTGCCTCTGTGCCGTCTTCGGACGGCGTGCTGTTTTGCACCATTCGCAGCCGGCCGCTGCTGTCCGGCCCCGCCGCCGTGTCACGCAATGCTAGCCCGCGGGAGCCGGCGCCGCTATAATCAAGCGCATTGCCGGTCATGGCTGCGGCAGCTAGCGGTGGCGTGACCAAGGCAAGGCCAAGAGCCAGTCCGCCCAAGATAGGATATTTTCGATGCACCATAGGCTCGAAGGTCGCTGGTTTTTTCGATGTGTTAGCTTATTGCGGAGCTTACGTAAAGGAGCCTTTCCCTCTTTTGGCTCCTTCTTGCCACCGCTGCGGCTTGGTCTCATTCTTACCGCGATTGCTTTATTTCCAGGGCCGTTGATTTTGCCCGCGCAGGCTGCGGTTGACCGGTCGATTGTCAAATCTCAGGAAGGAAGCTCCGCCATTCTTCGCGGACGGTTCGACCTGGCCGTGGCCGCCTTTGACGAAGCGCTGAAAGATACGAGTCTGTCCCCGGCCCGGCAGGCAGTTCTTTACGGCGATCGCGGCGTAGCCAAATGGCGAATGAAACAGAACGATGCCGCCTTGGCGGATTTCACCAAGGCGGTTTCTCTTAACCCGGATTATGCGCCCGCCTACAACAATCGCGGTAACCTCTTGATGGATATGAACCGCACGGAGGATGCCTATAAGGACTTCGACCGGGCCATTGCGTTATCGCCTGGGTTCGGCCCCGCTTACAGCAACAGAGGCAACGCCAACTGGAAGCTCCAGCGCTTGGACGCGGCTAAGAACGACTTCCGCAAGGCCATCGAGCTGATGCCCGGCAGCGCGGTTCCACTGAACGGACGCGGAAAAATAGCGAGCACGCTTGGCCGCCATTACACAGGGCTTCGCTATCTCAACCGTGCTATCGTGCTCAATGGGCAATATGCGCCCGCCTATCAAAACCGGGCAGCCGTCTTTGCGTTTCTAAAGCGTGATGACGAAGCGGCCCAGGATTTGGACAAAATTATCGCGCTCGCCCCGGATAATGCGGACCTTTATGTGGCGCGCGGGCGAATATATGCCCGCGGTAAACGCGGGCCTCAAGCCTTCCATGATTTTTCCAAGGCGCTCGAACTTGCTCCTGACAATGGTCAAGCCTTGACCGGGCGTGCTTCTCAATACATCGATCGCAGGCGCGCGGATTTGGCGGTGGAAGACCTTAACCGCGCCATCAGTCTCGATCCCAAAGCCGCCGAAGCCTATTTTTGGCGGGGTCAGGTGCGCTACAGCACGAACGATGCGGAGGGTGCAGAAGCCGACTTGAGCAATGCGATCGAGCTGGATGCCGCTTATTCGGAGGCTTACCGGGTCAGGGGAGCTATCCGGGACCGTGCCGGCAAACGCGACGAGGCTGTTGCGGACTATCGCAGCGCCTTGGAATTGGACCCCTTTTCGCGTGAGGCGCGCGCCGCTTTTACTGCGGCGAGCGGCGAGACAGCGGACAGCGTGGTCAAGCCCATCGCCCCGGCCGTCGATGGCTGGGAGGTATACCGCTCGGGGCCAGGCCAATTCACCGCGATAAACGGGCGCTATCCCAAGATGCCGGTTCCGCTTGAGGTGCACGGCGAAGGGGTTGCCGAGATTATCGAATGGACGCCTCTTAGCGAAAGCCTTGCCGGTATTGGGCTTCTGCGATACCGCTCCGCCGATCCCAAAGATAAAGCCTATGAATATGTTGCGATCATCGATCTATCCCGCGCCCAGGCTGTTGGCATCGAGCCTTACATTTCAGGCGACGCGAAATCCAAATGGACTTGGACGCAATACGCGGTGACGGTGACGGATACCGATGGGCTTTCAAGCTATTACGAGCTTAGGAAGCCGAGGTCTGAAATGCCAATAGCGCGCAGGGACAGCGATTCCTTCGGGTTTTTTGGCGGCCACCGCGACCGGGGCGGCAGAGGAGGGCCGGGAATTTTTGGCTGGCTCTTCCGCTGATGGGGCGAAAACGGAATCGCAGTCATTGCGAGCGAAGCGAAGCAATCCAGGGTTAAGCATCTGATTCCGCTATGGATCGCCACGGCGGCTAAAGCCGCCTCGCGATGACGGCCAGCCGGATGCACTCTAAATTACGCCAACCTTCTTCAGCGTGCCGGGAAGCTCGCGAAGCGGTACGTAATAAAACCCGCTTTTATTCGCCTCGCTCTCCAAATCGATATGATAGAAGAGATTGCGCTTGAACGACGCGAGCATCTTCTCGAGTGCCCGTTCCTCCACCGCTTGCATGATCTGCCGCTGCTCGCCTTCGAACCGGTTGCGGCGCTTTCTGAGCCGTAAAATCCGCGGCGACTCCGTTAACGGATAGACGATAGTCGGGATTTCGATACAGACTGTGGAACCCCGCGCAATTCCGGCGCTGTCAAACCAGCCGCCATAGTCTCTTTTGTCGAGCGGGTCGTCTCCGGCAATCGTCGCACGCTCCAACTCGACGCCAAGCTCCCTCAGCGCCGATTTGAGCGTCTTGTCGTCCTCGAAGAAGCTCCCGCTGAGTTGAGCGGGCGGTTCGACGGCGATCAAAGCCCTGACGGTGGCAGCAACTGACCGCGTCGATGTTACGATTTTGTTGCCGAAGCGGCTGGGGCGCTCCTCCTTGAACAAGAGCTTGCACTTGCGGCCGGCGAAGCCATTCGGCCGGATGAAGCGTTTGATGGCGTTGGTGTAGTAGCTCGCGGCCATGCCCGCCGGCCCGGCGAGGTCGACAATGGGCAAGCCCTCGAAATGCGAGGTAAGGATATTGCCGGCCATTGCGGTTCTGGCATCGGCGCTGCTCAGGAATGTTTTCAGCCGGTTATAAAGCTCGCCCTGGCTTGGGCTTGGATTTGCCGGATCGAAATCCATCTGTAGCTGAAGCCCGCGAACGACACGAACCGAGGAAAAATAGAACGATGTCTCCTCGTCTTCGGTCACAAAAATATGCGGAATGCCGAGAGCGTGGATGATGCCTGCCTCGTAGGCAACGCTCGGGCGGCTTCCGGTAAGATCGAGAACCACCAAATCGGCCTGTTCGATTTCACCCATGATCAGTTCGATGATCGTGGTCTCGTTCGGACTTTCCGGCGTGACGACCCGGAAGGGCTTCATGCCCGCAACCGCCAGCGACGAGGACATCTGATCCAGGATTTCGCCAACGCGCTTCGTATTGGATTCGCGAATAACATTATCGCCAACGCGATGCTGCATTGGCCCAAGCACAAGCAAATTATACGGCATGGAAGCCCCCAAGCTAACGCCTGCCGCGCTTATAGCCGAGGTAACAACTCTTTTGAAAGAGATTTGCTTAAATTAACCGCTATTCTTGCGCGGGCCGGATCTCCACGCTCTCGCCGCAGCCGCAGGCGCTCGTCTGGTTGGGGTTATTGAAGACGAAACCTGAGGAAAATTTATCGGTGCGGTAATCCATTTCCGTGCCGAGCAGGAAGAGGATCGCGGACGGATCGATGAGGATGCGCACGCCCTTCTCCTCCACGACCTCGTCCATCGTCCCGGCCTCGGCGGCATATTCCATCGTGTATTCCAGCCCCGCGCAGCCGCCCTTCTTCACGCCCACGCGCAAGCCCGCGACCGGCGTCTCCGAGCGGGCCATGATCGCCTTCACGCGCTCTGCCGCGGCATCTGTCAGTGTCACAACTTTCGGTCTTGCCCTTGACATAAGCTATGTCCTTTTCCCAACGCCATGGCGGGGCTTGACCCGGCCATCCAGCATAAAACTAGAACATGTTCAAAGCGACCCGCGCTTCGTCCGACATACGCGAAGGATCCCACGGAGGCATGAAGACAAGCTTGACGCGCACGAGCTTAACGCCCTCGATCGCGCCAACAGCGTTTTCAACCCACGCCGGCATATCGCCCGCCACCGGGCAGCCCGGCGCAGTAAGCGTCATCTCCACATCCACTTCGCGGCCGTCGCTGATATCGATCTTATAAATGAGCCCAAGCTCGTAAATATCAACGGGGATCTCGGGATCATAGACCGTCTTCAGCGCGGCGATAATTCCTTGCGTCATGCGCTGTAGCTCTTCCTCAGGGATCGCGCTTTCCGCCTTGAAATCCTTGGCGGCCTCGACCGTATGCGCACAGGGCTGCGGCAGGTCTTTATGCGCGGGCGGCTCTTGCGGCCCGTCCCACGGCGCTTCTCCGGCTAGTGTCTTTCTCTGGTCCATCGTGTCTGTCATTTGAAAAACCGCTCCGCCTTTTGCAGGGCTTCTGCCAGCGCATCCACCTCGGCGCGCGTGTTGTAGAGGCCGAAGGAAGCCCGGCAGGTCGCCGTTAAGCCGAACCGCGCGAGCAACGGCTCCGCGCAATGAGTGCCGGCCCGCACGGCAATGCCCGACCGGTCGAGGATGGTGGCCACATCGTGGGCGTGCGCGCCTTCCATGGCAAAGGACACGATCGGCCCTTTTTCCGCGGCTTGGCCAATGATCCTCAGCGAGTTCATCGGTTTGAGCCGCTCCTCGGCATAGCGGCGCAGGCTATCCTCATGGGCGCGGATGCGCTCCTTGCCGATCCCGTCGATGTAGTCGAGCGCGGCCGTCAGCGCGGCGGCTTCGGCGATGGGCGGTGTCCCTGCCTCGAAGCGGTAGGGCGGATCGTTGTAGCGGACCGTGTCGACCGTCACGGTTTCGATCATCTCGCCGCCGCCTTGGTAGGGTGGCATCGCTTCGAGATGCTCGCGCTTTCCATAAAGTGCGCCGATACCGCTCGGCCCATAGACCTTGTGCCCGGTGAACGCATAGAAATCGCAATCGATGTCCTGCACGTCAACGGGGAGATGAACCGCACCTTGGCTGCCATCGGCTAGAACATACGCGCCGTGAGCGTGAGCGATCTCGCAGACCTCTTTCAGGGGGACTGCCGTGCCCAGCACATTCGACATATGCGTGATGGCAACCATCTTGGTCCGCGGGCCGATCGCGGCCTCGAAGTCTTCGAGCCTGAACTCGCCCTGATCGGTTACCGGCACCCATTTGATGACCGCTCCGCGCCGTTCGCGGTGGAAATGCCACGGCACGATATTCGAGTGGTGCTCCATGATCGTGAGCACGATCTCGTCGCCAGGGCCGATATGCAGCCCTCCGAATGATTGCGCCACGAGGTTGATCGCCTCGGTGGCATTCTTCGTGAAAATAATTTGCTCGGGGCTTGGCGCATTCAGGAATTTCGCCACCCGCGCACGCGCGCCCTCATAAGCCGCAGTCGCCGCATTGGCGAGATGATGCAGCCCGCGATGCACATTGGCATATTCTTCCGTGTAGGCTTTCATCAGCGCGCCGAGCATCGCTTTCGGCTTTTGCGCGCTTGCAGCATTGTCGAGATAAACCAGCGGCTTGCCATAGACCTGGAGGGATAGCGCCGGAAAATCCCGGCGGACCGCCTCAACATCATAGGGCAGGGCTTGGATGTCTTTTTCCATTATTGTCATGATCCTTCTCCAAGCTCACCGCACGTTGTTTCAATTGGAGGCAAGCCAGGCATCCACCTTCTCCTGTAGCGCCTCGCGCAGCGGTTCGTTTTCGATCTTGTCCAAAGCCTCGCCAATGAAGGCGGCGATCAAGAGCGCCCGCGCTTCCGCCTCGGGAATGCCGCGCGCCCGCAAATAGAAAAGCAGGTCCTCATCGAGCTGGCCCGCCGTAGCGCCGTGACCGCAAACCACGTCGTCGGCGAAAATCTCAAGCTCCGGCTTCGAATCGAACTCCGCTTCATCCGACAGAAGCAGCGCATTGGCCATCTGCTTGCCGTCGGTTTTCTGCGCGCCGCGCTCGACGATAACCTTACCCTGGAAGACGCCGCGCGACCGTCCATCCACAACGGCTTTCACAAGCTCGCGGCTTTCGCAAGCTGGCGCGGCGTGATCGACGACAAGAGTGAAATCGGCATGGGAGTGCCCGCGCAGCATCATCGCGCCGGCATAGTGGCAGCGGGCCTCAGCCCCTTCGAAGCGGATGTTCACTTGCGCGCGTGTGAGCGCCGCATCGACGGTCATTTGCAAAGGATCGTATTGAGTGCGCTCTCCGAGGGTGACAGCGGCGGATGACAAGGACTTCGAACCGGCGCCCAGATTCACGCGCACATGCTTCAAGGACGCGCCGGCTCCGATGGCAAGGCGGGTGAAGGAGATTGCCTGCGCTTCGCCTGCCGCCGCATGCGTCTCGATCAGAGACACTTCCGCGCCTTCCCCGATGTTGATTGCATTTTGAGTTGCCGCCAGTTGAGGCGAGCCGCTGGCGAGGAAGATGAGATGAATTGGCTTTTCCAGCCTCGTCTTGGGCGCAACCGAAAGGATTGCGCCGTCCGTTGCAAAGGCTCCCGCCAAAGCGGCGATAACGTCGCGTTCCATGGCCGGAACTTGCGTAAGCTCCTGCGCGTAGCCGCTGTCTTCAAGCGCCGTTCGCACGGGCTGGAATGTCACCCCTGGCGCATCTTGCACCGCCGACAGGTCCGGGCGGTACATCCCGTCTACGAACACGGCGCGATAAGCATCGAGATGAGCCAGGGATTTGCCGGTTGCCGCTTCGACGCTAACATCCGCCGCGACCGCCGGCAGAAGCCCGGCTAGCGGGTAAACCCCCGGCATCAGCGCGCGCAGATCGGTGTATTTCCATTCCTCGATGCGGCGATGGGGCAGCCCAAGCGAGGTAAAACGGCCTAAGGCCGCCTCCCGCCAGGCGCGGACACCGGCAAGCCGCGCACCCGGCAACCGGTCCGCAACGTTCGCGTAAAGATCGAGGAAGCGCTGCTCCGATTGCGTCACCGCCGGCGGGATTGTGATTTGCTGGATCGTCATCGCCGCTCCTTAAGCCGCTTCGGCGCCATAGGCCGCATAGCCGGACTGTTCAAGTTCCAGCGCAAGCTCCTTGCCGCCCGAACGGACGATCTGCCCGCGCGCCATGACATGCACCTTGTCGGGGACGATGTAGTTCAAAAGCCGCTGATAGTGGGTAATGACGACCATCGCCCGGTCTGGCGAGCGGAGGCTGTTCACGCCATCGGCGGCGATCCGGATGGCGTCGATGTCGAGGCCGGAATCCGTCTCGTCCAAGATGCACAGCGTAGGCTGCAGCAGCGCCATTTGCAGGACTTCGTGCCGCTTTTTCTCGCCGCCCGAGAAGCCGGTGTTGACCGGCCGCTTGAGCATATCCATCGAAATGCTAAGCTTATCGGCTTCTGCCCGAACCGTGCGCATGAAGTCGGGGATTGAAATCTCGCCTTGTCCGTGCGCCTTCCGGTGCGCATTCACGGCGGTGCGCAGGAACGTCAGCGAGGCGACGCCTGGGATTTCCATCGGATATTGAAAAGCAAGGAACACGCCGGCATGGGCGCGCTCGTCCGGCTCCATCTCCAGGAGGTTCTTTCCTTCCCAGGCGATGCTTCCGCCCGTGACCTCATACTCTTCCTTGCCGGCGAGCACGTAGGCGAGCGTGGACTTACCCGAACCGTTCGGCCCCATGATCGCGTGCACTTCGCCCTTCGGCACGGTGAGGTTAAAACCTCGAAGGATCTCCTTACCGTCGATTTCGGCGCGTAAATCTTTGATTTCGAGCATCCCGTTTCCTTACGTCTCTTTCACATTCATGGCGTTCTCTATCATTTCCGCACCAGCACAAGGCCGAGGATCAGAGAGAACGGCAGGGTAATGAGGTGCCGGACCGCGGCGGTATAGCCGAGGGCTTTGCCGGCAATTGCGAAATCGCCAATCGGCACGAGCGAGCCGATAAGCAAAACCGCACCCAATGCTTTCGCCTGCCGCATGAAAGCTAAGGCCACGATCGTGAGGCCAATGGCGAGCTGCCTGACGCCCATTCCCGGCGCCAGCTCCAGATCCGCCAAATGCGACGGATCGATGCCGAACGCCTGCACGGCGTTGAACGGCGACACGATCAGCGCGAGGCCAATGAGGCTCACGAATACACCAAGCAATCCTGCCAATATCAGCGCCATTTTTACTGCTTCCCTTCCAGAACGGATAGCTCGCGATGAAGCTTCGTCCCCTCTCCCAGAGGGAGAGGGACAGGGTGAGGGGCGATCTCTTCGATCGTCCTTCCGCTCGATTTTAACTCCTCAGCCACAGCTGCTAATACACCGTCCGCATTTGCCAGCACATCATTGTTCCAAAACCGCAGCACGAGAAATCCAGCTTCGTTCAAAAGCTTAGTGCGAAGAGCATCCGCTCCGGCCCGTTCAGAATGCTGCCCGCCGTCAAGCTCGATAATGAGTTTCGCCTCGTGACAAAGAAAATCGGCGACGAAACCACAGACAGAAACCTGCCGCCGGAATTTAAACCCGAAAAACTGCCTGTCCCGAATGCGAGACCACAATTTCCGTTCGGCGTCTGTTTCCCGGCGCCGCAATCTGCGGGCTAACCATGTTCGCGTACCTGTATTGCTGGCCACGGCGTTATACCCCTCACCCTGTCCCTCTCCCCATGGGAGAGGGGACGAAATTGCCATCTTCGCGGCTTCTATTCACCGTCAAAATGCGACTTAGCCATTATTTCTCCCAGTTTAGCTAGGCATTGGGACAACTCCGACGCATAATGTTCTCCATGATCATAACTGTAGATAGTCCAGTGCCCGGATTCGAAGCGAACTGAACATCCTAGAAGTACGATCTCGTCATCAATTCGTTCCGGAATTAACCCCAATTCGCTGGTCAGATAAACATCGTCCTTAAGAGCAGACAACAACTCCTGAAGATTTGCTTCGGCGACTCGCTCCTTCTCCATTTGTTGTCTCAGCTTCTTCTCCTGCTCGTCCGCAAGGGCCTTGCGCGTATTCTCGTAACTGTCCCTAAAAACGCTCATAGCTACCCCACGCTGCCTTCAAGGCTGATGGAAATCAGCTTCTGCGTCTCGGCCAAAAACTCCATGGGAAGCTGCTGCAAAACGTCGCGCACGAAACCGTTCACGATCAGCGCCACAGCCTCTTCTTCCGACAGCCCGCGTTGAAGGCAGTAGAACATCTGGTCGTCCGAGATTTTCGACGTGGTCGCCTCATGCTCGAACTGAGCGCTCGCGTTTTTCGCCTCTATGTAAGGCACGGTATGCGCGCCGCACTGATCGCCGATCAGCAGGCTGTCGCACTGCGTGAAGTTGCGCGCGTTCGCCGCCCGCCGGTGCGCCGAGACAAGCCCGCGATAGGTGTTGTCGGAGTGCCCCGCCGCGATGCCTTTGGAAATGATGCGGCTCGACGTGTTCCTGCCGAGATGCACCATTTTCGTGCCGCTATCGACCTGCTGATAACCGTTGGAGACGGCGATCGAGTAGAACTCGCCCCGGCTGCCATCGCCGCGCAAAATGCAGCTCGGATATTTCCAGGTGATCGCCGAGCCGGTCTCCACCTGCGTCCAGGAAATCTTCGAATTGCGGCCGCGGCAATCGCCGCGCTTCGTTACGAAGTTATAGATGCCGCCCTTGCCGTCCTTGTCGCCCGGATACCAGTTCTGCACGGTCGAATATTTGATCTCTGCATCGTCGAGCGCGATCAATTCCACCACGGCGGCGTGAAGCTGGTTCTCGTCGCGCATCGGGGCGGTGCAGCCTTCGAGATAGCTCACATAGGCGCCCTCGTCGGCAATGATCAGCGTGGGCTCGAACTGGCCGGTATTGCGCTCATTGGT
>CAZCIF010000094.1:0-12478 GCA_964498645.1 uncultured Rhodomicrobium sp. | reverse complement strand
GGGCTCCACGGACGGCCAATCGAAGCCGAGCCGCGCAGCGCGGCGTTGAAGCTTAGCGCTTTTCAGGAGGGCAGGGAGGCCTGCCGGTACATCTCCAAAAAGCGTGGTTTCCTGACCTTCCGGCCCCTGTTTCGCCTCGCGCTCGGCCTGCTTGATCGCTTCCCACATTCCAGGATGTGCTTCGGCGGTGCCGAATACATGCGGATGCCGCCGGATCATTTTCCCGCAAATGGCATCCGCCACATCGGCGAAGGAAAACAAGCCGGCTTCTTCGGCCATGCGCGCGTGATAGACGACCTGAAGCAGAAGATCGCCAAGCTCGTCCTTCAAATCGTCCATGTCGCCGCGCTCGATGGCATCGGCAACCTCATGCGCTTCCTCCACGGTGTATGGCGCAATCGTCGCGAAAGTCTGCTTCTGGTCCCATGGGCAGCCATGAACCGGATCGCGAACCGCCGCCATGATCCCGCTAAGGCGCCGCAAACCCTCCGCCGCCGCGTTCTCGCGTTGAGCCTGTTTGTCGCTCTCACCACCCGACATTAGTGCATTTTCCTTGCCATTGACGATTTTCAGCAAATCACCCTAGCGTCATTCGATTCGGGTTCAAAGGCATCCGGGGGATGCGTAATGCGCCTTGCCGCATTAATCTATAGCTTCCTACTCAAAATTGCGGCATGGGCCAGCAATTCCCCCGCTGCGCGCCTTTTCGCGCCGGCCTCGCCGTTCGAATCTGCACGCTACTGCTTCGGGCCATACGCCAGCGGGCCGCCGCCGCCATTTCAGGCGCGCCGGGCAGAAGACGGCTCCCGCATGGCGTCAGTCTTCGCACGCCCGCCTTAGCGCCGAGGCGCAGCGCTCACATCGCGGAATGTGAGTTTGAATGTCAGCCGGTGCGCCCGTTTAATCCGCCTTTGTGAATGATGCTGCCAAGCCGCGGCTTTTTCCGTTCGCATCGTTAAAACACAATTTGACTTCTCGTTTCCGCTCTCAAACAAGTTTTCGAGAGTGAAGGGGAGATTGCGCACCGCCGGGCGAGCCTCGTTCAGGAGGCAGGTGGATTTGTGTGCAAAACCGGCCGTTTACGCGCGTCGGCGATTTGTTGTGCCCGATTTTAGGCTTTCATCGCATCCTTAACAGCCTTTTGCAGGCGCGCGCTAGCCGCAAGCGGACCTCACATGCGATTCGCATAAGATGCATTATGGAAACTTCGGCAGGGAGGCGCTCAAGCTTCGAAGAACTTCTCCGAAAAGCGGTCAAGCAGGCGCACGCCGTATCCGGAACCCCAGCTCTGGTTCGTATCGGTCGCGGGAGACCCCATCGCGGTGCCGGCAATGTCCAAATGCGCCCAGGGCGTCCCGGCGTTCACGAAGCGCTGTAAAAATTGCGCAGCGGTAATAGACCCGGCATCGCGCCCGCCGATATTCTTCATATCGGCAAGCTTAGAATCGAGCGCCTTATTGTATTTCTTGGACAGTGGCAGCCGCCAAACCGTTTCGCCGGTGTCGAGGCCTGCTTCCGTAATTTGCGAGGAAAGCCCGTCATCGTTCGAGAACAGGCCGGCGTTCTCCCTGCCAAGCGCCACCATGATCGCCCCAGTAAGGGTGGCTAAGGTTATCACCAGCTTCGGCGCCAGATGAGCCTGCGCATACCAAAGCAGATCGGCAAGGACGAGCCGGCCTTCCGCGTCCGTATTAAGAACTTCAATGGTTTGCCCCGAGGCGGATGTGACGATGTCGCCGGGCCTTATGGCCGTCCCGCTCGGCATATTCTCGACAAGGCCGACAAGTCCAACTGCCCGGACGGGGGCTTTCCGGCGGGCAAGCGCTGTCATCGCACCGGCGACGGCGGCCGCTCCGGCCATGTCGCCCTTCATGTCCTCCATGCCCTGAGCGGGTTTGATGGAAATACCGCCTGTGTCGAAGCAGACGCCCTTGCCGATGAAAACAAGGTTCCCTTCGCTACCACCGCCGCTAGGAACGCCATCCCAGCGCAGGATGACAGCGGACGAAGGCTGCGCGCTTCCCTGGCCGACCGAGAGCAATGCATTCATGCCGAGAGACCTCAGCGCGCGCTCATCCAGCACTTCGATGCGAAGCCCCTCCGCTTCCAGCGCGCGAAGCCGGCCGGTAAACTCGGGCGGCGTCAAGATGTTGGCCGGCTCGTTGACGAGATCGCGGGCAAGGTAAACGCCATTGGATACGGCGAGAGTTTTTCCATGCGCGCGCTCAAGCCCCTCGCCCCAGCCCGAAAAAATTGTAAGCCGGGGGATGGTCTCGCCGTTTGCGTTATCTCCCTCCTCGTTTTCGCCTTTAGGCGCGGCCTTGGACTTATACTTTTTGAACGCGTAGCTTCTGAGGCTGAAACCGAGGGCGAAGCCAAGCGGGCCCTCTTCTTCGAGCGGGCCGGCGCCGGCAAATATCGCGCCGGCCTCGATTGCTTTTCCCTGCAGCTTGCTGCGAACCGCTCCGCCGATTTCCTCCCAGTCGCGCGCATTCAGCGTTTTTGGGTCTCCCAGGCCAACCAAGAGAAGCCGGCCCGCTGCGATTCCGTGCGGCGCGAGAATTTCAATTACGCTTTTCCGCTTGCGTTTGAAGGCACTTACCTGCATTGCCTTCGTAATGGCGCTGCCTGCGGCTTCATCGAGCTTCTGAATATGAGCGGGTAAACCCTCGCCTTCCGCAACAAAATAAATAAGCGCCGCAGCTTGCGGCTCCGGCGTCAGAGGAGCGAACGAGATTTCGGGAAGCTGTGTCATCGGGAGATAAAGGCGGCCTTGCCCGCAGGGAAGCTTGATTTAATAGGGAAAGGCACCCTACAGGAAAGCCCAGCGATTGCCTAGACCGCCGCGCCGAAAATGCGCCACGAAGACATGAATGCTGCAAGTGCCGGTGCGGGTTCCCGCGTAATGGAACGCCCGGGTGGAGTGTTAGAGTATGCTGATCGCGCGTTACATCTTCCGTCAAACGGCGTCCGCGCTCATCACGATCCTGCTATCGCTGACGCTCATCGTATGGCTGACGTCTGTACTTCGCGAGATCAAACTTCTCACCACCGGAGGGCAGACATTCCTGCTCTTTCTTAAGATCACCGGCCTCGCGATCCCGAACCTTATCGTGATGGTAGCTCCTATCGCCTTTTTTATCGCCTGCCTGCACACCTTGAATCGCTTAAATGGGGATAGCGAGCTTATCGTGCTCTCCGCCTCGGGGGCATCGGCATGGCGATTGCTTGTGCCATATCTGTCCCTGGCCACCATTGTTGCTATCGCAGTACTTGGCGCGAACATCTATATTCTGCCGAAAGCCGCGCGATTGCTTCAAGATTATATATCGCAGGTGCGGGCCGATCTTCTTTCCCAAGTGCTTCAGCCGGGCGAGTTTTCCGATCTGGAACCCGGGCTCACGATCCATATTCGCGACAAGTCGAGAGACGGCAGTCTCTTGGGCGTGGTTGTCCATGACGAGCGCGACAAGAAGATGGCCAATACTATAGTGGCGGAGAGAGGCGAGGTTTCCGCCGAGAACGGACGCGCCGGGATGGACCTGTATGACGGCCAGATCCTGAGGCAGGAAGCGGGAAAGGCAAACGTTCAGTTTATTACTTTCAATAGCTATTCCTTCGATATGGGGAATTTTACCGCCAGGACAGGCCACCGGGAGCCAGAGGTCCGGGAGCGGGACATCGGTGAGCTTCTGTTTCCAGACAAGGAGAGCGCTTACTACAAGGCCAATCACGCCGCCATAAAATCCGAGCTTCATCAAAGGCTGTCCACGCCGCTCTACTCTTTCGTGTTCGCCCTCCTTGCCGTCCTTTATCTCGGGCGGCCGAGAACGACACGGGAAGGCCGCGCCAGCTTTTTATTCACGGCATTCACTATCGGTGCCGCGCTTCGCATCGTGGGAATCGCCAGCGTGAATATCGTGGGCAAAAAGATGTGGGCGCTCTCCCTGATCTATGGATTGCCTATCGGCCTGGCTATGCTGTGCATCGTCATGCTTCGCTTCGATATTCCGGCCCCTGCCCTCGGACTTCCGCGCCTGCGTCTTCCGCGGCTGCTCCAGTTAAACCGCTCCGGCCGTGACGCCGTTGCAAGCCCATCTTGATCCCGGACACGCTGGAGACGCGCCATGATTATTTTCACAACGATGGGCCGCTATATAGCGAACCGCTTCATCGTAACGATATTAGGTGTGTTTTGCTTGATGCTGCTTTTAGTATTCTTCATCGACTTTGTCGAAGTCTTGAGAGGCGCATCCCGCCGCGACAATATCGGTATTGGAACGCTCTCGCTTATTACGCTGCTGCGCATCCCAATCTTTGCCGAGCTCGCGCTTCCTTTCGCAATCCTGATCGGAACCATAGGAGCCTTTTTGAGCTTGAGCCGGACCTCGGAGCTGACCATCGTCCGGGCTGCGGGGCTTTCGGCTTGGCAGTTTATACAGCCGGGGCTTGTGGTGGCGGCCGTCTTCGGCGTTCTGGCGGTGACGCTCTACAATCCGCTCGCCTCGGCGATGAAAGCCGAATCCGAGCGCATGCAGACCGAACTTTTCCACAACCAAAAGTCGTTCGGAACCTTCCGCGGCGCCGGCTCCTGGTTGCGGCAGGAGAGCCTCGACGGGCCGGCAATTCTTCACGCCAAAACGTCTTCCAACCGCGGTCTTAACCTCGGCGGCGTGACCCTGTTGCAATTTGACCTCAACAATAGATTTTATGAGCAGATTCAGGCGAACAAGGCTGAATTGCGGCAAGGTTATTGGCTGCTTGAGAATGCGGTTGTGCAAAGCTCAGGCGAAGCCGTGCAGCATTATAAAGAGTATTTGGTTAGTACTTATTTAAGCCCGGCTCAGATTATGGACAGTCTAGGTTCGATCGAAACACTCTCCTTTTGGCAGCTCCCAGCCTTCATTAGCTTTGCCAAGAGAGCAGGTATCCCCACAGACCGCTATGAACTGCAATATCAGCTCTTTTTAGCAAGGCCTATTCTTCTGGCTGCAATGGTGCTGATCGCTGCAACCTGTTCGCTGAAATCCTTCCGTTTCGGGAAAATTCAAACTATGGTGCTCACCGGGTTATCGGGGGGGTTTAGCTTTTTCATCTTTTCGGAATTCTCGCGGAAGGTCGGTGCTTCAGGTCTGGTGCCTGTTGCAGTCGCAGCATGGAGTCCTGCGCTCATTGCGATCCTTCTTTCCGCAACCGTCCTTCTGCATCAGGAGGACGGCTAGGCAGCCGGAAGGTGGGATGCTAACGGTCTTGAGAGTGGTGGTTAGCTGTATGAGAGCCGCAGAACATGCTTAGCAGGTTCGTCTTAGCGCTCCTGGCAGGGTTTGGGTGCCTCACCGGCGCGGCTTACGCTCAGCAGCAAGCGAGCGGGCAGCAAGCGCGCGCGGGCGAAACCACCATGGCCAAGCAGGTGTCTCCGAACAAGACCGTGCCTCTGCTCGTTCAAGCGGACGACCTCATTTACGACAACAGGAATAATCGCGTTATCGCGCGCGGACACGTCGAAATTTATGAGGACGACAATGTTCTGCTCGCGGACCAGATCATTTACGACAAATCCGCGAATACGCTCACCGCATTGGGCAATGTGCGCTTAAAAGAGGCCGATGGCTCTGTGGTCAACGCCGAGCGGCTTACCCTGAAGAGCAACTTCCGGGACGGCTTCGTCCGGTCGTTGCAAGCGCTGACGCAAGACGACACGCGCGTTGCAGCGGCGAATGCTTACCGGAAAGACGGCCGGACGGTGTACGAGAAGGGCGTCGTCACGTCCTGTAAGCCATGCGCAGAACATCCCGAGCGTCCGCCCATCTGGCGGATCAGGGCTGGCCGCGTTATCCAGGACAAGGCTGACCAGAACATCTACTATGAGGATGCGCAGTTTGAATTCTACGGAATCCCCGTGGCGTGGGTTCCATATTTCTACACGCCCGATGCTTCCGTTCAGCAGCGGTCGGGCTTCCTGGCGCCCCAATATTTCAGTTCAACGAGTTTGGGCTACGGCGTCTCGGTTCCTTATTACATCGCGCTCTCGCCGAATTATGACCTGACGCTCACTCCTGAATTCATGACGCGTGCCGGCTATCTCATGCAAGCGGACTGGCGCCAAAGGCTTTGGAACGGCGCTTATCAGGTTAAGCTTGCGGGCGTATATAACTACAACGCCGATCCCATCCGGCTGGGTGCTACGGAGCTTGCCGGTCCCAGAAACTGGCGCGGCAGCGTTGAAACGAAGGGCAATTTTGAGCTGAACAAATATTGGCATTTCGGCTGGAACGCCGTTGTTGAAAGCGACGACACGTTCCGGCGCTTTTATGGGTTGGATAGTATATACGCAACGGAACGCGTCTCCACGATCTATTTGAGCGGTATCGGCGACCGTAATTATTTCAATATCTCTGCCAATAGCTACGGCAATCTATTGGGCGATACGTACGACTTCGAGAGCGGCACATATCACAAGTCGGTGACGGCCCACTCTTATCCAAGCATGGACTATAATTACGTCCATAACAAACCTGTCCTCGGCGGTGAGTTCAGTTTCGATGTGAATGCCCTCGCGCTCACGGTAAACGATCCTGCGAACCTGCTTTCCAATGTCTACAGACGGGACATGGATCACATCGTAACGCAAGCCGAGTGGCGCCGGTCACTTAAGGACGATATAGGCCAGGTTTTCACTCCATTCTTTGGGGCACGCGGAGACCTCTACAATGTCTCGAGCTTCCGGGATATTACCGGAAATAGCGGGGAAGCCGACGCCTTCACGCGGCAGATCGTCAGCGCCGGTCTCGATTACCGCTATCCGTTTGTCGCTCATACCGATGGCGCATCTCATGTTATCGAGCCGGTGGCTCAGATCGTCTCCCGCGCCGGCCAGGCAAACAATAGCAGGGTGCCCAATGAAGACGCTCAAAGCCTTGTCTTCGACGATACCCTGCTGTTCGATATCAACAAGTTTTCCGGCTACGATCAGATCGAGACGGGGACGAGGGCGAATTTCGGTGTCCAGTACACGATGCAGACTTACAGCGGTGTAAGCGTCCGCGCCGTCGCAGGCGAAAGCATTCAAATTGCGGGGAGCAACCCATACCATCCATATTACGGAACAGGTCTCGACACCACCCGCTCTGACTATGTGCTGGGAGCTTATATCGATTACAGAAATCTGTTCCGTATCATGTCCCAGGTTCGCCTGAATGAAGCGGATTTCAGTTTAGCAAGTCAGACTTACACCGCGCAGGTAAAGCTGGGCTTCTTGCAGGCAGGCGTCAATTACGAGTCCGTGGTAGCGACACCTAACTTCCAGCAGCCCCGCCAGGAAGTTTCAGGCTTCTCCGCGCTGAAGCTGAACGACGAATGGACGGTATTCGGCGACATGCGTTACGACCTCGAGGCTGGCCAATTCATCCGCAATGCCCTCGGCATTCAGTATGCAGACGAATGTTTTATCTATTCGGTGACCTATCAGCAGACATATGTTCAACTCGCCGATATCAAGCCCGACACCTCCGTTATGGTCCGCGTTGGCATTAAGGGCTTCGGTCAGCAGACGGTGCCGACTGCAATTGGCGATATTTCTCCGGAAGCAGCCTCCTTCCGCTAGGCGCGGCTTTGCCGGCCGGCGCGCGGCGCTTACGCAATTCATCGCTTCGCCGCCGGGTGGACAGCTCAACCTTTGGGCGCGTATACAGTCTCTAGGCAAACTGTTGCCGCAAATTGAAGCCAGTCTTTCCGCATGCGATTCGTGAACCTTCACCGGCTAATCATTTTACCCTGCGCGTGCCTCCTGATGTCTGCGCTTCCGGCGCTGCACGAGGCACAGGCGCAAAATATCGTTGTTCTTGTCAACGATGAGCCGATAACTTCTTACGATGTTACACAGAGGCTCCGGTGGATGGCGCGAACCAGCGGCTTTGGTGAGCATATGAAGGCTCTCCTTACCGGAGATGCGATCAAGGAACGCTTCCGGAAGATGATGATAGCGGCAAATCCCAAATCGCAGGCCGAGGCTCAACAAGCGGCCGAACGCATCAAAAAGCAGTTGATCGAGGATGCCAAGAGGCGCGTGCTCAGCGACGGCGGGGGAACCTCCCGGAAGGCTGCGATTGACGCGTTGATCGAGGACAAGCTCAAGCTGCAGGCGGCGAAAAAGCTCTCTATCAACGTCAGCGACAAGGAAGTTGAGGAAACGCTCGCGCAAAGGATGGGCGGCGGCGAAGGCAAGAAACCGAAACTCGACGATTTTTATCAGCAGTTCGAGAATGACGGCATCAGCCGCAAGACTATCCAGGGGATCATCCGCGCGCAACTCGCCTGGCGTGACGTTATCCGCCGGGAATACGGCCCGCGGCTTGCCTCCATGATGGGAGCTATACCCAATAACGATCAAAAGCCGTCCCAGAGCGATATCCAGTACGATGTCCGGGTTCTCAGGCTTGCAATCAAAAATCCCGCCGATCAGAAAGCTATTAGCGCCCGGATGATCCAGGCGGAGAATTTGAAAGACAAGTTCACCTCCTGTGCAGCTCTGCCCAAGGCGGCGCAGCTTGTTCCAGATGCGGCCGTGAAGGCGATGGACAAAGTCAAGCTCGCTTCGTTTCCAAAGGATGTTCAGCCGCTGATTGACAAGGCGGGCGAAGGCCAGATGACACCGCCTGTGCTCAAAGGAAATGCCGTTGAATCATACGCTGTCTGCCGGAAAGCGGCCGTGACGAAGCAAACAGCCCCTGCCGTGCAAAAGCCCGATCCGCGCCAGCAAGAGTTTGAGCGCTTTTCCAGGCGTTATCTGCAAGAATTGAAGCAGACGGCAGCGATCGATCATCGGGGTTCTTAGCCTGGCGGCAGAAAAGCGCGCCAGAATAATACCAAGCGCAGAATGTCTGGAGCGGTCCCGTTGCCGGCCTTGAGCAGGCGGGATCCAGTAGACCCTCCGTTATGCCATTGATTTTGTTAGTCTTTACTGTCGCGGTTACTGGATTCCCGCTGGAGTTTAGCCGCGCGGAGGCGGGGCCGTGAATGACACCACATAGGTCAGCGTGAATGTCCTTTGCAATAACAGCTTCGCTAGACCCAGCGGATAAGCCTTTGGCCGTAACCATGGGCGATCCCGCAGGGATTGGTCCCGATACCGTGCTTATGGCCTGGTCCAGGCGGCTGCATGACACCTTCCCCGTCTTCTTTGCCGTGGGCGATCCGCAGGTTTTCGCTGAGAGGGCGGCGATGCTGCCCGCCGCACTCGCTCTCCAGGTTGAAACCATCGCACAGCCGGAAGAAGCCCATGCCGTGTTCGCACATGCATTGCCGGTGTTGCCGCTCAAGAAGCCTTGCGGCTTCATAACTGCGGGCAAGCCCGATAGCGCGAACGCCGCCGCGATCATCGAGTCGATAGAAGAAGCTGTTGCGCTGACGATCGCTGGGCGCGCCTCTGCCCTGGTTACCAGCCCTATCGCCAAATATGTACTGCTGCAGCAAGGGTTCAGGCATGCCGGGCACACGGAGTTTCTGGCTGAACTCGCTGCGCGGCATCGCTATGCGGGCACCTTCCCAGTCATGCTCATGGCGTCCAGGCGTCTCATGGTAGTTCCGGTTACGGTTCACATCGCTCTCAAAGATGTCCCCTCTACTCTCACGCAAGCCCGTCTCATCCGCACCGCGGAAGTTACCAATGATGGGCTGCGCCGGTATTTCGGCATTGAACAGCCGCGCCTCGCAATTTGCGGACTGAACCCGCATGCGGGCGAGAATGGCGAGTTGGGCAGGGAAGAAATCGACCTCATCGCGCCGGCAATCGATCAGCTTAAATCGCAGGGAATCCACGCCACCGGTCCCCATTCCGCCGACACGCTTTTTCATGACGCTGCTCGCGCGAGCTACGATGCCGTGCTTGCTATGTATCATGACCAGGCGCTCATTCCATTCAAGACGCTCGCCTTTGAAGATGGCGTGAACGTCACTCTGGGCCTGCCCTTTATTCGCACCTCGCCCGATCATGGCACCGCCTTTGCGCTAGCCGGAACGGGCCAGGCCAATCCCACAAGTTTCATCGAAGCCTTGCGCCTGGCCTCCCGCATGCACAGAACAGCATCAGCCGCCGCTTCCCTGTCCCGGCCATGAGCGCGTTTGATCCTATCGCTTCGCTGCCGCCCTTGCGGGAAGCAATCCGGGATGCCGGGCTCTCGGCGAAGAAGTCGCTCGGTCAGAATTTCCTCCTGGACCTTAACATCACCCGGCGCATCGCGAGGGCGGCCGGGCCGCTTGCCGGAGTGACGGTTCTGGAGATAGGGCCGGGCCCCGGAGGCTTGACGCGCGCTCTCTTGCTGGAAGGCGCAGCGAAGGTGGTGGCGATCGAAAGGGACGAGCGCTTCCGGCCCGTGCTAGCCCAGCTTGAGGATGCGGCCCAGGGACGTCTCGCCGTCCTATTTCAGGATGCTCTTCAGACGGACTATGCCGCGCTCGCGGCCCAAACCGGTGTGAGCCGCGTTGCCGCAAATCTCCCTTACAACATCGCCACACCGCTTATCGTAGGATGGTTGACGGAAGAGCGTTGGCCGCCGTGGTACGATAAGCTCGTAGTCATGCTTCAGCGCGAGGTCGCTGTGCGCCTCGCCGCGGAGCCAGTAAGTCCAGATTATGGAAGGCTTGGCGTGCTGGCGCAATACCGGGCCCAGCCTCGCATCCTGTTCTCACTGCCGCCCAGCGTCTTCGTACCGCCCCCAAAAGTTGCCTCTGCCCTTGTAGAAATTGTGCCCCGGCCGACTGCGAAAGATGCCGTGCCCGTAAGTCTCTTGGAACAGGTTACTGCCGCTGCTTTCGGTCAGCGGCGAAAGATGTTGCGCTCAAGCCTCGCCTCGCTTGGCGCTGACACAGCCACGCTTCTGAGGGACGCCGGCATCGATCCCGCACAGCGCGCGGAACGGCTCACAATCGCTGACTTCGTCAGGCTTGCCCGCCATCTTGGCAAGCAGCGGGAGGAAGCTCGCGGAAGAAGCGGCGCATGAACAAGGCGCACAGCGCGCAACAACGTTTCCTCTCCCACAGAGCTTGTCGCAAAAGACGGTCTTCATGGTTCGAGACGGCCTTCGGCCTCCTCACCATGAGGAAGGCGCCTCATCCTGAGGAGCCGCGTAAGCGGCGTCTCGAAGGATGAGGGGCGTCATGATCGAACGTTTATGCGCCTCCGGTGGCCGGTGAACCACTCAACCGGCTTTGGTATCGTCCGGCCCAGAGGCAAGCTCTGCAACAAAGTTCTGAAGACCGGGCTGCCGGTGCCGCTTGTGCCGCTCAGCTTCGAGAACAGCCCGCAGCACGCCCAAGCATTCCTCGATGTCGTAGTTGACAAGGATGTAATCGTATTCCAGCCAATGCGAAATCTCGATCGCGGCGGCCCTTAGCCGGGCTTCGATCACCTCCTCAGGTTCACTAGCGCGGGCATAAATGCGGCGCGAAAGCTCTGCGGCGGAGGGAGGCAGGATAAAGACACGCACCGTATCGGCGGGCAGCATCGACGCGATCGAGGCTGCGCCCTGCCAATCGACATCGAAGATCATGTCCTCGCCTGAAGCGAGCGCCTGCTTCACCGGAGCGGCCGGAGTCCCATAGAGATTGCCGAAAACTTCCGCCGACTCCAGAAGCTCACCGCGCTCGCGGAGAGCCTCGAAGCGGTCCCGCGATACAAAGAAATAATCTACGCCCTCTTCTTCTTGTGCGCGGGGCGCCCGGGTCGTTACCGAGATTGAATGCCGGAGCTTCGGGTCCGCTTCCAAGAGGCGCCGGGCTAGGGTCGTTTTGCCGGCGCCCGACGGCGAAGACAGGATCAGGCATACCCCACGCCGTAAGGGCAAATAGCGGGTGCTACTCATGCCGGTGTTTCCATGAGGAGGACAACTTGCATCCGGTCCAGCTCTTTGGGCTGACGGATCGATCTCGCGTATGGGGCGACTTCTTTCAGCATTTACCAGCCGCGTCCAGCGGATTCTTCGGAGAAACCGGATAGACCTGGCGGACCAGGCGCGAGAGCGCCGGTATTAGTGCCGGGGGTTACGCTGAGGCAGCGGGATCTCTACAGCTTGAAGCTTGTCGAGTGTTGTGCTGGTCCAACCAGAGGACGGGCTCGCCTGCTGCTTGCTATTCTCGCGTTGTTCCTTCTCAATCGTCCGCCATTTAGCCACATTCCGCTGGTGGTCGGCAAAGCTCTCCGCGAAAGTATGACCTCCCGTCCCATCGGCCACAAAAAACAGGTCTGACGACTTATCGGGATTAAGGACCGCCTCAATAGCGGCCCGGCCCGGATTGGCGATCGTCGTCGGTGGAAGCCCTTTGCGCCTATAAGTGTTATAGGCATTATTCTCATCGTCGAGCTCGCTGCGGAGAATAGGCCGGACAAGAGTGCCTTGCCCATTGCTCGCACCGTATATAATCGTGGGATCGGCCTCAAGCCGCATCCCTTTCTTCAGCCGGTTCAAATAAACGGCAGCGACAT
>CAZCIF010000093.1:8115-12627 GCA_964498645.1 uncultured Rhodomicrobium sp. | reverse complement strand
TTCCCGCCCCTGCGATTGACCCCGCCTCAAGCCCGTCATCCAGCCCGCCGCGCCCCGGAGCGCGCGCTTAAGGGGTCTTACCTTACGGACATTGCAGCACGCTTTCCGTGCTTCCACGGATCTGCGGAAGCCCTTGATGCCGTCCCGCGCAACCAGTTCTTCTAACTCATTCGCGTCTGGCACTATGACTTTGATGCGAATGCCGTAACGTGCCTCACTAATTGCAAGTGTCTCAAGCGTCTGCGGAAAGTGGCGGCCCGTGTCCAACGTGAAAATGGCGATAGGCGCCTGCGAAGTTGCTATGGCGTGCAACAACGCCTGATCCTCAAGGCCAAGGCTGGTGGAAAAGGCGACCGGCCCCCAAGACACCTTAGAAATGAGCCCCAGTCGAGCGCTTAGGTCTTTTTCCTTAGCCAGGGCATCCGATAGGAGCTCGATACCGGCCAATGAAGAGAGCTGATGGTCCATAAAACGTACCGCAAGAGTGACACGGTGCAAACTCAAAGCTGAAATGTAGCAAAAAATGATTTCCTACAAAATGCCGTTTGAAAAATAAAAATCCCCATTCCGTGCCAGAAGATACTATAGATGAAAAATTCTTTTATGCTGCGCAGGAGCGAAATCAGGCGCTTGGGAGGCCATTCTGAGGAAAAAAATGCGGCCTTGGGACCGGCCGCTTGTGTTTTACCTTCTGCTGGGCGCATTCCTGCTTAGCGCAGGCGGTACGTGCAGGCGGGCCGCTGCCGGGCAGATTTTGCTTCGCCTGCCAGACATTTTGGACAAGCGGGATGCCTCCCGCTATCCGTGTCTTGCGGCCTTCGCTTGGCTGTCGCGGATAAAGACGCCGGCTCCGCGGCGCCCTGTTGCCGGTGGCAAGCGATGCAGCAGCCATTTTACCAATACATCATCAGTCGTTCGGACCGGGCGACTTGTTGGGCTTTACCGTTGGCACGTTCTTTTTCTTGACCTCGGCGTGACCATAAGAGTCCGCTCCTTTTCCATCCGTGCCCGAAGGCGTGGAAGCGCAGACCTTTTTCCAGACCATCCGCTGCGGCGCTGGACGGCTCTTGTTCCCTGTTCCCAATTGTTCGCGGACGCAAACCCACCGGCAAGGGCTCCCGGTTGGAAGCGGCGGGGCCAGATATCCTCCGCATCTCCCAAGTCCGCGCGGCTGAGCGGAAACGGTCACCGCCGTTGCTCCAAGACCCGCAGCGAGCACGGCAGCAATCATCAAGAATCTGTTGTTCATTATCTTCACCATTGCGATACCTCCGGACAGCGTTGCTAAGAAGCGATTTCACACACACAAATTGCGATTAAGGCGCACGCCCCGCATTGATTGGGCGCAAAGCGCGCCGGGAGCAAAGATCGACCGGCTTAATCCGGCCGACGCTATAGCCCTGCTATGCTTGATCCAGGCCGGTTTTGAAGCCGGCCAATCTTCAAGGCCGCGTTTCCGCAGCATAGCCCGCTTTGCCACCGCGAAAGCCATAGCGAAGCTATTGAGTAAGATCAAAGCTGGCGGCGGGGGCCACTGATAGATTGCTTAAGAAGCAATTGAGAAAGTGAGGACAAGCAATGACAACCCGCCTTGGACTACTGATGGGGGCCGTCTGCCTTGTTGCCGCCTACCCGGCGAATGCCAACATCCCGGAAGCTCTGCAGCGTTGCGAGACGATAGGGCTATTTGCCGGGCATCAAACGATTCGGATTGCCGAGCGCAAGACCATCCGGCCTCGCGCCAAAGGACGCCGAAAACTGAAGCGCGGCCAAAAAAGCTGGCTGAATCCGCAGCCGGAACCTCCGATGCAATCGGTGGGGCCCAAATCGATAAATCCGCAGCCGGAGCCTCCCCGCCCGGCGACACCTGATACGCTCGCGCGCTGATGCCAATGCCAGAATACCGGCCGTCGTGCAGCGGGACCAGTTTTGGTGGCGCTCGATGCGGCGTTGGGCCGAAAAAACCATGATGCGTCCGCTGCTCACGCTGCGCAATTTTGCTTAGGACGTTGGCGCTGCGCGGCGGATGCGCCAGAATTGCACGCTCGTCAGGAGAGCGCCGCCGGTAATGAGCAGCGCGGCAAGCCATAGGGCTGGTTTCGCCGGGGCGAGGCCGGTGAAGGTCAGGAGCGCGGTCGAGAAGACCGGCGCGAAATAGGCCGAGACGCCAAGCAGGCGCAAATCGCCATGCTTGCAGCCATAGTCCCAGACATAGAACGCAACTCCGAGCGGCCCCAGCCCAAGCGCAACGATGGCTGCGGCCTGCGCGCCCGCTGCCGGCCAGACGAAGTCTTCGAGCGCGGCGTGGGCTGCCCAAGCTAGAAGCGCCGTGCCGAGGCAATAAATCGCGACGGCGGCGCTCGGGACATTGCGGAACAGGCGCGTCGCCACGGAGTAGGTAGACCAAATCAACGCCGCCAGCAGCGCCATGCCATATCCGAACGCGTTTCCGCCAAGGCTCAACGCCTTGCCGCCGCTGATCGCCAGCACCGCGCCCGCGAAGGCGATGGCCACACCGGCAAGATGCCAGGGGGTCAGCGTCCCGGCGCCCGCCCGCTTCGGCAGCGCCGCCGAAAAGACCACGATCAAGACCGGCCAGAGATAGTTGACGAGGCTCGCCTCGACCGCGGGTGCGTTTTGCAGCGCCAGGAAATAGGCGAAGTGGTAGCCGAACAGTCCAGCAATGCCAAGAGCAACGGGCTTCAGTCCGGCGCGGCGCAAATCTTTTCGTGCGCCCGCGCTCATTGTCAGAAACGCCTGCCCAGCAAGCGCCCCGAGCGTGAAAGTCAGCGCAACCAGCTCCAGCGGTGGAATGCTGCCCGCGACAACGGTCAGCGCAGGAAGAAGCGACCAGACCGGAATGGCCAAGAGACCGGTGAGTGTCGCCCTCGCAGTCACCGCGCTCGTGCCCGGCATACCGTGTCCTTTCAATTTGCGGCGCGGCGCACCGGCCAAGCTCCGGAATGGGCCGTCTACCATATCCTCGATGGGCCTTGGAATATCCTCATAGTGGCGGCATTGGCCATCGAAACCGCGTCTTCCTATTACCGTTAAAGGGGGGACGGGTTGGCTTCGGCCCTGATTTCGTCCATAAGCCGCATTAGCGAAGGCCTTGCCTGCAACCATCATCGACTGGAAGGAACCTAATGCGCGGCCTTATCATCGTGGCTTTGGCTGTGCTTTCGCTCGCGGCTTCCACCGCAAGCAGCACCGCAGAAGAGGTCTCGCTCGAATATCTTGGCCTTGAGGTTACTGCGAATCTTGAGACGGTGCCGGGCAAGTCGCTGAAGAGCGACGGCGTTGTCCTGCTTGTGCATGGAACATTGGGCCACGGGCGAATGGAACTGATGGCCGCGCTTCAAGACGATTTGCGCGCCCTTGGGGTCAACTCGCTTGCCATTACGCTTGGCTTGGGCCTCGACAAGCGCCGCGGCATGTTCGATTGCGCCATGGAACAGGATCACCGGCATGAGGACGCCATCCAGGAAATTGCGGCCTGGGTTCAATGGCTGAAGGAGAAGGGCGCATCTGCCATTACGGTGGCCGGGCATGGCCGGGGCGCTAATCAAGTGGCGCTTTATGCCATCAACCGGCTCGATAAAACAGTGAAGCGAGTCGTGCTTATGGCGCCGCTGATGCAGACCGAGGAGAAGGCGGAGGCCGAATACCGCGCACAATTTGGAAAACCGCTTCGCCCGGAACTTGCAAAAGCGGAGGAGCTTGCCGCCAGCGACAAAGGCAACCAGTTCATAAACGTTCCAGGCTTCTTGACCTGCCAGCATCCGCATGTGACCGCCGGGGCTTTTGCCAATTATTACGGGGCCAACGAAAAGTTCCAGACAACGAACCTCCTGCAGAGCATCAAGGTTCCCGTTCTTCTTGCGGTCGGAGATGCCGATCCGAAATTGGCCGAACTCCAGGCAGCTGAGACAAATTTTGCCGGCCGCAAAAACGTTATATTCTCTGTGATCCCTGGCGCGGATCAGGATTTTCGTGATCTCGGCGCCGGTGAGCTCGCCAAAAAAATCAAAGAATTCCTCGGCCACAAGCTGCAAGGCTGAAGCGCAGCCTTGCCCGCTGCAGGCCAACCGAACTGGCAAACTCGTCGTCGTCCCGGAAAACGCTTGAGCGTTTATCCGGGATCTTAGCGAACACCGCGCCCGCTTTTGACGATCCCGGATAGCCGCAATCGGCTTCCGGGATGACAACGCAGGCCCCGCTTGGGCCTGCGCCGCAGCCTCCCGCACCTTTTTGCGCCCTATCTCAAAAAAGCTCTTGACCTCGCGGGCGTTATAGCCACTTAAAGCAGCTCGATTGCGAAACGATTGCGCCATAAAGGGCGCTGGGGAGGTGACTTCTGCTCATAAAGGCTGCGGCACAGGACGCCTAGCTCCGCCCGTATGCCGAACGTGCAGAAATAGCCTGTCTGGCAACTCCGCTTAGCGCGGTGAAGCGTTCGTCAGCAGCATCGGATTAACTCTTAAATGGGAGGTCCCATGCGATGGACATTTA
>CAZCIF010000093.1:0-8104 GCA_964498645.1 uncultured Rhodomicrobium sp. | reverse complement strand
GGCCGCTGCGGAGCTTATCCGCGACGTTCCAGTAGAAAAGCCTGTCCTTGGCCTGCGGCCGCATGCGGCAACGCGGGCGGCACGGTGGTTCGGCGATCATTTTCCCGGCGAGACGCTTTACGCGGTGAAGGCGAACGATTCGCCCGCCATTCTGGCTGCGCTCTTCAACGCTGGGATCCGCCATTTCGACGTGGCATCGCTGCCAGAGGTCCGCACCGTTGCGGAGCTTCCCGGTGCGGTCATGCACGTCATGCACCCGGTCAAATCGCGCCGCTTCATCGCCGAGGCCTATCACGATTTCGGCGTGCGGACCTTCGCGCTCGATTCCGGGGCGGAACTCGACAAGATCGAGGCGGCAACCGGCAACGCAACCGATTTGACGCTTGTCGTCCGCGTGGCTTGCCCTTCCACCTACAGCGAGATTTCTCTTGAAGGAAAGTTCGGCGCGCCATGGAGCGAGGCGCCGGGGCTGATCCGGCGCGCACGCCAGCGGGCGGAGACCCTTGGCATCACATTCCACGCCGGCTCTCAGATGATGTGCCCGGTGGGCTATGGCCAGGTGCTTCGAACCGTGTCGCAGCAGATCGTGCGCGCGGCCGCGCTCGTGGATATCATCGATGTGGGCGGCGGCTTCCCGTCCCGTTATCCCGGCATGGAGCCGCCCGCGCTTGAAAGCTACATGGACGAGATCCGCGCGGCCTTCGACCGGATGGCGGTGGGCTACACCTGCCAGCTCTGGTGCGAGCCGGGCCGTGCGCTTGTGGCGGAGGCCGAATCCGTGATCGTGAAGGTGGATGCAAGGCGCGGCGATACGCTTTACATCAATGATGGCGCCTTCGGCACACTCTACGATGCGGCGCATTGCAAGTGGGTTTTCCCCGCGCGGGCCTTTTCCGCGAAAGGCGAGCCGATGGGCGAGCGGAACCTTAAGCCGTTTGGCCTTTACGGGCCGACCTGCGACAGCGCCGATTTCCTGCCAGGGCCGTTCATGCTTCCCGCGGCGATCGGCGAAGGCGGCTACATCGAGATCGGCAATATCGGCGCTTACGGGCGGGTCATGGCCGGCCATTTCAACGGCTACGGCTATTACGATGAGGTCATTCTCGAAGATGAGCCGATGCTGTCCATGTATGCGGGCAAGGCGGAAGAGGAAAAGCACGCGCTTTCCGCCATCCGTTGATCTTTAGGCATGGCCTCACTCTTCAGGCCATGCTCTCTTTCTCTTAAGCCAGGTTCACCCGGATAAGGCCGGAAGCGATTACGCGCGGCTGAAATAACGGCTTGGTAACCTTTTCCTCAACTTTGCGCGATGGTGGGGGATGGGAATTATTCCGGGCGATCTCTGAAAAATCCGCAAAAACACAAAAATATACGGCGTCCGAGCGGAACCATAGCGGCAGAAGCTTGTTACCCGGCTAACGCCTCAGTCTGAGGCTTTGCTGCTAACCCCCACTTACAGGAGTGACGATGGCTTCCCAACACAAGAAAGCTGGCTCGACCTCAAACCGCGGTTTTGCCTCGATGGATGCCGAAAAGCAGCGCGCTATTGCATCAAAGGGCGGGCAGAGCGTGCCGAATGAGAAGCGCAGTTTCAGCCAGAACCGCGAGCTTGCCGCGCAAGCCGGCCGCAAGGGCGGACAGAACGTTTCCGATGAAAACCGTAGCTTCTCGCGCAATCGCGATCTCGCCGCACAGGCAGGGCGCAAAGGCGGGCAAGCAAGTCACGGCGGAAAATCGCGGGAACATCGCGTTTAGACTAAGCGGAACGCGGAACTGCTCTCCCAGTGCGCTGATATGACGGACCCCGCACAAGAAGCGGGGTCCGTCTGTTTAGCATGCGGGAAAGCGGGCATGACCGCGTCCACTTTGCAGATTTGGGCCGAAAGGCTTTACGGCGTTCCCACTGGGTTCCCCCAACTTGTCTGGCCGGCGCGCGCAACGTGACAAATCCGGGCGATAATTTCCGCTTTGCGATTTTGCATCGCGCAGCTATGCGTGTCTGATCGGGCAGGGGACGGGACATGAACATGGAACGCTTTTTCGGCGGCACTCCGGCCGCTGTCATTTTGAAACTGGCTATCGCCTCGGTGATCATCGGGGTAGTGTTGTCCTTTTTTGGGTTTAACCCGGCCAATCTCTACGATGCGATCATGAGGCTCGGAGATTGGATTTCCTCACTTGGCCTCGACGCGGTGAAGACGGTCCTGCGCTATCTCGTCCTTGGCGCCATCATCGTGGTTCCGCTTTGGCTCTTGTCCCGCGTTTTCAGTCTCTTCTCTGAGCGCCGCCAAAAGCAGGATTAAGGTTCCATTGCGCGATTATGGCCCGGAAGTGAGCGGCGTCCGCAGCCGCGACGTGCTGGCGATCGCCGTACCGATGATTCTGTCGAATGCCACGGTGCCGCTCGTTGGCATCGCGGATACCGCCGTGATCGGCCAGCTGAACGATCCGGCGCTCATAGGCGGCGTGGCCCTCGGCTCGACAATCTTCGCGATGCTATTCTGGGCCTTCGGCTTTCTAAGAATGGGCACCACGGGCCTCACCGCTCAAGCCGTTGGGGCCGGAAACCCGGCCGAAGTTGCCGCCAATCTCTACCGCGCGCTTGTGCTCGCAGCCGTGGGAGGCGCACTTCTCTTCGCGCTTCATGTACCCGCGATCGTTTTGACCTTGAAGCTTATCGGCGGAAGCGCGCAGGTGCAGACCGCGACGGGCGACTATTTCGGCCTGCGCATCTTGAGCGCGCCAGCCACGCTCGCGAATTATGCGCTGACTGGCTGGTTCATCGGCTTGGCGCGGGCCAAACTCGCCTTTATGCTTCAGCTTTTCCTGAACGCCGTCAACATTGCGCTTGCAGTTGTTTTCGTGCTTCTCGCGGGCAAGGGCGTGCAAGGCGCGGCGATGGCGGCCGTTTGCGCCGAATATGCCGCAGTGGCCGCGAGCCTTTTCATCGCCGCGCGCCTGTTGCGCGGATCCAAGGGCGCCCGCGCAATCATATTCGAGCCACACGCGTTCAAGAAGCTCATCGCCGTCAATGGCGACATCATGATTCGCACCGTTTGCCTTCTTTTTGCGTTCACCTTTTTCGCCGCGCAGGGCGCGAGGCTGGGCGACGTCGCGCTGGCGGCGAACAGCGTGCTGCGAAGCCTCTCCGACCTCTCGGCCTATGTGCTGGATGGGTTCGCCTTCGCAGCCGAGGTGCTGGTGGGCCAAGCCGCCGGGGCACGGAGCTTGCCGCGTTTCCGGCAGGCGGTCTTTCTCAGCTCGGCTTGGGCGGGTGCATTGGCGTTATTCGTGAGCGCGGCGTTTTGGGCAGGCGGCGTCCTTCTGATCCAATTCATGACGTCGACGCCTTCGGTGCGCGAAGCCGCATATCAGTTTCTGCCGTGGGCGGTCATAACCCCCATCGCGGGCGTTGCCTGCTTTCAGCTCGACGGCATCTTCATCGGCGCGACCCGGACCGCGGATATGCGGAACATGATGATTGTCAGCCTTGCTCTGTTTCTGGCTGCCTGGGCGGTCTTAACGCCGGCCTTCGGAAATCATGGCCTGTGGGCGTCTCTTATCGTCTTTTATGCAGTGCGAGCGCTCACGCTTGGCGCAAGATACCGGGCACTCGAAAAGGCAACGTTCTGCCCTGCCCGTTGAGCCTGATAGCGAAGGATTCATTCGTCGCGCGGCCCGATCCAGAAATGGGGATTGTAGGCAACCTCCCATAGATGGCCGTCCAAGTCTTTGAAATAGCCGCTATAGCCGCCCCAAAATACCTTCTGCGGCTGTTTTACGACGGCCGCGCCGGCTCTCACCGCCTTATCCATAACTTCGTGCACCTCTGCCTCGGACTGAACGTTGTGCGCGAGCGCAAAAGACTCAAACCCGCTCCCCTCCGGGGGAACTCCCGCATCGTCCGCCAAGGCTTCCCGGCCGTACAGCCCCAGCCAGGTGCCGTTGAGCGTGAAAAACGCCACGTCCGGCGGCGAATCCATTCGAGGGAAACCAAGTCCTTCTTCATAGAATTTCACCGCAGCGGGAAGATCGCGAACACCCAGGGTGATCATGCTGATTCGGGGTTTTATCTCCGCCTATTCCTCCCTAATGCACAACATGAAATAGTGTCCATCCGGCCGGAAGTACTTCCATGTTGCCGGTTCTTCAGCTCTCAGCCCAGCGGCTTGCCTCCGTCCCAACAAGGCTTTGTAGCGGAGCCGAAATCCGGTCCATCTCCGCCAGTAACGCCGCTTTTATGTCCCACAAAAGGCCCGGGCCTTCATAGACTAGCCCTGTGTAAAGCTGGATGAGCGAGGCGCCTGCGCGGATTTTGGCGAGCGCGGCGGCGGGGGAATCGATCCCGCCAACCCCAATCAGCGGCAGCCTGCCGCCGCTCGCCAGATAGCACTTCGCCAGGAGCCGCGTGGAGCGCGCGAAAAGCGGGCGGCCCGAAAGCCCGCCGCCTTCGCCGCGATGCGAGCTGGGCGGCACGCCGTCGCGCGATAGCGTCGTATTGGTGAGGATAGCGCCATCAACCTTATGGGCAAGCAGGCAGGCCATGACCGGCGCGATATCGCCGGCGTGAAGATCGGGTGCGAGCTTGACGAGGACCGTCACCGGGCGCGGAAGTTCCGCGCGCGCGGCCATGACCGCTTCGAGAAGGCTATTCAAGCGGTCAGGCGTTTGCAGATCGCGCAGGCCGGGCGTGTTCGGCGAGGAGATGTTAATTGTCAGGTAAGAAGCCAGCGTGCCGAAGGCGCGGACGCCAGCGGCATAATCCGCGATGGGGTCCGGGCTTTCGCGGTTCGCGCCGATATTGATGCCGAGAATGCCCTTCGGCGGATAGGCCGCGAGGCGCGCCAGCGCCGCCGGATGGCCAGCATTGTTGAAGCCCAGCCGGTTGATGATGCCGCGTTCGCGCACGAGCCGGAACACGCGCGGGCGCGGATTGCCGGATTGCGGTTGCAGCGTGACGGTGCCCGCCTCGGCAAAGCCGAAACCCATGGCAAAAAGGGCATTATAGACGCGCGCGTCTTTGTCGTAGCCTGCCGCAACGCCGATGGGATTGGAAAAGGTGAGGCCGGACAGGGTCTGCGCGAGGCGTGGATCGTCCGGCTTTCCCTGGCGCGGGTGGATACCCGCCTCGAGCGCCCGCAGCGAGGCCTCATGCGCTGTCTCGGGATCGAGAAGGAAGAGGCCGGCTTGGAGGGCGGACCAGAGGCGGCTCATGATACAAGACCGGCGGGGACGAAGGGCGTGCCGTCTTCGCCAAGGGGAATCGGCATCGCACTTTTCCCGGCTGCGATGGGCAGAACGGCATAGAGATGCGGAAAGAGATCGCCGCCGCGCGAGGGTTCCCAGCGGAGGGGACTACTCCCCTCATCCTGTCCTTCTCCCCCTGGGAGAAGGGACGCTGTGGCGGCTCCCTCCCCCATTCCATTCAGCGCTTCGGCGTCCACCGCGAGAAGGACCAAATCATTCACGCCGGAGAAATGCTTCCGCGCTGTTTCAGCAAGCTGTGCTGCCGTGGAAAAGTGGATGAAGCCGTCGCGCTTGTCATGCGCCGAGCCGCGATAAACGCCCTCCCCTTGCGCCGCTTCCCACTCGGCGCGCGTCATCAGCTTGTAGATCGTCTCAGCCGGCATGGCCGCTCAGACCGCTTCGGCCGCGTGATGCAGCCGCCCGGCGATCAGCTCGCGGGTTTTCTCAAGCCCGTATGCCTTGATGAACGAGCCGAAGCGCGGCCCCTGGCTCTCGCCGAACAGCACCTCGTAAAGCGCCTTGAACCAATCGCGCAAATTCCCGAACGGATGCGCCTTGCCCACCTCGTAGACGATGGCTTGCAGTTCCTCGGCGCTGAGCTTCGCGTCCGCATGCGCGAGCCGTTCGTTGAGATCGAGCATGGCTTCGCGTTCCAGCGCGCTTGGCGCGCGATAGACCTTGAACGGCTTCTCGCGTTCCTCGAAATAGCGGATCGCAAAGCCGATCAGCCGGTCGAGTTCGGGGTTGTCTTTGGGGTTCGATTCCGGCGCGTAGTTCCGCACGAAGTCCCACAGCGCGTCCTTGGTATGCGCGTTCGACGCACTGACAAGGTTCAGAAGCAGGCTGAAACTGACCGGCATATGATGCTGCGGCGGCCTGCCATGGTGGATATGCCAGACGGCGTTGTTCAGCCGCTGCTCCGCGTTCTCCTTATAATAGGCTTCGAGATTGACGAAATACTCGTCCACCGCCTTCGGAATCACGTCGAAATAAAGCCGTTTCGCCGTCTTCGGCTTTTGGAACATATAGAGGCTGAGGCTTTCAGGCGTGGCGTAAGCGAGCCATTCCTCCACCGCGATGCCATTGCCCTTCGATTTCGAGATTTTCTGCCCCTGATCGTCGAGGAACAGCTCGTAATTGAAGCCCTCGGGCGGCGTGCCGCCAAGCGCACGGCAGATCTTCGAGGAGAGCGTCACGCTGTCGATCAAATCCTTACCCGCCATCTCGTAATCGACGCCGAGCGCGACCCAGCGCATGGCCCAATCGGCCTTCCATTGGCATTTCACATGGCCGCCCGTAACCGGCGTCTCGACCTTCTTCTTGGTGTCTGGATCGGTATAGACCACGGTGCCGGCGGCGAGATCGCGCTTCTCGATGGGCACTTGCAGCACCTTACCCGTGGCGGGCGAGATGGGCAGGAAGGGCGAATAGGTCGCGCGCCGGTCCGGCCCGAGCGTCGGCAGGATGATCGCCATCACCTCGTCATAGGCTTCGAGCATCCGCAAAAGCGTCTCGTCGAACTGGCCGGCGCGGTAGCACTCGGTCGAGGACAGAAACTCATATTCGAAGCCGAAACTATCGAGGAAGGCGCGCAGCCGCGCATTGTTGTGCGCGCCGAAGCTCGCATGCGTGCCGAATGGATCGGGAACCGCGGTTAGCGGCTTTTCGAGAGCCGCTTCGAGCAGCTCGCGGTTCGGCACATTTGTTGGCACCTTCCGCAGGCCGTCCATATCGTCGGAGACGCAGACGATGCGCGTCTTTGCGCCAGGCCGCAGCACTTCGAGCGCATGCCGCACCATGGAAGTGCGCGCAACCTCGCCGAACGTACCGATATGCGGCAGGCCCGAGGGGCCATAACCCGTCTCGAACACCACCTCACGCGCCGGATCGCGCTTCTCCAGGCGTTTCAGAAGCTTCCGCGCCTCTTCGAAGGGCCAGGCCTTGGAGGTTGCGGCGAGTTCTGATTGCGATTGCGCGGCGGCGGTCATTTGCGAGGCCGTTCATGTTGGGGGTTGGCGAATGCGGCGACTATGGGAAGGCACGGCGCCGGCGTCAACCCTGCCGAACCCCTGAGAAAGGGCATGCTGGAGCTTTGCCGCGCAACTTACCCACAAAGAAAAATCCAATTAGCTCGACGGAGCAAGGGCAGCGCGACGCGGTTGGCAACTGCATCGAGCAACAGCTTTAATTGGATGGAACATTCTGGCCTTATGCAACAAACGCACCAGGGCAATTTTTAAGGCGGGAACCAGCACAGCCGCCATTTTCAGCCCACCGGAGAGGTGATATGAAGCACCTTTCCGGATTCCAGGTTGAGCAAATGAGCGACACTGACCGTTACATTCTTTCGGAGATTATAAAACAAAAGCAGCAGGAGAATGCGCGCCGTAGTACCCCGGAAAAATATTTCGAGATTTTCTCGGCGGAACAAATTCTTAAAAAGCGGGAATTTGATCTTGACCAAGACGAAATCCGATCCGGCATCGTAGGTGGCGCAGATGACGGCGGAGTGGACTCGATATATCTCTTTGCAAATAGGCGCCTCATCCGAGAGGACACGGACCTTGCCCTTTTTTCTGGGCAGCAGCTAAATATTGAATTGATCATAATACAATCCAAGCATAAAAACGCATTTCAGGAGGGGGCTGTTGATAAGCTTGATGATTTTACCGAGAATTGCCTCAGGTTGAATTCCGACCTTACTAAGGTCTCTAGGGTGCTATATAGCCAAACGCTTATATATTACATTGCCAGATTTCATACTCTTTACAAAGAGCATCTCACTCAACGACCCACCCTATCGGGAAGTATCCGCTTGACGTACCATTTTCCATGATGTATCGTATTTTCAATAAGT
>CAZCIF010000092.1:1824-12744 GCA_964498645.1 uncultured Rhodomicrobium sp. | reverse complement strand
CCGTCAATGGCATAGCGATTTCGGAGGCATTCTGTCGCGTGTGATGCGATCGGTGCGCGGTGCCGTCGAGCGCCGGCTTGCGCCTGACGCCGTCATTTGGCTGCAAGGCGAATCGGATTCGGGCCGCATATCCGGGCCCCAATACGAGGCGATGCTAAGCAGTATCATCAGACGCTTCGACAATGCTATCGCCGGCGAAAGCCGCCAGCGGACCGGTCCGCGCTGGATCATCACGCAGACCAGTAGATGCGGGACGGCTCGTGAAGGCAGCGACGAGATCAGGTCAGCGCAGCGTGCGGTGGCCGCCAGTATTGCCCGCGTCGAGATCGGTCCCGACACCGACGAATTGGGCAACGAGCATCGTAGCGGCGGCTGTCACTTCAACGCCAAGGGACGCGAGGCCATCGTGGGCCAGTTGACAGCTTTGCTCGGCAGAGCTTCCTCTGGCAACTGAGCGGCCTGAGTGGACGAGTTCAATTGCGGGCAGGAGCTTGGATGTCATGACTGACCCCACCGTGTCCGTGCTGATCGATACTTACAATCATGAGCGCTTCATTGCGAAGGCGATCGACAGTGTGCTCGCGCAGCGAAATGTAGACCCGCTGGCAATGGAGATCATCGTCGTCGACGACGGGTCGACCGATGGCACACAGCGGCTCTTGTCTGCCTACGGCGACCGCATCCGCGTCCACGCAAAGCCCAACGGCGGGCAAGGCTCCGCGTTCAACGAAGGCATCGAGCTGTGCAAAGGCAACATCATCGCATTCCTGGATGGCGACGACTGGTGGCACGAGGACAAGCTGGCAAGCGTCTGCGCGGCATTTGATCGGTATCCGGATATTTGTGCCGCCGGACATGGCATCGTGCTCCACGACGAGGTGGAAGGCTCAGCGGCGCGTCTGTCCCCACGTGAGCTGATCTTTCTGCGACACGGCCGGCGCGAGGATGTTGCGCTCTTTCACCAGAGCATGTGCTACCTCGGCACCAGCAGACTGGCCGTCCGCAGATCGGCGCTGGCCAGAATGCCGAAGGTGCCGTCTGCCCTGATCTTCGAGGCCGACGAGTTCCTATTCACCCTGCTGCCCGCGATCGGCAGGGTCGCCGTTCTCCCGCAGTGTCTCACCTTCTATCGCATTCACGGCAACAACCTGTTCCAGGGCTCGCTTTCGGCGCAGGGCCTGGAACGTCACGATGCCGTGAAACTCGCCAAGCGGGCGAGGATCTTCGAGTGCCTTGCCGCCGAGTTGCCGCCCGCGCTGGAACGGCGCGGGGTGACCGGTCAGCTGCTAAACGACCTGATGAAGCCCGTTCGGTTGACGGCACGGCGATTGAAGCTCGTGACCGCCGGCGGCACCCGCTGGGAAAACGTCTGCTCCGAATATGAAGGGCTGGTGCGTCCCGGCGAGAAATGGACGACCGGAAAGTACGCACTTGCCATCGGCAAGCTCGGATTGGCGGCCGTACTGGCACCGCAGACGTTCTTTCGCCTCCGAACGGCGTATTCGGGCTCCGTGTGGCGGCGGCTCAGGGAGCGCGTCGTGACGGCGGATATCAAGCGAGAGGGCAAACAGCCGCGGCGCCGGCCGTTCAGGCCACGCGGCTGGGGCTGATCGGGAACCGGCATGCAGCTGACGCAATCCCTGCGCCGCCTGACCCCCAATGCAAGACCACCGCGTGCCGGCGTTGCGCGCAGCACAATCAGCAGGAGACGGTAGACATGTTGACACTTGGCTTGAACTACGGCTCTGCGCACGATTCCTCTGCGGCGATCGCAAGAGACGGAGAGGTCCAGTTTGCGATCGCCGAGGAGCGGCTGAGCAGGATCAAGCATGACGGGGGCTTCCCGCGCCGCGCCATCCAGGCTTGCCTGAACCATGTCGGCGCGAGGTTCAGCGACCTCGACGATGTGATGTTCGGCTGGCAGGCATCGGCCGCCACTAGGCGGGCCGATATGCGGAATTACCTGACCGGTGCCCATCCGATGCCGATCACGGACCCGATCCGCATGTTCACGGTCGGTCTCGTCGATACCTTCCGCGCTGAAGGCGAACGCCAGCTGACGCGGTTTTTCGGCAACTGGCGGAGTGGGCCGCATCGCATCGACCATCACTACGCGCACGCGCTGAGCACCTACCCCGTATCGGGCTTCGACGAAGCCACGGTAATCGTCATCGATGGGCGCGGCGCCTGGGAGGCAACTTCGGTCTGGCATGGCCGCGGCAGCCAGCTTGATTTGGTCGAGATGATAAGATGGCCGAACTCGCTCGGACTGTTCTATGCGCAGTTCACAGGTTATCTGGGATTCCAGCGGTTTCAGGATGAATGGAAAGTCATGGGGCTTGCCCCCTACGGTGGGCCAGGCATTGATCTCAGCGAGTTCATCAAGATCACCGATACCGGCTATGCCGTGAATTCGCGCGGCTTGCTGTCTCATGAGTCAGGGAGGGAGTACTCAAGCATCGAAGCCGCGCTCGGACCCGCACGTAAGCCCGACGACGGTCTCGACGACAGGCACCGCGATATTGCGTGGGCCGTGCAGGACGCATGCGAGCGTGCCGAAATGGCAATCGTCCGCATGGCTGTCGCGCGGACCGGTTGCAGAAATGTGTGCCTGGCCGGCGGCGTGGGATTGAACTCCAAGGCCAACGGCCTTTTCCTTAGCCAGGGCCTAGTCGAACGGATCTTTGTGCAGCCGGCCGCCTCCGACGACGGTGTCGCAATCGGTGCAGCACTTGCTGCGCCCTTCAAGGCGGGCATCCGGCCTGCCGAGATGACGAAGGCCTACCTCGGGCCCGAGAGCCGGACGGAGGACATCGAGTCGGCGCTGCGAACCTACAAACTGCGCTACCAGACCTTCGATGATCCATCCCGCGCGACCGCGCAGCTGCTGGCGGATGTCAAGCTTGTCGGCTGGTATCAGGGGCGTGAGGAATTCGGCCCTCGCGCGCTGGGCAACCGTTCGATCCTGGCCGACCCGCGGGACGCGGCAAACCGCGACAAGGTCAACAATGCCGTCAAGTTCCGTGAGGAGTGGCGCCCGTTTGCCCCGTCCGTTCTGGAGCAGGCCGGGCCCACCTACTTTGAGTACTTCCACGTGACGCCATTCATGACGCTGACGTTCCAGGTCAAGCCGGAGCGGCGCCATGAGATTGCCGCCGCCGTCCACATCGATGGCAGCGCGCGTGTGCAGTCGGTCCGCCGGGAACAGAACGAGCGCTACTACGAGCTGATCCGGCATTTCGGCGAATTGACCGGCGTGCCGGCAGTGCTGAACACAAGCTTCAATTTGAAGGGTGAGCCAATCGTCAATACGCCGTTCGACGCCATTCGCACATTTTATACGTCCGGCCTCGATGCGCTCGTCATGGATCGGTTCATGCTGACCAAAGAGGTCCAATAGAGCCTATGGCGATGGCAAGGACTGGGGCCGGCGAACAGTGCTGCCGATCGGGACGCTAACAGGACAGGCTCGGATAATGCGCAAGCTCATGCAATCGGCACTCAGCCAGTTCGGCTACCAGCTCGTTTACTACGGCAAGGGGAATAGGGCGCCGCCAGGCATTCTCAGTGCCTTTTTCTCGGCCGTGAAAGGGCTTGGCTTTGCCCCGGCACACATTCTGGATGTCGGCGCAAACCGTGGCCAATGGACAAGAAGCGCGCTACGGCACTTCCCATCCCCGCCTTGCCACTACACGCTGATCGAGCCGCAGCAACGTTTGCGGCCGGGGATTCAGGATCTGCTCAATGCCGGCCACGGCATCGAATGGATCAACGCCGGCGCCGGCGACCGGGCCTGCCGCATGACCTTTCACGTGCCTGCGGCGGATACGAGCGCCAGCTTCTCCGAAGCCATGGCCGGAATGCAGGCCGGCGGATCCGGCATGACCTGCCTTGAGGTTGATGTGGTCACCCTTAATGACGTCGTTGCTGCCAGCGCATTTGGCATCCCGCAGATGGTCAAGATCGACGCTGAGGGGTTCGACTTGAAGGTGCTCGAAGGTGCAAGCGATCTGTTCGGCAAAACGGAGCTCTTCCTCGTCGAGGTGTCGCTGTTCGATTCCAAATCGGACAGCACGCTAACGCGCGTCGTCCGGCGCATGGAGGAGGCTGGCTACGTGCCGCTCGACATCACCGACCTTAACCGCTGCGCCAGGAGCGGCGTCTTGTGGCTGTGCGAGCTTGTCTTCGCAAGACGCGATGGTGAGCTCCTGGCGCGCATTCCGCCCTACGTTAGCTCGTTCGTACCGGATGCCTGATTGAGCGGCCCGGGGCTTTGCGCAAGCTGACATGCCGATCGAAGTACTCCGCGGCCGGCTGAGGGCCTACGGACTAAGCGGCGGACTGCGGGCCACCTGGGCTAGGCGTGCCCGCATCGTGGGCAGTGTCGGCCTGCTTCAGGTCATCGTCATGGCCACGAACGTGGTGGCCGGCCTGCTGATCGTGCGGACGCTGGACAAGGGCCAGTATGCGCTGTTCACCGTGGCGCTGACAATGGCGGCCATGCTGGTGAATCTGAGCGACTGTGGTGTTCAGGCGGGGCTCTTGTCGATCGGCGGATGCACGCATCGGAACCGCGATCAGCTGAGCGAGGCGATTGCGACAGCGCGACAGGCACGCTGGCAGCTCACCGCCGGTGCGGTATTGCTCATCACGCCGCTGACATTCTTTCTCCTTCGTCAGAACGATGCGTCATGGCTCGAGACGGCCGTGCTGACCGCTCTTGTCATTGCCGGAGCCGTACCGGCCATCGCCTCCGGCACGCTGCTGGTGCCGCTGGGGCTTCTGGGCAAGTACAGCCTAGTGCAATGGGCTGAGTTGCTCGGATCGGTTGGGCGGCTGGTCTGGTTAGCGGTCGCAATACTTGCCTACCCGGTTGCGGCGGTCTGTCTCGTGGCCTATGTGATCTCGGTCCTCTTGAAGAACGCCGTCCTCCTCAGGTTTCTTAGACAGGACGTGGATCTTGCCGCCGCGCCGTCGCCCGCATATCGCAAAGAGATACTGGGCGTCTTGCGCTCGCTGTGGTTTCCGACAATGTTCAGCGCCATCCAGGGCCAGATCGGGATCTGGCTGCTCAGTGTCATCGGCACGCCGGCGGACGTGGCTGACCTCGGGGCACTGAGCCGCTTCGCGGCGATCTTCGGCGTTGTCAGCGTCGTGATCACTTCGACGGTGACCCCCACCTTTGCCCGATGCCAGGACCGTGCGCAACTGATCCGGCTCGCGCTGCAGGCAATGATTGGGATCGGCATCGTGTGCGGCACCGTCACCGCGCTGGGGTTCAAGGTGCCGTGGCTGTTCGCATGGGTCCTGGGACCACGCTATCAGCACTTCTCTATCGAGATCGGGCTCTATCTCGTGTTCGGATCGATAGGTGTCTTCACCACGCTGCTGTGGGGGCTCATGAGCGCCAAGCTCTGGCTCAAGATGGCGTGGATCGTCCCACCGCTCACCCTGCTCGCCCAGTGCCTCATGCCTGGCCTCTTCAATGTCAGCACCGTAACCGGCGCGCTTTGCTTCATGATCGCCTCGACATCGATTGGATTGATCTATTGTATAGCCGTAACCTTGTTCGGCTTCTCCCGCAATTTTGCGGTTGCGGGCCCAGCCCTGGGCTGAGCGAGTTCAGTCGAGCAGGCCAGTTAATGATGCCATGCCAACAACAATGCCAAACTTGAAGAATCTGATTCGTTCGATGATCCGCGTCACCGGATATGACGTGGTTCGCGTGCGCAAAGTTGGCCGGTCAATTGAACGGGATGTGAGCGTTCGACGAGATCCATTCGCCGATATGGTTCTCTTTACATCCAATGACCGCCCGATATTGATGGACGTCGGTGGCAATGTCGGGCAGACGGTGACGAAATTTCGACAGATCTTCCCTAACGGGACGATTCACAGCTTCGAGCCAGGCCCGACCGCTTTCGGTCAGTTACTCCAGAATTGCGGTGAATTACCTGGGGTCAAGCTTTGGAACTGCGCTGTTGGTGCACAACCCGGCCGGACGACCCTGTTCGAGAACACCGCCACGGAGATGAGTTCCATCCTACCCTTGAGTGTGCAGGGGTGGGGAGAAGTAGCGCGCTCGCCGGAAGTCGACGTGATCAGCTTGGATTTGTTCGCCATGGAGAACAAGATCGAGTTCGTCGATATCTTGAAGTCTGATACCCAAGGCTTCGAGGACCAGGTATTCGCCGGCGCGGATCGGCTGCTGCGCGAAGGCAGGATCGGTCTCATCTATTTCGAGGTCATTTTGTCTGACATGTATGAGGGTTTGCCAACCCTGGACCGGCTGTTTGGCTGCCTGAGGGAGCACAATTATAGGCTGGTCGCATTCTATGACGTTTATTACCAGGATCACTTAACCGGCTGGACTGACGTTCTATTCATACACTCCAGCTTGTATTCGGCGTGGAAAGAGCGGCTCAAAAGCTGAGTCTTCAGTCCGGGAGCCTATCGTTGGAAACGGTTGTCCAATTCCGATGTTCAAGCCGTCCTGGTTCGGACCAGCATCCGGAAACAGCACTGCGTCGAAGCCGCCGCGGCTGCCGGATAGAACGGCTTGCACAAGTGAATTGCTGTAACAGGCACGGCGATGCCTCAAGCAAGTATTAAAAACAAGAGAGAATTCACGTCTGCCCCGCGTATAGGCAGCGCTCGGCTCGTCTGCCTGCCCCTCATCCTTGGCCTTGCGATCGCGATCGGCATGCTGGAGCTTGTACGCTCGCGCGTTCTCATTAAGCTCGAGGAGGCAGCTCTCGGTGCTGAGACGCAGAATGTTTACACGGATACCAGCGGCACGCGTGTCTTGTGCCAGGACGGCCGGGACGACGGCGATTGCTATTCCGCATATGTCGCGGCCGGGCGGCCCCCGGCGATCCTTTGGCTCGGCAATTCGCAGCTGGCGGCCATCAATCGATACAAGCCCGGCGACAGCACGGCAGCTACCCTTCTGCACGATACTTTAGGGCCGCGCGGATATTACGTCGTGAGCTACGCGCAGCCCAATGCAAACCTGCACGAGCATGCGGTCACATTTGCCGCCTTGGAACGGAAGTACGACCTCAAGCTCTTGATCCTCCCGGTGTTCCTCGACGACATCCGCGAGCAGGGGATCAGGCCCGGGATCAGGCAGCTGGCCGCAACGCCGTCTCTTCGCACAGCGCTCGAAGCGTCACCGGTCTGGCCCCACGTTAGCTCAGCGTTCCCGGGCGATCCGGCGGCCGGGGGCGAAGCAGCCGATGACAATTCGAAAACGCTGCAAAAGAGAATCGAGGACGATCTGAACGGCTGGCTGGACAGCTGGTGGCCATTGTGGCGCAGGCGAGCAAACCTGCGGGGCGTCCTCGGCTACGTCATGCACACTACGCGGAACAAGCTGCTCGGCATCAATGCGCAATCGAAACGAAAAGTCGATCCTGCCATCTACCGCGCGAAAATGGCAGTCCTGGACTCACTGCTCGCGCACGCACGGGCGCGCGGCATCAAGGTGCTGCTGTGTGTGCCGCCATACCGGCAGGACATTCCTGGTCCCTATGTCACGGCCGATTATGAGAAATTGAAGGCGGATCTGGCGCGCAAGGCCCGCGGCAACGGTGCGGCGTTCGCCAATCTCGAAGCGATCGTGCCGGGACCGGAATGGGGCAAGGTCATCGATCGCATCCTCGGTTTCGAGGACTACGATTTCATGCACTTCACGGGCGAAGGGCATCGGCGGCATGCCGCCGCGCTCGATGGCGTGCTGCGCGGCTTGGGGTATTAGCCTTGCTGTTCAACTCGGTCACGTATCTCTTCGTGTTTCTGCCGCTGGTATGCGTGCTCTACTGGCGCCTGCCGGCCAGGCCGCGCTTGTGGCTCGTCCTGCTTGCCAGCCTGGTCTTCTACGGCTTCTGGCGCTTCGACTTCGTTCCGCTCGTGCTGTTGAGCGCGATGCTCGACTACTACATCGCGCTCGCCATCGGGCGCTCGCAGGACGAGACCCTCCGCCGGCGCCTCATGTTGGTGAGCATGCTCGCCAACCTCGCCATCCTGGGATTCTTCAAGTATCTGATCTTCTTTACCGGAAGTGCATACTCGCTGGCGCGGATGATCGGCTACGAGCCCGGGCCGGTGGAACTGAAGATCATCCTGCCGCTTGGCATCAGTTTCTACATCTTCCAGACGATGAGCTACACGCTCGATGTCTACCGGCGCGAGTTCCCGCCGAAGCGCGACATGCTCACATACCTGTGCTTCGTGACGTTCTTCGGGCACATGGTCGCCGGACCGATCCTGCGCGCGAGGGTTCTCATCCCGCAGTTCGAAATTAGACCGGCGTTCGAGCCCGCGTTCGTCACGGAAGGGATCAAACGCATCCTGGCGGGCCTGTTTCTCAAGGTCGTCCTGGCAGACACCATGGCCGGCTATGTCGATACCGGTTTTGCGAGGCCGCCCGGCGAGCTCGGACCGATCGACGCGTGGACGCTTGCGTTCCTATTCGGGTTCCAGATCTATTTCGATTTCGCGGGCTACTCCCACATCGCGATCGGCTCGGCCAGGTTGATGGGTATCCACCTGCCGGAGAATTTCAATTTCCCCTATCTTTCGAGCTCGCCCCGCGAATTCTGGCAACGCTGGCACATCTCGCTATCGGCATGGATCAGGGACTATCTCTATCTGCCTCTGCTCGGCACCTTCCATTCCTCCCGCGACCAGACCTTGGATCCGATTAGCGGCGCCGGGCGCCGGGTCTCGCCATGGCGGCGCACCTATGCTCTATTCACAACCTGGATCATCATGGGCCTGTGGCACGGAGCGAATTGGACTTTCGCACTGTGGGGTCTTTATCACGCCACGCTGGTGCAGGGACAGAGGCTGTTGATGGCATCCATACGACCGGGTGAAGGGCTGCATTGGCGCCTCGCCGGGTTTGCCGTAACTCTGCCCCTTGCAATGGCGGGCTGGGTACCGTTTCGATGCACGAGCGTCGGCGATGCCCTAGTGATGTGGACACGGATGCTCGACGTCAGCGGCTTTCTGCGCCCGAGCCTTTCATTGCCGCCCAATGCCTATCTCACCTGCGTCCTCCTATTGGCCGGCATGCTGATCGTGTGGGGCTGGACGCGGCTTGCCGTGCCATACCTGTCGCGATCGGTTACCGCCCAGGCCACGTTGGGGACGGCCTATTTTGCCGTGACAGCCGCGTTTGTGATCGTCTTCCTGCAAGTTAAGGCGCAGTTCATCTACTTCCAGTTCTGAAGCCTTGTTGGCATGCTAGTTACCGGTTGAATTGATTTTTAGAAAATCAATCTAAAGTTGACAAGAAGGCGGAGGAGGGCAAGGAAGTGGCAGATTTGGAAACCCTGAGTCGATTGGTGGGAAGATGAATTTGGCTGCCTATCTTAAGGAATTTCGCTATGCGATGTCGGCGCCGCCCAACTGGCATAGCCGGATATCTCTCTTGTCCGCAACTGCCGCCTTCCATCTCAACAACTGGTCGCGCGGGCGCTGCCACAGTGCGGAGCCGATCGAAATCGAATTGAGGATCGGAAGTAGCACGCGGCGCATCACTGTCAGGCCAACCTCCGGCGACATCTTCATTCTCTACGAGGTGCTGGCGTTTGAAAGCTACAAGGTGCCCGAGCAGTTGATCGATCCGGCCACCGTTCGCACGCTCATCGATTGCGGCGCCAATATCGGCATCACCGCATTGTTCCTGGCCGATCGCTATCCCGCAGCGCGGATCATCTGCGTTGAGCCTGACCCGCGAAACTTCGAGCTGTTGGAACGCAATACACGCGCTGAACCCAGGATCGTCCGGGTGCAGGCAGCATTGGCCGGGCCCGGTCAGGGGAAAGCTTATCTGACGCAGGACGCGCCGGCGTGGGGCAACAAGCTGGCCCAATCGCCGGAAGAGCGATCAGCAATTGAGGTCGAAAGCTTTACCATCGACGAGATCTGCGAACGCTTCGAAATCGACTGTATAGATTTGTTGAAGGTCGATATCGAGGGCGCCGAGGAAGGCGTTTTCGCGAAACCGCAGTTTCTTTCTAAGGTGCGTTTCGTCGCCATTGAGCTGCATCAGCCTTACAACCTCGAGCGGTTTCGAAAGGATCTGGAGCCGATGCGTTTCCAGGCGCTCCCGCCTAGCGCCAACGGTGGCGTCCGAGCCGTAATGGCATTTGCGCGCGGGGCCGGCAGCAGTCAATGAGCCATCAACATGAAGCCTAGCTTCGGAAGGCGTTCGGCCGGGATCGGACGGACAGAGTGCCTATGCTGGAGTCAGCCGGCGAGCGATCGCCCGGCGGCAACGCCGAAGGGGTACTCCGCCGGACCTGCTCCCCAACTTCCCTTCGGTGGTAAGTTGAGTCTGTCATGCAAGGTGGTTGCGCATCCGGGCGGAGCGCGGAGGCTCCATACCGATCCAACCCGTGCCTGCCCGGACGCTGCAGCCAGCTCCTTCTCTTTTTGACTCGCGGGTCAGCCAGGCGTCCGCGAACCCGGCGGGCGTTATCGCTTCCGAACATGGACCCGTGTTTAGCGCTGGAATGCATGGAATGGCCTTTCGCGCAGATTGCCGGCGAACCGCTGCGCTAAGAACCTCTGGGCGAACAGCTAGGCAGGCCAATGCAGACTGAAACGGAACGCACCCACAGTTTCTTACAGGGGCTAGATACCATTCGCTTCGTTTGTGCGCTGTGGGTCGTCATGGGGCATTACGGCGCTCCTCCATTTCCTGCGATAATCGACAAGTCGTCTCTTGCTGGATTGCTGACAATAGGAGTTTATAACAACCTCACGTCTGGCCCGGCGGCGGTCATCGTTTTCTTCATCATCTCAGGTCTTTGCATCCACTATCCACATTCCCGGCAACAGCGGATCCCGGACCTCGGCTCCTATTTTGCAAGGCGTTATTTTCGCATTGTTCCGCCCATGTTGGTGGCG
>CAZCIF010000092.1:0-1814 GCA_964498645.1 uncultured Rhodomicrobium sp. | reverse complement strand
GCTGGCGCTGTTCGAGAAAACCATACTCTGGAGCCTCTTGGCAGAGCTGATCTACTATACAATCTACCCAATCTTGCTGTGGCTTCGCAACAAACAGTCAGGATGGCGGATCTTGATCGCTGTCTCGTTCATTGCCGCCTTGCTCGTAGCGGGAACAGATCCCTTCGCCAAAGACTACCCTTCTTACGGGCTTTATCTTAATTGGCTGCTGGGCCTGCCGTGCTGGCTCATAGGCTGCAAGCTTGCCGAGGACATTAGACGGGCCGGCAGCCGGCCTGTGGATTCTTCGATCTGGATTTGGCGCGCTGGGATTCTCTTATTGTCGGCGGCATGCAGCATCGCGCGGTTCCACTCGCCCATCGGATACCCCTGGACGCTGAACTTCTTCGCCATCGCTGCCGGAATCTGGTTATATCGTGAGATCCTTCACTTCAGCCGGTCTGACGCGCCGCGTATTATGGAATGGGCTGGAACGTGGAGCTACTCCCTCTATCTCATCCACCCGATTGGCATGGCATTCTTCCGCACATTGCCTCGGGCATGGCCGGGTGCGTGGGCCGAATGGATTTTCCAAATGGTTTTCATGGGCGCATTCGCTTATGTATTCGCGCTTCTCTTCGAGTTCCCCTCGCACCGCCTCGCGCGCCTCGCCGGACAGCAATTGGCCAGGCGCCGGCTTACTGCGGGGCAGGCCACTGTGCCGCTTAGGATCACTAAATCTGCCAGTATCCCCTCGCACGGCCGGCCGCTTGAGGTAGAGGAGAGGGATGTCAATGAACACGTCCACAATCCGGCACAATATCCTTGAGCCGTTGAAAAGCGTTCAGGTCTATCCAGTTGGGAGCTCGTTCCACGGCTCAATCGGTGTTTCTGTGGCGTGCAGGCATCAATGGCCGTGTCTTCGCCAACGCCGTTCCCGGCGTGGCCGCGAACAACGCCTCCGATGCGGTGGACATTCCGCCGGCAATTCGAAATGCATCCCCTCCCTGCGGAAGCTGCGCATTTCGGGCGATCTCTTCCGCGGCCATCCTTGATGGCGACGATCACATAGACGTCATGCACGGTCGCGGGTTTTGGCGGATGCCGAACTCTGGGCGGCCCCGGCTCCCTCCAGATGCGGAGCCGTCTAGAACTGGGGCTTTGAGGACATTTCCTGGCCGAGAAACCAGTGATAGACCGCCCGCACACCTTCCTCAAGGCCAATGCGGGGGTGCCAGCCAAGCGCGCTTAGCTTTCCCCCATCCATCAGCTTTCGTGGTGTTCCATCCGGTTTTGAGAGATCGTGAACGATTTCCCCCTTAAATCCAGTAATCCGCGCGACAAGGTGCGCGAGTTCGAGGATGCTGACGTCCTCTCCGAAGCCCACATTGATTGGCTCCGGCGCCGAGTAGGCTTTCATAATGTGGACGAGCGCGTCCGCGCAATCGCCGGCATGCAAAAATTCGCGGCGGGCCGAGCCGCTGCCCCAAAGCACAATCTCAGTTTGCCCCCGCAACTTAGCCTCGTGCATTTTGCGAATAAGGGCCGGCAGAACATGGCTCGTCTCAAGATCGAAATTATCGCCGGGACCGTAAAGATTGGTGGGCATCGCCGAAACGAAATCGCAGCCATATTGCCGGCGATAAGCCTCGCAAAGCTTGACGCCCGCGATTTTCGCAAGGGCATACCACTCATTCGTCGGCTCAAGCGGGCCCGTCAAAAGCGCGTTCTCCTTGATGGGCTGCGGCGCAAGCTTGGGATAGATGCAGGACGACCCCAAGAATACGAGCTTCTTAACCTCCGTGCGGTAAGCGGCCTGGATCAGGGTGGCCTCG
>CAZCIF010000091.1:7699-12900 GCA_964498645.1 uncultured Rhodomicrobium sp. | reverse complement strand
GATCGAGATGCAGGAGCGTGTTGAAAAAATCGATCGCGGTGCCGGGCCAGAGCGCCAGGGCGAGGAAGCATAACCCGCTCAGCATCGCCAAGGTGACGGCTAGCGCAATCCCTACCGAAAGTGCGCCAAGTCTATCCATGATCGTGCTCCTTTCGATTGTGCCGGCGCTGGATTCCTAGCGCCCAGCGTCCGGCACGAAGCGCTTTATGCCCGAAGCCGGCTCACATCATGCAGCCCATGCCGGTCATGAGTTCATCCGCCTTTTTCTTCTGATCGTCGCTCAAGGCCGCGTAGAGATTGGTGAGCGCGGGCTTCATCTCTTTCAGCGCGCCGAGCCTGCCTTCCATCGCGGTAATCCGCGCATCGAGGCGCTCGACCGGCGATTTGGCCTGCATGACCTTCATCATCGTCTCGCGCATGGCTTGCATGCCTTCGAGGTTCTTCTTGACGGCTGCGGCATGGGCGTCCCAAGCCCCCTTCTGCTGGTCCGTGACGGCAAGCTCAGCCTTGAGGAAAGCGATGCGGCCTTCGGCATGCGCCGCAGCGCCGCCCATCATCGGGCAATTCCGCATCCCCATCATTCCGCCCCCTTGCATGCCGCCCATCATACCTCCCATCATTCCGCCACCCTGCATCATGCCTCCCATCATTCCCCCGCTCTGCATCATGCCCATCATGCCGCCCTGGGGCATCCCCTGGGCAGGCGCGGTCTGCTGCGCGCTAGTGCCGGGATGGTGAGGATCGGAGGGGGCCTGCGCGATCGCATGGATCGAGCCGGCAATTACGATGGCAGCGGCGGCGGCCAGAACGGAACCTGGGCGAACGGTTCCGGTGCAAAGCTGGTTCTGCGTGGACTTCGTCTTCATCGGTCTCTCCCCTTTGTGCGCGGCAAGCGCGACTAATTAAAATCTGTTTGCGCAGCAAGCGCAACCAACTAAAATTTGTGTCATTGGTTGGCCGTCTTTGATGAAGGTCGGTGTGCCCGCGTCTGACGGCAATTGCCCGCCGTCAAAGCGTGCCACAATTGACTTGCCAGCAACAGGAGACAGACCAGGCGACGGCAGCATAGGATCGTCCATGGCGGATGGGCTCCCTTGAAAATCGAGCGGATTCCGTCTGGCTAGGTCTCTCCCGCTGAAACGGAATCGCCGTCACTGCGGCGGCGATCCCCGGCTCGGGGGCCGGGGTAAACTCCGCGAAGCCGGAAGCAATCCAGGGCCAAGTCTCTGATTTTGCTCTGAATCGCCCCGGCGGCTAAAGCCGCCCCGCGATGACGGTGAACGCATATAGGCGGGATTTACTCCAGTCCTGCCGCCTTCTGCTGAGGCCAAAGGAGGCAGGGAACGGGCTATGCAGGCTTTGCAAATACCGGCCGACGGAGGCCGGTATTTGCCCATTTCTTACCGGCCCAAGTGAAGGTCGAAGCCCCAGCCGCCTCTTGAGCCCCAGCGATGATGGCTGCGCCAGCGATTGTGCCATCCGCCATTTGATCCCCAGCGATGATGGCTGCGCCAGCGGTTGTGCCAGCCGCCATTTGATCCCCGGCGATTATGGCTGCGCCAGCGATTGTGCCATCCGCCCCCGTCACCCCAGCCGCCGCCGTTGCACGGCACATTACCAATTCCAGGCACGTGACGATGGTAGCGCACCGGACCCCATGCACAATAACGGTGCCAGCCGTGGACTTTCACAATCTGGCTTTGTGCTGGAGCCGCCAGACCGTCCTTCAAGACCGTGGCGGGTGCAGCGGACGCGGAGGCGGCAAAACCAGCCATGGCAGCAGCGGCTACGAGCATTGCAGAGAGTTTGAGCATAGCTATTCTCCAATGATGCGCTCTGACCTAATACGGCGCCGCCTGAACCAGGGGCGAGCACCGCTACGCGCGCTTACCTAGAATAAGGAGCTTGCGGTGAACCAATCATTAACACAATCGACAGCTTCCATTCATTGACGCGGCGCAAATACAGCGCGCTTTGCTTTGGCAAATTGTTTGCCACGTTCACCGGAAAAGATTTCCTGTAGGACAGCTTCTGTCCGCCGGTGCACCGGGACAGGCATCGTCCAAAGGCCATCGCGCGGCGGGGCCGGCACGAAGTGCAAGAGCGCGTGCGCGCGAAGTGCGGCCGCCGCGCCGGAAAGCGCCGCCGCGATCTGGCGCTTCTTGCCAACAATCGCGCGGCCATCCCAAGCGTGAAGATCAAAGGAGCGGGGATCGGCGGCTGCGGCTTGGCGATCTCACCCGGCACCTGCCGGCGACCGGCCGCGCAGTTGATATTTTTCACAGCGGTTCGAAAGGTTAGCCCTGGCTGTTGTTGATGATGAGCTCGATGCGCTTTATCTGCTCGCGAGTGGCGTGAATGAGTTCCCCGATATATTGGGCCGTTGTCTTGTCGGCGCCTTCGATAATGAGCCTAGCGTCGTGGAGATGGGTCACGGCCTGTTTGAGGTGCCGTAAGGCGGCGGCGGTCTGCGCGTGCATGGCGGCTGACTCCGATACAACATAAGCTATAGTTAACCTATATTGCGTAAATTAGGCAACATGGTGGTGATCAGGTTGTTTTTTCGCGCGGTTTTTCCGAAGAAAGGCGAATGGAGATTTCGCCTGCACAATGCCGCGCCGCGCGCGGGCTCTTGGACTGGACGCAAGGGGAGCTTGCGCAAAAGGTCGGTGTCGCGCTTCGCACCATCCAGGATTTCGAGAATGGCCGGCGCAAGCCGCTTGCGATCGTGCGGAGCTCGATCAAGCAGGCGCTTGAGGAAGCGGGGATTGAGTTTCTGGATGGTGAGGGGTTGCGGCTGAAGAAATAGTGCAGCTGCGCGGCCTCATTTGCGTGGCCGTCAAAATCGCGCGGACGGTTGAGGCGCCGTCAAGGGACGCCCTCGCGAACGGAATTGAGAGGAAGTGCAAAGCGCGCCCTTGACCGCGCCGCGCCCGCGCCAGATCCGGCCATCCAAATGAGGAGCCGCAGATGCCGTATCATGTGAGAGAAGCGTGGCCCGCGCGGCATTTTGCATGGCTCGCGCTGCCGTTCCGCATAACATTACCTTCATTAATTTTGTAGGAAGTGCGGATGCGTGGCGGCTTGGCGCCGGTTATGTGCGCGCGTTGTTTTCAAAAAGGCGAATATGGTATCATGTACCCATGATCAAGACACTTGAGCAAGCAGTCGAGAAGGTAAAGAAGCTCTCCAAAGAGCGGCAGGAATACGCCGCAGAGGTGCTCGAGCAGATCGCTGAAGCGGGCGACGAGGTCTATATGCTGAGCGATGAGGAGCGCCGCCTCGTGCGGGAAGGCCTCGACGAGCTCGACCGCGGCGAAGTAGCGAGCGATGTGGAGGTACGCGCGGTCTTCGACAAATACCGTGCATGAAGATCGTCTACGCGCCGCGCGCTCTGCGCGACATTGACGAAATTCTTATGTACATTCAAGCACGCAGTCCTCGCGGCGCGCATCGGGTCTCGCTGGCGATCGAGTATGCGATTGAAATGTGCGCGCTCAATCCGTATGCAGCGGGCAAGACGGATGAGCCGGACGTGTAGCCGCCCGCTCGGCGGGAGGTACCGGTATACGATTTTCTACCGCGCGCTCGCCGATGAGCGGGGCATCGAGGTTGCGCGCGTAGTGCACAGCGCGCGGGTGAGAAACCTGCGAAAAATGCCCGGCGATCGGGAGTGATAGCGGACACAGACAAGGCAACGGGCTGCGCTCGCCAAAGCGGAAAGCAGCGCATCGTCACGTCCTGAATAACCTCGTGGCCGGTGAGGGCGGGGAACTCGCAACGGAGTGGTAGTTGACGGATGGGCCTGTCTAGCCGCCGCCCTTGATTGTTGGGCAACGAAAACCGCTATATTTCAACGAGTTGTAGCCGAGTGCGGTAGTTGATGGGTAGTTGATGAACCTACTTATCCGAGGTATTTGCTCTCATTCATGCGGATGCCGCTCGCGATGGTGCGCAGTTCGATCAAGCAGGCGTTTGAGGAAGCGGGGATCGAGTTTCTCGATGGCGAGGGGTTGCGGCTGAGGAAGTAAGGGACTTGCGCCGCCTCATTTGCGTGGCCGTCAAAATCGCGCGGGCGGTGGAGGAGCTGTCAAGGGACGCCCTCGTGAAAGGAATTGCGAGGAAGTGCAAAGCGCGCCCTTGACGGCGCCGCGCCCGCGCCAGATCCGGCCATCCAAATAAGGACGCGGGCATAGAAGCCGGTCGCGGGGCCGAATGCGCAGTATCGCCCGTCAGACCTCAAGGCGCGTATGAACACAGCGCCTTGCGGCAACCGCTACAGCCGCCGGAGTGATATTCCGGGAGCCTGCCAGCATAGCAATCGCCGTTGGTGTGGCGCTGGCAACAGGTTGCCTGCGCGTTTTCGCATGTGGTGCGGCACGCGCTCTCGCTCATGCCCCACCCGAGTCTGTCGCGCTTGAGGTCGACAGTGCAGTGGTTTGGATATGCCGAAAACGCGCCGCAGATTGTGGCGGTGTTGCTGGTCGTCACATTCGTGATGAGGCCGCTGGATACCGTGATCGTCTTCGTTTGCGACACCGCAGTCGGTATCGTGATAGCGCCCGAGTATCCGGACGCGGCACCGCCCGCACTCGTCTGCGTCGTTCCGTCTGCGAACTTGATCTGCGAGACACTGCCCAAGCCGTCGGTGGTGATGCCGTTGACCGTCAGCGAATTGCGCACCGAGGTGTTAAGGTCGGCCCACGAGCCGCCCGAACTCTTGAATTCTAGGGAGCCCGAGCTGTCGCGGATGCCGTAGCCGGTTTCGCCGGCGATCGAGCCGAAGTTGAGGTAGGTAGGCGGCGTGCCGTTGCCCGCGAGGATGGAGTTGCCGTAAACGGCGAGGCCGTTGGCTCCGAGATTGCCGTTCTTGATCTGGTCGACCGTGCCGACGTTGATCGGCGCGTCGACGTTGCCGTCGGGGGGCGTGGAGGTCGGCCCTGACCACGCGATTGCGACGAATGTCGAGAGCGTACTGCCTGCGATAATTCCGATGGCGATTAGAAGGCCGGTGCGCATATGGGGGCATTATATGGCATGCTCATTCGATTGTTTGGGGGTGGGGATGTGCACGCATGGTTGCGGATTATTGCTCTTTGAAAGTGGGGATGACGCGAACCACCGCCGATGCTTGCAGGACAGAACCGTCGTCGAGTGGGCACGAGAGCCGGTAGGTGGTTTCGCCCATGATCGCAGATGAG
>CAZCIF010000091.1:4928-7689 GCA_964498645.1 uncultured Rhodomicrobium sp. | reverse complement strand
CCTGCCACGAGTCGCCGTTGTTCGCTTGCACGGTACACGATACGACGCCTTTCGCATCCCAGATGAGTGTTGTGGGGTCTCCTGCGCGAACCAAGGACGGTTTGGCCGTGAGCAGGCCGGAGGCGTTGCCGAGGGAGACGCCATTCCATCCACCATCTACCTGATTGAGCTCATCGAGTGAACTCACCTCTGTCGTGGAATTCGTGAGACCGCTCTTACCGTCGCCGGTATTGATATCCGACTGCGTGCTGGAGATTTGCGAAGAGCCGTTGGATGTCGTGGTTTGCGTTTGCACTATCTGGCACGCGCTATACTGCGTCGTTACGCTTCCGCTCTGGAATCCGCTGGCACCTCTGCCGGAGCCGTATCTCGCCTGGTCATACCCGGCTTCGCACTGCGTGCGTAAGTTGAGGTACTGCAGGGTCGTGCTGACTTTTCTGGTGCCGGTGTAGGTGCGCTGCTGGACGGTGGTCGTGATGCCGGTTTGGGTTGACTGTGAGACGGTCGTCCACTGCCCCCACGCGCCGTTTCCGCACGAGCCGTTTCCTTGGATCACGCGCGTACAGATGTAGTCGGCGTTGGCCGAGGCTAGCATAAGATTGGTTAGAACAATCACCGCGGCGGTAACGATGATCGCAACTGCCCACAGGTGTATTGGCCTGATCCAAATTTCGTGTTTTGGCTCGGGCGAATCGGCTGGCGGAATGTTCATATTAAATAATTCTACTTAATAATTTCGCACGTTAGTTGATATCGTCGCGGATTGTGTAAAAGAGGGACTGAATTGTGCCGGAAGTATCGAGGACGCTAATGCCGATATTGTCCCATACGCCGCGTTTCTTGTCGAAGACCCAAAAGGCCGGGAACTGCAGCATGCCGTTCTCGATGAGCCACTCGCGGTCGATGGGGTACTGCCGGCCGGCGGAAGCGTTGACCAGCGTTTGCATGTCCTGATCGGTAAGCGGGCGATAGATTTGATCGGTATTGTCGCGTAATTCGTCCATATTCGCGATTTTGTAGGTGAGCACCATCGGGTTTGACTTCAGTACGTCGAGTTCTTTGCCCTCCGGCGAGAAGAATTGGATGTACGGCATGCCGAAGGTTTTCATCAGGTTTCCAGCGTAGCCGTTGACTGCATCGAAGGTATCGAGCTGCATGAGGGAGGCCGGCGGATTTCCTTTCGAGAATTCGTACAAGTACACATCGACCGTTGACCCTGTATATGGCGCGTCGGTCCGCACGATGGCGCCTTTCGGGATCTGGTAGGTGCTTTGCGGCGTATGCAAGGTAACCGAGCCGTCGGCGTTGAAGGTGTTGCCGTTGCCAGTGACGGCCTCGCGGGCGTAGTCGATCGTGACGATGGTGATCGGCGCCTGAAGCTCGATAGGATCAAGCGCATAGGTGTTTCTGCCCAGCGTGTTCAAAATGAGCGCGTCGGCGAAGCCGTCGGAGAAGTTGCGCTTGTGCGCGCGGACGCGCAGTTTCTCGAACGCATTGACGGAGAGTGTCAGGCGGTATGCGCCGCGTATGTCGGTTGTGGCGGGCCGCGCGTCGGGCCGGCTGACGATCTCGACGCTCGCCCCAGCGACTGGGTCGCCTGATTTATCCACAACCGCGCCCGTGAGCGTGACCTTGAGCGCGTTGTCGCAACGAACGCCGTAGGTTCTGCAGTTCTCCGCGTTCAGCGCGTCGCGTTCCGCGTAATTGCCGTTCAGTTCGGCAAGGTAACTGAGCTTGAACAGAAGATCGGAAGTGGGTGCCTGGCGCATTTGCCTGCGAAGTCCCGCGGCAATCTCGAGGGTGGACGTGCCGCCGATGCTTGAGCGATACACTTGGTTATTGAACTGGAGGTCGGGTGGCAAATCGCTTTCGGCGACCGCACGAGCATTCGCACGATCAATGATGGTCGAACTTCCGACTTCCCGTGAGAGCGCCTGTATTTGCGCGTCGGTGAGCCCCTCCGCCGCCAGAGCGTCGAGATCCGCGTAGTAGACGCTCTCGTTGCCGCTCGCGTCGCGGCGGGAAAACCAGAATCCTCCGATGATGTCGCGGCCCTCAGTGTTCTTCAGCTGCCCTAGCGTCTTGATGATTTTGTCGTGCGTTATCGCGAACTGCGCGGCTGTCTCGGCTTCTCTCGCGCGCTCTTGTTCCGCCGCTTGGATCGCATGGATGTAAACGGACGCGCCGTAGAATAAGGCTCCGAGAATAATGACTATAGGCGGCAAGTATGAAAGGGGCGCCCTCATATTGGGGTTTATCGTACCACGTGATGCGGTTTGTCAGACAAAGCGTCATGTTAATTACTTCCTTTCTTACCGCGATTTCTCTTCCTTGGCTTTGCTCTGTTCTTCAGTAAGCTCGGACTGCACGATGTAGCCATGGGTCGGCGGTGTTTTTTTGTGAAAGCGGGGTGATGAGAGCGCTGCCGTGCAAAAGGACTCGACAACGATCACGGATTTTGTGCCGCGGCGGTTTGGTTCGCATCTGTTCATGGGGAACGAATCGGGCATACTCAACCTGTCAACAATTAGCGGGGTATACGCAATGAACCTTCGAAGCCGTCATCCGAAGCCGGACTTAAGGCTGCCTTAATGTGGGACGCCGACCCAACTCCCCGTTCGCTCGGCGAGTGACGCCTCTGTAGCAATCGCATGTCATTTCTTTGTGAACTCGTTCGGAATGCAAAGGGAACTTCATTGTGCTGTGATATTGCGGGCTTAAATTCACATAGGCTTTTACTGGGTGGTGTGGAGGGATAGGA
>CAZCIF010000091.1:0-4918 GCA_964498645.1 uncultured Rhodomicrobium sp. | reverse complement strand
CTCGTTTCACTTTGATCGGAAGCCAATGGGCTGCGTGCCCGGCCAACGTCACTGCAATCAACGAAGGAAGGTCGATCATGAAACGCTATCGTTTTCTTGCCGCCGCCGCATTCGTGGCGCTCGCCATTCCTGCGGCCTACGCGACCCAACATGTCACCCCAGAACAAATGCAGCAGCGTTTCCAGCAGATGCAAACGATGATGGGCCAGGCGCAACAGGCGAAGACTCCCGCTGAGCAGCAGAAGCTCATGGGCGAGCATATGAAAATGATGCAGCAGCAGATGGCCTCCATGCGCGGCATGATGATGGGTCAGAATCAAGGAGGCGCCGCTACGGATCCCAACGTCGCACAGCAAATGCAGATGATGCAGCAGATGATGGAGCACATGCTGCAGCAGCAGCAGCTTATGATGAAGCCCGCCCAGTAGCGCCGCGCCAAGCGATCGGGTTCGGATCCGATACTCCGTTTCCGCGGGTTGGCGCCGCCGGCGCCAATGCGGAGGCCTGAAATCCCTTCCGGACCCGGTGGCGCGGCTGAGACGAGCGTGGACTGCGCTGGAAAAGGGCGGTAAGGCAAAGAGTGAGCGAACGGGCGAACATGTCATTTTGGACAGGAGATGATCATGAATGAAATAATGGATGGCGGCGGCTCAATGATGTGGGGCATGGGATGGGGTGGGCTGCTCATCCTTGTGCTCGTCGTTCTCGGCGTTGCCGCGCTGGCCAAGTACTTGTTCTCCAGCAATCGATGATAACGGACGAAAGGAAGAGATCATGTCGTACTATCTCGGGAAAATTCTTCCCATCGCTTTCGACGAGGCCGTGGCCCGCACGATGGATGCCCTGAAAAAGGAGGGTTTCGGCGTCCTCACCGATATCGACGTCAAGGAGACGTTGAAGCAGAAGATCGGAGTCGATTTCCCCAGCTACAGGATTTTGGGGGCCTGCAATCCGGCACTGGCGTACGAGGCTCTCAAGCTAGAAGACAAGGTCGGCACGATGCTGCCCTGCAACGTCGTGGTCCGCGATGCCAGCGGCGGGCAAACGGAAGTGGCCGCCATCGATCCGGTCGCATCCATGCAGGCGATCGATAATCCAGAGCTGAAACGCGCTGCCCAGCAGGTTCGCGCTCAGCTCGAAAGGGTCGTTGCACAGCTGTGATCGGCGCAGCAATGCGGCTGCGGAAGGGGTTAAATGACTGAAGTCCGCGTGATTGCAAGAGGTTGCTGACACCGACTTGGAGTTGCCATGTGGACCCCAGCCACTCAACAACTATAGCCGCAAGACGACACGCTACCAGAGCGATGTGACCGATGAGGAATGGCGCGTGATCGAGCCTCATTTGTCGGCGGCGAGCCGGTCCGGGCGGCCTTGCGCCAGGCCGGTGCGGGAGATAGTCAACGACTTTTTTACGTCATGCGATCGGAGTGGTCCCGACTGCAGACGGACCTTCGACCTCGGAGCACGGTCTATCGTTGGCTTGCCGTTTGGCGCGACGCCTGCGTGTTCGAGAAGATTAGCCACGCCCTCGTCATGGCGGATCGCGAGCGGGTGGTGGGACGGCAAGCAGCCGGAAAGACCGTGCATGCCGTGCTCGACAATTACGCCGCCCACAAACACAAAAAGGTCCGGGCCTGGCTTGCACGGCATCCCGCTGGACGTTTTACTTCACGCCAACCTCATGCTCCTGGCTCAATGCCGTCGAAGGTTTTTTCGCCAAACTCACGCGGCGAAGATTGAAACACGGCGTGTTCTGCTCCGTGACCGATCTCCAGGCCACCATTAACCGTTTCGTCACAGAGCACAATCAAGAACCCAAACCCTTCATCTGGAAGAAAGATACCAATGACATTATCGCAGCCGTCAATCGTGGGTTCCAAACGTTGGAGTCAATCCACTAGCTTGTAATGAAAACCTTCGTGCAGCGGCTGAAACCCCAGTATCGCGGTCATGGTCGCCTACGCGCCTGACAATCTGCTATTTGCTCATACCGTGCACCCATGCGACGCGCGGCAATCCTCCTAGTGTCGTGTCGACAAGGGGACGGAACGCGATGACGCGCCGCATGCGTACACAGTATCTGAGGGTGGGGGAATCCTATACTGGGGGATGGTGGGATCACGCCCCCGCGGCGCCCCTGGGCAGGCGAGGGGCGCGGGGTGCCGGTCGAACTTAGTAGTCTTCCGCCAGCATGATGGTGAGAACGCGCTGGGTTACTTTTGGATCGGCCGGATCGGGCGAGCATTCCTTCATGTCCAAGTCGAAGCAATCGATTTTGAACATGACGCGCTCGCCATCCACGTCCAGGGTCGCGCAGTCGTGCTCGCCCCACGGGTCGTTGTTTTCGGTGAAGGTGTCGAAGGCTTTCACCGCCGCGCAGGCTTTCGCGACGAAATCCGAGCCTTTCGCCAACACGCCGCGGGATAAGAATGTCTTGCCCCTAAGGCCCGTGGTGCGCAACTCATCGTTAAGCGCGCGGATGCGCGCGATTGCGGCCGCGCGCTCGCCGTCTTCTTTTTCTTCGTGACCGGCCGGTGCGGGAATTTCGTAATCCATGATAGTATTGCTAGGTTCGTAATCGAGCCCTGCCGGATTCCGGCGGGGCTTGTGCGTTAAGCGCGGGTTTTTGCTTTGCGCGCGTCCACTTTCTGCGCGAAACGCATCTGCGCGGCCTCCATGTGCTGAACTTCGGCGAGCACGACGCCGGCCGCGCTTTTCAGTTGCTCCGCCGTCTCCTTCAAGAGCCTGGCGCGTTCCGCAAATGTTGGTTGTTTGTCCATGTGTTTGTTTTGTGAAGACTGTTAAGTTCGACCGGCCGCGTTTTCCTGCCTCATGGCATACTTGCCCCAGCGCCGGCCTGCGGACGCCGGGTCAGAGGCGGGGCACCCACTGAGCGCGGAAAAAGAGCCACGAAGACACGGATAAAACAAAGGTTGCAGAAGCCGACGGGTGCCTTGACGCGGCGGCCGGGCCGGCGATCCTGATCATGCCGTGGTGGAAACGTGTGGGGCGTGCGGGAAAGTGAGACAGCGCCCGCCAGGCGGGCACCACCGATGTGCTATACTGCTTTCCTATATGGATAACGAGACGCGCGCGGCGATCGATAAGCTAACAAAGGTTGTTGAGACCGGCTTTGCAACTATGGAGAGGGGATTTGCCTCCGTTGCAGAGGATATTGCCGAAATGCGTGGCGATATCACAACCTTGCAAGAGGACGTCGCCGGCCTTCGAAAAGATGTTCGCGCCATTGATCACCGGCTAGCCGCCGTTGAAGGCAAGGTCGACGGCATCGACCACCGGCTTGATGAGGAGGCCATGCGGCGGCAAGAGCAGAAATTGCCCGAGCGCGTCGAAGCTATCGAACGGCATCTCGGCATCCGGACGGGCGCGGTTACTTCCTGAACGCAATTGAAGCAGAGGCCCCTGGGGCGTTGCTGAAGCAGTGTTCCCGTCATTGTCAGCGTGCGTAAGCCTTATCTGCACGATGTCGAGCCCGCAAATATAGTTGCTTGGAATGGTACAGTTACTCCGGTTGTTCTTTAAGACTGGAGGATTCTATGAAAAAGAGCGGCTATGTTGACTTTACCGCGCTCAAGCAACGCGTGAGCATTCTGCGAGTTATCGAGATGCTGAATCTCACCGGCGCCCTAATCCCGGAAGGGGATCGGTTGCTCGGGCGCTGCCCGATTCACCAGGGAAGCGATGAGCGCGAGTTCGTCGTCACGCCTGGGAAAGGGCTGTGGCTCTGCCACGGACAGTGCAACGCCGGCGGCGACATGATCGAGCTGGTTGCGCGTCTGCGTGGCATCAGCGCCGTGCAGGCGGCGCGAGAAATCGCGCGGCACTTCACGGTAGACTTGGCGCCTGAAAAGGACGGGCGGGAAGACGAGGCCATCGCCTCGCCGGTTGGCCCGCTTCGGCCGAGGCATGAGGCCGTGCAAGCGCTCGGCATCCGGCCGGAAACGGCGAAAGCGTTCGGAGCCGGCTATTGCGCGGAACGGGATCGGTTCATGATCCCGATCTATGACGATCGCGGGAAGTTTCTCGCGCACGTCGCGATGAAAGCCGGGGAGCGCGACAGCTACCCGGATGGCTTCGACGGCAAGCACCTGCTCTTCAACGCGCACCGCGTGTTTCCGGCGGAGTGCCTGTATGTGACGGATGCACCGCTGAATGTGCTCCGGGCTCATCAGGACGGGATCGTGAACGCCGTCTCGATTTTCGGCGCCTATGATGCCGACCGGCTGCACGCCCTGTCGAATTTCATCCGGCGGCGGCAGATCGCGCGGGTGGAGTTCTTTTGAGTGGAGAGAGGCTCGTTGCGGGCCTCTCTTTTTTGCGTGAGCGAATTGTGTGGCATGTGGCGTTGCAAAAAGGCAGCCGCGGGAAGCGTTCATCGGACTTCAAAAGATGCCAGTTTAATGCAGTCACTGCTCTCCTTGCGTACACGCCAAGAATCGCGAAACCAGCTTGATGGTGTTTGGGAAGATATCTTCTAAAAGATACAGGAACATCGCTTTAAGCCGGGCGCGAGAGAATGTTGATGCGGCTTTGCATCGCCTTGAACAACGTGGATGGCTGATGTTTGTACGGGACGTTCCGCATACTTAAAATTACAAAGCCGGTACTATGACCGGCTTTGGCTTTAGTGAGATGAACTAGCTAACATCATTAGCCATCCAGCCCACTGCCCGGAAATAGCGCGCAACGTCGGAAGCACAACATTCAGCCTCGGACTTTGCCTTCTTTTCGGTAGGCATCGTCGGCCCAATGTAAATTTCGTCTACATCACCATCGGTATATTGGATGAGGAGAAACGGAAACCATCCGTCATGATTGTTTTGCGCTACACCTTTGCAAGAAAGAACGGAAAAGAACTGTTGCTGAGTCACGGTATCTCTCCATTGCTACGGCAGTA
>CAZCIF010000090.1:7954-12923 GCA_964498645.1 uncultured Rhodomicrobium sp. | reverse complement strand
TGTAGAAAAAATACCAGTAAGCTAACGGTGCAACAAGGTTTTCAGCAAGTCGTGGCAGGCGCCTCAACCAGGGCCTGAGCCAGCTCAGAATCCGCTGGATTCGAGCCCCGGCGCTTTACGCGCACAAAACGCAAGAAGCGCTCTACCCATGGATTGGCGGCCGTTGCGCGCAAATGGCTGAAATTCGCGATAAGATTGCCAAGCACGATCCCATCCCGGCCCGCGCCTAGCCCCGCGCCGCGTACAACTTTGTAGGCAAATCGCAACGACGGATCGAGGTTTTCCAGGCTTGCATAATGAAATTCATGCGCGTGGATTTTTGCCGCAGCCGTGTCCCCACGCGGCTGCGGCCAGGGTGCGTTGGGCGTCTCCTCTATGAGGACGAGCCCGCGTCCCTGTGGTCTCATATGCATGACGGCGTCGGCGGGAATGACCCCCGCCATTTCGTATGACCTCTCCCGCCAGCGGATCGACCGGGCAAGATACATCATGCCGCCGCACTCGGCGTAGGCTGGCAGGCCGAGGCGGATTTTGCTGGCGATATCGGCCCTTAACGAAACATTGGCCTCGAGCTGTGCGGCTTGCGTCTCCGGGAAGCCGCCGCCAATGAACAGGCCGTCGGCTTCGGGCAGCCGGCTGTCCGATAGCGCATCGAAAAAGCACAGCTTGGCGCCCAGCCGCTCAAATGTTTCGAGGTCGTCGGGATAATAGAAGCCGAAGGCGCTATCGCGCGCGATGGCAATGCGGAGATCCTGTCCGCTAGCGTTCGTTGGCGGATTGGCGCTCCGAGGCAGCGCAGGCGCGGCCTTCCCAGCGGCAATGAGGCGGTCAAGGTCGACCCCGTCCTCGACTGCGCGGCGGAGCCTCTCGATGGCTGCGCGGGACTCGGGCGTCTCCATGGGCGTCATCAGCCCGAGATGGCGCTCCTCGATCGTGAAATCCGCGCTGCGGGGCAATGCCCCAAGCACTGGGATATCCGTATAGCGCTCAATCGCCTGGCAGACTTTATCCTGCTGACGCTGGGCACCGACCTTATTCAGGATGATCCCTGCAATCGAAATCCCGCGATCGAATGCCTGATAACCCAAGATAAGCGGCGCCACGCCGCGGGTCATGCCCAGTGTGTCGATCACGAGAATGACGGGCGCCCCGGCAAGCTTCGCCAGCGCCGCGCTTGAATCGGCGCCCTCGACATCGACGCCGTCATGCAGGCCCTTATTGCCCTCGATCAGGGCAAAATCGGCAAGTGCCGCCCGCGACGCGACGCTTTCGACGATTTCCGCGTGCGTCTGGGTGTTGAAGTCGAGATTGAAACAGGGCCGCCCGGTCGCGCGCGCGAGCCACATGGGATCGATATAGTCCGGTCCCTTCTTGAAGCTCTGCACGGCAAGGCCCCGCGCCGTGAGCGCGGCTGCGATGCCAATCGAAACCGTAGTCTTTCCCGAAGACTTGTGCGCAGCCGACAGGAAAAGGCGTGGCATGGTCTTAGGCCGCTGCCTCGAGGCCGCTGCGGTCCCGGTCTGCCCACAATGCTTTCGCAAGAGCCTGCGCTTCCTCCTGGGTGGCTGCACGGCCGAGCGCTTTGAGCGCGATGGCGAGCGTACCGGTGACGGCTGCTTCGCCATACTCGTCCGTGACGTCTCCGCGCCAAAAAGCCATCAGGCGGCCGAGGTCCATATCGTCTTGAGGAGGCTGGCGCGGCTCTGGGAGGAGGGCCGGCCAGCGCTCCTCAGACATCGCGCCGTCATGAACTGTCAGCACCTCGCACGGTTTGTTCGGGCGGCGTTCGATCTCGCCGCCCTCGCCGCGGAAAACAGCCATATGAGGCTGCCCGAGGAGAAGGGCCGCCTTTTGATGGATTTGCATATAGCTGGGATGGAAGATGCCTTGCAGCATCACGGGTGCCGCGAACGGGTTCAGCATGCGCGACAGTGTGTGGACGGGCGAGCGAAGCCCAAGAACGGGCCTGAGACCGATGATGCGCGCGAGTTCCGGGCTGATGTACTCGAGCGGCAGATAGGCGAAATTGCGTTGTGCGATATGCGTGGCGGCATCCTCGAAGCTCGCAGCAAGCGGCAGCCCGAGCCGGGCAAAAACTTCGCGCGTGTAGACCCGGCCAGCCGTATGCCCCTCGGTGCCATGCATGAAGACGCGCAAGCCATTGCGCGCGAGCAGCACGGCGGCAAGGACGAACCAGGGCAATTGGCGGCGCTTACCCGCATAGGAGGACCAATCGAGATCCACCTCGGGAAGCGGCGAAGGAAGCGTCATGCCTGCGCGCGCGCCGCGAACGAAGCCCGCGATTTCCTCCGGGCTTTCCTCCTTCACCCGAAGCAGCATCAGGAACGCGCCAAGCTGCTCCGGCAGCACATCGCCGGCAAGGATCCTGCTCATGGCATCTTGCGCTTCGTCGATTGTCAGCGAACGCGTGAGCGTCTTACCGCGCCCAAGAATCTGGATGTATTTTGCAAAGGGATGGGGGGCTTGCATCATGACCATTGTCTCCTAGCTGGCTCGCAACTGCCCTCCGTTTGCCGGCCGGGGCAGGAATGGCAACAGCTTCAGCGCAACTCCTGTAATCAGCATGGCAATCGAAATTCCGGCTACCCCAAGCAGAACCTCGGGCAGCGAAGGCGAGTACTGCCCTACTTGGCCGTCAAAAAACGAGCTGCTTACTTCCTTCCCTGGAAAGAGATCGAGGGGATAAGCCTGGCCGGCGACGATCGTGACATACATATGCGCTACACCGCCCGCCAGGAAGAGCAGTGCGGCAATGGCAGCAGCCTGCCAAGCATAACGGCCCTTGCCAAAGAGAACGAGAATGCCGATCGGGAGAAGGTTGCCTATTCCGATCTGGCCGAGCCAGAATATCGCCGTATAGATGCCGCCATCGCGGAGAAGGAAGGCTTCAACGCCGCGATATTCGGCGGCATAGATCTTCGTCAAATGATGCAGCGCAGTCAAATAGAGTACCGCGATCGAAAAGAGGATGAGTAGGCCGCGAAATTTCCCAAGTATTTCCTCGCCGATCAGATCCTGCCTGGTTTCCCTGCCCATCACCATAAGGACGAGAATGGTAAAGGCGAGGCCATAAAGGAACGAGGCCACGATAAAGAGCGGGGCCATGATAGCGGCGGAATAGGCTTCGCGCGCGATGAGAAACCCAAAGATCGAGCCCGTGCCGGTCGTAAGCGCGAAGCGCCAGAAGAATGCAAATCCGCCTACGAGCTTCGTGGGCAGATTCGAGCGCGAAACTTCCCGGTCCATCATCACGAAAAGATAGGCCGCGACGATCGCCATGAAGCCCGTATAGAGGTAGATGTTCCAGGCGAAGATCGACTTAAAATTATATATGGTCATTGCCACGATTAGCCGCTCGGGGCGCCCGAGATCGAGCACCAGCACCGCGAGGCCGCCCGCCAGCAGAGCTATGGCGAGGATGCCGGAGAGCCGGGCAAAGGGCTTGTAGGCCTGCTTGTTGAATACGGACGAGAAGGAAGCGACGTTCAGCGCTCCCGAGGCAGCCACGATGAGAAAGACGGCAAAGACGTGCGGCATTCCCCATACGATCTGGTTCGACATGCCGGTTACGACGTGGCCGTAATGCTCCATGTAAAAAGCGGCGCCAAGCCCTACGAGAACGACCAGCACATTGAAGCCGAGCAAGCCCCAGAAAAAGGTGCTGTGATTCTCAAGCTTTTGATAAGCGACCTTTGCCATTGCACATTCCTACCTGGCCCTGCCGCCGCCTGCGGCCAGCCGCTCTTCCCTTAGATGTTCTGGTAATAGACCCCGGTATCGCAGCCCAAATCCGCACGGATACGGGTTGTACGATAGGTCGCGACACGCTTGGCGATCTCGCTTGAAGGATCGTTGAGATCGCCGAACAGAATAGCCTCGTGGCCCGCTGCCTTGCACGCCTCGACGCAATGCGGAGTTCCGCCTCCGTCGATACGGGTGGCGCATAAGGTGCACCCTTCCACGGTTCCTTTGCCGCGAGGCGAATTCGGCAGCTGATCGGTTACCGGCTCATGGACGAAAGAGCGTGCCTTATAGGGGCAGGCCATCATGCAGTAGCGGCAGCCGATGCAAGTATGGCGGTCCACCAAGACGATGCCGTCCGCCCGCTTGAACGAGGCGCCCGTCGGGCAGACATCGACGCAAGGAGGGTTGGCGCAGTGCTGGCACATCATCGGCGCCGAGAACGCGCTGCCGCTTTTCGGGTCTTTCACGTTGACCTTGCGGATCCATTGCGGATCGGTCTCCGGGTGACCAGTGCTTTTCCAGCCGTAAGCGCTTGAGCAGGCGTCGACGCAAGCGGTGCATCCATCCTTGCATTTGCTGGCGTCTATCAGAAGCCCCCAGCGCACCTTGGACGATACTGGCGGCGTGGGCTCAGCGCCCGCCGCTTTCGCCTCCCCGCCCATGGCATAAAGGGTAACACCCGGCGCAAGCACCGTTGTAGCGAGAGCGGCCGTGCTTAGCAGAAAGCTCCGCCGTGATTGAACAGTGGCATCCTCGCGGCGCGAATCCTTGGATTTGCAGCCGCAATTGCCGTTAGCCCCCGAGCATCCTTTGGTCATCGCTGACTTTCCTGCAAATAATTCGCTAAGGCCGCGGACCCGGCTGCAGGCGGCGCCGCGAGCGCAGCCTGGCTTTGTTTCTCCGGTCCGGGGCGCGAGGCGTGGCATTCGAAGCAGTCGATCGAAACGGCCGTGTAATCGTGGCAGCTCCGGCAGAAGTGCTTCGGGTTCTCGTAGCTGACGGGCTGACCGTCCGCACCTTTCACCACGTGACAGTTGATGCAACCCTCGATGCTGAAGGGCTTTCCGCGAACGCCCTCATGTACCGTCTCGTCGCGCTGATGCTTCATCATCGTCATGTGATTGCGGCGCATGAAATCGGTATCGGCGACGCAGCGCTCGCCTTTGCCCTTCGGTGGATGCGGAACAAGCCCGATTCCCGCAAA
>CAZCIF010000090.1:0-7944 GCA_964498645.1 uncultured Rhodomicrobium sp. | reverse complement strand
CGCCCTGCTAAGCCCACGGCGAGAAACAGAATGGCAATGGCTGCCCGCGTCATCTGCCCCTTACTCCCCAAGGCCCATTTGAATATAACCGGTTGGGCACACGTCCTGGCAGATATGGCAGCCGATGCACTTCGTGTAATCGGTGACGACATAACGCCCAACAGCCCGGTCTTTCCTGGGAACGCGGTCGATCGCTTTTTGCGGGCAAAACACAAGGCAGGCATCGCACTCGAAGCACATCCCGCAGCTCATGCAGCGCACGCCCTCCGCCTTTGCCTGCTCCTCGGTGAAAGCAACGATGCGCTCGCCGAAATCGCCCATAACCTCCGAGGCAGACACATGACGCTCAGACCGCCTGTTGCGCGCGTTATAGGGGAAATGCCCTTTGAACAGCGCCGTATGCGGGATGATTTGAGCCGCCGAACGGTCCTCGTAATTGTGCACGGCATATTTGGCGCCGGCTGTGCCGCGGTTTTGCCCATGATCGTAAGGCTGCGGGTCGAGGTGCCTCGAATGCAGTTCCTGCAAGAGGTTGAAATGGTGGACATCGACCCTGGGCCGCTTGTCCTGCGGATTGCCTTCCAGGAAATGGGAGATCGTTTCCGCTGCGATACTGCCGTGACCGATGGCGGTCGTCAGAAGATGCGGCCTCACCGCATCGCCGCCGGCGAAGTGCTTTTCCGTGCCCTTCACCTTGTAGACGGCGTCGATGGCGATGGCGCTTCTGCCGCCGTCGAGCTTTTGAAGCCCCTCGGCGAGATCCGCCATCTGGCCGATGGCCGAGATCACCATATCGCATTCGATCTGGAACTCGGTGCCCTCGGTTGGGATGGGTGTCATCCCTTTCATGGTGCACTGGCACATCTTGAGGGCAACGGCGCGGCCGGAAGCATCCGTCAGGACTTCAAGCGGCATGACGCTGCCCTTGATATCGATACCCTCGCGCAACGCATCCTCGCGCTCGCGCTCAGCCGCAGTCATTTGTGCGAGCGGGAAAAGCGAGGTCAGCACGGCCTGCACGCCCTCGCGGCGCAGTGCGCCCGCCACATCGTGTGCGGCGTAGCCGAGAGACTGCATTTCCGGCAGATCGTGTTGCGCCTGATTGGTGATATGGCCCAGGCGCCGGGCGACGGAGGCGACGTCGATGGAGGTGTCGCCGCCGCCAATGACCACGATGCGCTTCGCGGTCGAGAATACCCAGCCGCGGTTGAAGGCATCGAGAAACTCGACGCCGGTCAGGCAGTTCTCCGCGCCCCATCCGGGCACCGGCAAGCCGCGGCCCTTTTGTGCGCCGATGGCCCAGAAGATCGCGTCGTAGCCGGCTTCCAGCGCTTCCATGCTGATGTCGCGGCCCGCTTTTGTGCTGAGCTTTACCTCGACGCCAAGGGCCAGGATACGGTCGATTTCGGCATCGAGCTTGTCGCGCGGGGTCCGGTAGCCGGGGATGCCATAACGCATCATGCCGCCAAGATGATCGTTGGCCTCGAAGAGCGTTACTGCATGGCCTTTGCGGCGAAGGAAGTAGGCCGCCGTGAGCCCGGCTGGGCCGCCGCCGATCACCGCGATCTTCTTCCCTGTGTCAGCGCCTGCAGCGGGTGCGGCAAGCTTGTGCTCGATGGCCCAATCGCCGACATATTGCTCCACCCCGTTGATGCCCACGAAGTCGTCGACCTCGTTGCGGTTGCAGCCGTCCTCGCACGGCGCGGGGCAAACCCGGCCCATGACCGATGGGAAGGGGTTCGCCTCCATCATGCGATCGAAGGCATATTGCTGCCAGGTCATGCCCGCGACCGGCGGCTTGTCCATGCCGCGCGCGATGGCGAGCCAGCCGCGGATGTCATGCCCAGAGGGGCAGCTACCCTGGCAGGGCGGCGTGCGGTGTACATAGGTTGGGCATTTGTAGGAGTGGTCCGCCTGAAAGATCTTTTCGGACAGATCGGGCCAATCCCACGGGCTTTCGCCGCTCTTGAACCGGCGGAACGTGTGGTTCTCCGGTGCCGACATTCCATCATCCATTGCCCGTCCTCCTTAGCCTTGCGCGCCCTGTAGGGTTGCGGCCTGGCCCAACTTCTGGTTCCACTCTTCTTGTTGCTTCGACCCGGTCAGCACGATGGCGTTCGAGACCATCTGATGCACGCTGACGATCGCTTCCATGTCGAAATCGAATTTCGGAAACACCTTCGAGAATTGCGCTTTGCAGATGGCGCAGATCGCGGCCATATGCGTGACGCCGTGCTCGTCCGCGACCTCCCTCAGCGCTTTCATGCGGGGGGAGGCGCCTTTGGTGCGCAGGTCCATCAACTCGTCCGTCAAAAGCCCGCCGCCGCCGCCGCAGCACAGCGTCCCTTCTTTGATCGTATCCGGCGCCATGTCGAAGTAGTAATTGCAGGATGCGCGAAGGATAGCGCGCGGGATTTCGAATTGTCCGCCCGGCATCTTCCCCATACGCGAGGCCCGCGCGACATTGCAGCTATCGTGGAAGGTCAGGCGGATGTGATCGTTCTTCGATTTATCGAGGCGAAGCTCGCCGGCCTCGATCATATCGTAGGTAAATTCGCAGATGTGCTGCGGAATTGGATAGCGGGAATCCAGGAAATCGAACGGCCCGGCTAGCGTATTGAGGAAGTTGTAGGCGACGCGCCAGGCATGCCCGCACTCTCCGAAAACCAGTCGCTTGACCTTGAGGGCGCGTGCGGCTTCGGCAATGCGCTCCGCAACCTTTTGCATGTTCTCGTTGGAGCCGATGAACATGCCGAAATTGGCGGCTTCCGAAGCATGCGAGCTGAAAGTCCAGGAGATCCCGGACTCATGCAGCACCTTCGCGTAGCCGATAAGGCCTTCCATGTGCGGTGAGGCGAAAAAGTCAGCACTCGGCGTGACCAGCAGAATGTCTGCGCCCTCTACGTCGAGCGGCAGCTTTACGGGCACGCCCGTTTCTTCTTCGATCTCTTCCTCGAGCCCTACGAGCGTCGCCTTCAAAGCTTTGGGCGGCAGGCCAAGGTTATTGCCGATCTTTAAGACCTTGCCGATGATCTCGTTGGAGTATTTCTGCCCCATGCCGATCGTGTCCATGACCTCACGGGCGGCCATGGAAATCTCGGCAGTATCGATGCCGAAGGGGCAGTAAACCGAGCAGCGCCGGCACTGGGAGCATTGATGGAAGTAGGTGTACCACTCGTCGAGTACTTCGCGCGTAAGGTCCTCGGCGCCGACAAGCCAGGGAACGACCTTGCCAGAAAGCGTGAAATAGCGGCGGTAAACCTTGCGCAGGAGATTCTGACGCGCGACCGGCATGTTGTTCGGGTCGCCCGTGCCAAGGAAGTAATGGCATTTGTCGGTACAAGCGCCGCAGCGCACGCAGCCATCGAGATAGAAGCGGAGCGCGCGGTTATTCTGAACGAGATCACCGAGCTTCAGGATCGCCTTTTCCTGCCAATTCTCGACAAGCTCGCCTGGAAAGCCAAGCGGGGCTTGGTGCGGCTGTTGAGCCACGTATGGCTTGCTCCCGGCCATTGCGCCGCAGGCGAGCGGAGGGATTTCCAGCGGGTCGTCGTGGAGCGTGTCCACGGCTTGCGGAAGTTCTGTCCGTTCCATCACCGGCCTCCTTAAACTTTTCTCAAAGCGGCGCGCGCCGGTAGCTGAGGTGCGTAACGGCGCTCTCGCGGGTTATCGGCCTGATTGCGCGACGGGCTGAAGAAGACGCCGGGAGCGTGCAAAAGCTTCGAGAAGGGGAAGACGATCATGAGCACGGCAACGAGCGCCAAATGCGTCAGCAGGATAGGGTCCGCTGGGAGCGGCTGCCAGTCGAAAGCCATCAGCCCGAGGAAGAAGCCTTTCAGCGCGACGATATCCGTATGCGCAACGAATTTCATGGCAAGGCCGCTTGCGCCGATGGCAAGCAGCAAGAGCAGGATCAAATGATCGAACGCATCGCTGATGTAACGTATGCGTGCGATCCAAACCCGGCGGAGCCAAAGGGCGAACAAGCCCGCCACCATCGCGAAGCCGGCGTAGAGGCCAAAAGGCTGGATGAGCGCAACGGGCATCCAAACAGGCTCTATGAAATAGCGGAGGTGGCGGAGCAGCACGAGAACCAAAGCGGCGTGGAATACCCAGCCGAACAGCCATATCCACTTATTCGCTTTGAAGAGGCTTTCGAAAACCGTAACCTCCCGCACCACACGGAATGCAGCACCCGCCCGTGTCATAGGAGCGGGCGTCGTCGGAATCTTAAAAGGAACGGGCGTCTTGGCGTACTGCCAGACGCGTAAAGCAAGTCCGCCGAACAACACGGCGAACGCCAAATAGAAAATGACCGCGTAAATCGTGGTTTGCACGCCAATCCGTCCCTAGAACCCAGGTCTTATAGAAGCCCGGTGAAGATGTTTATGGATGTGTCTGCAGTCTTAATCTTAGACGCAGCCCGTGGGCTTCGGCAGGCCGGCGATTTTGCAAGCTTGCTTCGCGGGACCATAGGGGAACAGCTCGTATAGATGCTTCTGATCGCCCTTTTCAGCGCCGAACTTCTTCTTCATCTCTTTCACAAGGATACGGATGGCCGGCGCGATCTGGTATTCGTCGTAATATTCGCGCAGGAATTCCACGACTTCCCAGTGCTCGGGCGTCATATTGATGTTCTCGCTCTGCGCGATCAGCTCGGCGAGGTCTTTGTTCCAGACGCTGATATCGGTGAGGTAGCCTTCCTCATCATGCTCCGCAACGATGCTGCCAACCTTATATTGCATAGTCATGCTTTTCTACTCCGTCATGTTAATGTTTGCGCCGTCTTCGTCTGTCAAAGCCAGGCGGCCGTGCGCCTGTGCTGTGCAACGAGGTCGACAAAGCCGCCGTAATCGACGAGTTCAATGCCGTCGATTACATCCTGCGGCTTGATCCCGCGGGCAGCCAAATCCGGCGCAAGCGCATAGACTTTACCACTCTGCAGTGCGGCCTGCACCATGGGCGCAGCCGAGGATCCCTTGCGGGCGCCGACCACACCATCTTCGATCATCAAAACGGCATCGCCGGACGAAAGATGGCCAAGGCAGCTTTTGAGTGCGTTCTTCTCGAACGGAGATTTGTTCACCGTGTGAAGAGTGGACATGGTTTCTAAAACCTCATTCAATCAGAAGCTTAAGACAACGTCTTGTGCGGCGATGATGCCAGCCATCTCGGCGCGGCCGACGAGATGGATCGAGGGCTTCTCCGCATAGTCCTCGTTTTCATCCTCATAGGTGATGGGCATCAGATCTTCGACCGTGAGGCCCCGCTCTTCGAGCGACTCGCGCTCGACATAGAGCTTGCGCACCTCGTAATCCCCGAGAGCCTTATAGGTGCGCGAGAAGTTCTTCATACCGGCGCCCGTAGTATCCTGGCCGGCCATGAGCTGGAACACGCCGTCATCGATGAAGGCGAGGCTCACGTCCTGCTCGAAGGCGGCTCCGATCAGCACGACCTCGAGAGACTCAAGAGCGTAGATCGTGCCGTAGGGCGCTTTGCGGTTGATATAGAGAAATTTCTTCTTCGTCCGGCCTTCTGCCATGGCGCCCTCCTTAGTCTCCGAAGACCACAAGCCGGTCGGCTTCGATGCCGGCCTCGATCAGCTGACCGAGCCCCGAGATGCGGAACCCCGGCGCGATATTGCTGACTTCCTTGCCGTGCCGCCTGGCCTCATCGGCATCGAGGATGCCGCGCCGCTGAGCGGCCGCCACGCAGACAACGAGATCAAGCTTGTGCTGCTCGCCAAGCTCGCTCCAGAGTTTCTGCAGGTTACGGTCATCCTGCGGCGGCACGGTGAGCCGCGTGCCGTTGTTGACGCCGTCATGATAGAAGAACACGCGCGTTATCGCGTGCCCCCTCTCCAGCGCGGCCTTCGTGAACTGATAGGCCGAATCCGACGCCTGATGGGTGTAAGGCCCTTCGTTGACAACAATCGCTAACTGCACGGCTCCTCCCCTTTCCGCGATTAGAAATGTACGTGTGCGGACATATTCATCGTATGCCGCGCGCCCGTCCAAGTGTCGAGATGATGCTTCGTAAAGGCGAAACCGGTCAGCTCGAAGAAGCGCGGCCAGCCAATGCGTTCAATCCACTCGCCAAGGCGCTCCCAATCCTTCGCGTTGTCCTTATAGGCGTAAAGGATTTTACGGACCACGTCGGCGACTTCCGGCCAGCGCGGCGCGTTGTTCGGCAGATTGGCCACGACAAGCTTGTGGAACGTCGGCTTCGAGCGCGCATTGGAATGCTTGCCGCCAACCCAGACGGCGATTTTGGTCGAATCGGCGCCGTTGATCTGCATGGGCGGGCATGGCGGATAGCACGCGCCGCAGCACACGCATTTCTGCTCGTCCACCTCAAGCGAAGGCTTGCCGTTGACCATTGCGGGGCGGATCGCCGCGACAGGGCAGCGGGCCACGACAGCGGGGCGCTCGCAGACCCTCGACACGAGGTCGTGATTGATCTTCGGCGGCTTCGTGTATTGCACGTTGATCGAGATATCGCCTTGGCCGCCGCAGTTGATCTGGCAGCAAGAGGTCGTGATGCGAACGCGGTTCGGCATCTCCTCCTTGATGAACTCTTCGTACATCATGTCCATCAGGCTTTTCACGACGCCTGAAGCGTCGGTGCCGGGGATGTCACAATGGAGCCAGCCCTGGGTGTGCGAGATCATCGACACCGAGTTGCCCGTGCCACCCACGGGGAAGCCTTCGGCGTTCAGCTTCGCGATCAGCGGCTCGACTTTATCTTTCGAGCTGACCATGAACTCCATATTGCTGCGCGTCGTGAAGCGCACATGGCCTTCAGCAAATTGATCGGCGATATCGCAAAGCTTGCGAATGGTGAAAACGTCCATCTGCCGCTGCGTGCCAGCGCGCACCGTCCAGATTTCATCGCCGTTCTTCGCGACATGATGAAGAACGCCCGGCCGCATGCGGTCATGCCAAGCCCAATTGCCGTAGTTCTTCCTCATAAGAGGATGCATGAGGGGGAAGGGATCCGGAACGCCACATTCAATAGGGCGGCGCGGGGTCGCAGCAGTGCTCATTAAGAAAGTCTCCGCAGGGTAATTTTGAGAAGGATCAAGGGGAGCAGCGCGTTTAGATGCGCCGCTCGCTCCTGTTGACCGAACCTATTCGGCAGCTACCATCAGCCCGGCTTCTTTCGCCTTGCGCTCGAAATACTTCTCGGCTTCGTCCGTGAAGTCGTCGGTGCGGACGTAGCAAGAGGTGCGCGGGTGGTTCACCATGTTCGGATCGGGATTGACGCCAATGGCCTCAAGGAAGGCCGGCATGCCGATACGATCGATGGTTTCGCCGATGCGTTCATGCTCGAGTGCGTTCTCCGCGAAGAAGTCGATGAGCTGGCGAGCCATATCGACCAGCTTCTCGAAGTCCTCATCCGTCTCCAGCTTCATGAAGGGGATGATCATCGTGCCCATCAGGTCGCCCACCTTGAGAGCGCGCTTTCCGCCGATGAGGATCGATACTCCGCGATCGTCGCCCGGCAAAAGGGCCTTCTTCATCACGTTGAGGCAGTGCATGCAGCGCACGCAGGACTTGTTGTCGACGTCGAGCGTATCGTCGTCGTTCAGGCTCAGTGCCCGGGTCGGGCACATCGCAATAACGCTGTCGATGGTGTATTTGCGGCCGTGGGAAGCGACGTAAGCTTTCACCTCGTCCTGGTTCACTTTCATATTGTCGCGCCAGGTGCCGATCACGGCGAAGTCGGCGCGGTGAATAGCGTTGACGCAGTCGTTGGCACAGCCCGAGAACTTGAACTTAAACTTATAAGGCAGGGCCGGCCGGTGCATTTCGTCAAGGAAGGCATTGATGACCGAGCGGTGCGCCCTCACCTCATCGTAGCAGGACTTCTCGCAGCGCGCATGACCCACGCAGCTCATCGAGGTGCGAAGAGCAGGGCCCGCGCCGCCAAGATCGAAGCCGA
>CAZCIF010000089.1:0-12977 GCA_964498645.1 uncultured Rhodomicrobium sp. | reverse complement strand
CAGCCGAAGCTCAAGGTGAAGAAGGGCGATCAGGTGATCGTGATCGCTGGCCGCGACAAGGGCAAGCGCGGTGAGGTGCTGCAGGTGATCCCGGCTGAGAACCGCGCGCTGGTGCAGGGCGTCAACATGGTGCAGCGGCATCAAAAGCAGACACCGCAACAGGATGGCGGCATCATCTCGAAAGAGGTGCCGATCCATATTTCGAATATCGCAGTGGAAGACCCGGCCGATGGGTCTCCGTCGCGGGTGGGCTACAAATTTACGGATGATGGGCGCAAGGTCCGGTTTGCCAAGCGTTCGGGCGAGTTGATCGATGGCTAAGGCTGCTGAAAGCACAAGCGGGTATGTACCCCGGCTGAAGACACAGTATATCGAGGTCGTGCGGCCTGCGATGCTGAAGGAATTCAAATACGCGAATCCGATGCGGGTGCCGGAGATCGAGAAGGTCGTGCTCAACATGGGCATCGGCGAGGCGACGGCTGACCGCAAGAAGGTGGAGCAGGCGGCGCGCGACATGACGCTGATCGCGGGCCAGAAGCCTGTCATGACGAAGTCCCGCAAATCCATCGCCGGCTTCAAGCTGCGCGAAAACATGGCGATCGGCTGCAAGGTCACGCTGCGCAAGGCGCGGATGTATGAGTTTCTCGACCGCCTCGTCACGATTGCGCTTCCCCGCGTGAAGGACTTCCGGGGTCTCAACCCGAAGAGCTTCGACGGGCGCGGCAATTACGCGATGGGCATCAAGGAGCACATCATTTTTCCCGAGATCGACTACGATAAGGTCGAGCAAATCTGGGGCATGGACATCATTGTGTGCACCACGGCCGAGACTGACGATGAGGCGCGGGCGCTCCTGAAACAATTCAACTTCCCCTTCCGGCAATAGGGCGAGGCGGAGGAGAGACTATGGCGAAGACAGGCATGATCGAGCGGAATAACAAGCGTCGGCGCATCACCGCCCGGGACGCTGAAAAACGCTCGGCGCTCAAAGAGATCGCGAACAACAAGGACCTGCCGATGGAGGAGCGTTTCGCGGCGCGGCTGAAGCTCGCTCAGCTTCCGCGCAATGGATCGCCGACGCGCGTCCGCAACCGCTGCGAGGTGACGGGCCGTCCGCGCGCCTTCTACCGGAAGCTGAGAATGTCGCGTATCGCGCTTCGCGACTTGGGCAATAAGGGGCTTATCCCCGGTTTGGTGAAATCGAGCTGGTAGGGATCACAGAATATGACGGTTTCCGATCCACTAGGCGATATGCTGACACGGATTCGTAATGCGCAGATGCGCAACCGGACGAAGGTCTCCACACCTGCGTCCAAATTGCGCGCGCGCGTTCTCGATGTCTTGCGGGAAGAGGGCTATATTCGCGGCTATGCCGAGATCGAATATGGAGGCGGCAAGATAGAGTTCGAGATCGAGCTCAAATATTACGATGGCGCACCCGTGATTCGCGAGATCAAGCGGGTCTCGACGCCTGGCCGCCGCGTCTATTCGAGCGTACAGGACCTGCCGACCATCGCCAACGGCCTTGGCGTGGCGATCCTCTCCACGCCGAAAGGTGTGATGTCCGATACGCGCGCCCGCGCCGAGAATGTGGGCGGCGAGATTTTGTGCAGCGTGTTCTAGGCCGGCGGCTTGGAAGGCGTATTGATTGGATGCTGATAAAGGCTGGGGATGCCCCGGCCAGGACTGAAGAAGGTTGGACCATGTCCCGGATTGGCAAGAAGCCGATACCTGTCCCGAAGAACGTGACGGCGACGGTTGAAGGACAAAAAGTGACGGTGAAGGGGCCTAAGGGCCTACTTTCGCTCACGCTCATCGACGATGTCGAGGTGAAGCTCGTGGATGGCTCGATTACCGTGGCGCCGCGCTCGGACACGAAGCGCGCGCGCTCGATGTGGGGCATGTCGCGCTCGCTGGTCGAGAACCTGATCCAAGGAACGGCGAACGGGTTCACGCGGACGCTTGAAATCACGGGCGTCGGGTACCGTGCCGCTATGGATGGCAAGTCGCTAAAGCTGCAGCTTGGCTATAGCCATGACGTGCTTTACCCGGTGCCGGACGGCATTACGATTGTGGTGCCGAAGCCCACGGAGATAACCATCTCCGGCATAGAGAAGGATAAGGTCGGCCAGGTCGCGGCCGAGATCCGCGGCTTCCGCGGCCCGGAGCCGTATAAGGGCAAGGGCGTTCGCTATCAGGGCGAATTCATTCAGCGCAAAGAAGGCAAGAAGAAGTAGGATCGAACCATGGCTTCTCCGCTCTCCAGTTTTGACCGCCGTAAAGCGCGTGTCCGCCGGACTTTGCGCCGCGCGCAAGGCAATCGTCCCCGCCTGTCCGTATTCAGGTCGTCACAGCACATCTATGCCCAGATCATCGACGATGCGAAGGGCCACACGGTTGCTGCAGCCTCAAGCATCGATAGCGAGCTGAAGGGCAACCTTGAGAAGGGCACTAACGTCGCCGCGGCCGCCGAGGTTGGAAAACTCGTTGCGGAGCGCGCCTTAAAGGCCGGCGTCAAGGATGTCGTGTTCGACCGCGGCGGCTATATCTATCATGGGCGCGTGAAGGCTCTGGCCGACGCAGCGCGCGAAGCAGGGTTGAATTTCTAGAGGTTTGCTCAGGCTCGGGCTTGAGAAGAAGGAAAGGGTACGCTCGTGGCTCGAGAACCACGTGAAAGAAGCAGAGAACGGGACCGCGAGGAGCGCGATAGCGAGTTCGTGGACAAACTCGTTCACATCAACCGCGTCGCCAAAGTGGTGAAAGGCGGCCGCCGCTTCGGTTTTGCGGCGCTCGTTGTAGTAGGCGATCAAAAAGGGCGCGTGGGCTTCGGCCATGGCAAGGCGCGCGAGGTGCCGGACGCGATCAAGAAGGCGACGGACTCGGCGAAGCGCAACTTGATCCGCGTTCCGCTGCGCGAGGGTCGCACCCTGCATCACGACGTGAACGGTCACCATGGCGCGGGCCGCGTGTTCCTGCGCGCGGCGCCTCCCGGAACGGGCATCATCGCCGGCGGTCCCATGCGCGCCGTGTTCGAGACGCTCGGCGTTCAGGATGTCGTGGCCAAGTCGCTCGGCACCTCGAACCCGTATAACATGGTGCGGGCGACGTTCGATGCGCTGAAGCGCGAAGATAGCCCCAGGGGCGTTGCAGCGCGGCGCGGCAAGAAAGTAAGCGAAATCGTCACCCGCAGGCGCGATGGGGCCGAAGGCGCTGCCGCAGCGCAGCCCGCCGAAGCGTAAGGGAGCCGGTTGCCATGGCTAAAGCACCGAAAAAAAACACGCTGACCATCGAGCAGGTTGGCAGTCCGATCCGTCGGCCCTACGATCAGCGCGAGACGCTTATCGGGCTCGGTTTGAACAAAATGCACCGCCGCAGAGTCGTGGCCGATAATCCCGCCATCCGCGGCATGATCAACAAGCTTCCGCATCTCGTCCGCATCGTCGAAGAGAACGGCGTGCCGGTGGATGCGAAAAAGCGATAGAAGCGGCACAAAAGGCCGCCCGAGGACTTAAATTATGAAGCTAAACGAGTTGAGAGATAACCCAGGCGCCACAAAGGACCGCATCCGTGTCGGCCGGGGTATCGGTTCGACCAAAGGCAAGACCGCCGGGCGCGGTGTGAAGGGGCAAAAGGCACGGTCTGGCGTGGCGATCAAGGGCTTCGAAGGCGGCCAGATGCCGATCCACATGCGCCTGCCGAAGCGCGGCTTCAATAATCCGCTCCGCTTGAACTTCGTCCACATCAATCTGGACCGGGTTCAGGAAGCTATCGATGCTGGCAAGCTCAATGCGAAGGGCGTGATCGATGCGGAGGCGTTGATCGCTTCCGGCGCACTGCGGCGCGAGCGCGACGGCGTCCGGCTTCTCGCGCGCGGTGCGGTGAAGGCTCCGCTGAAGTTCAAAGTGGCGGGCGCCTCGGATGCAGCTGTGAAAGCTGTGAAGGCCGCGGGCGGGTCGGTCGAAATCACGATTGAGCGTGAGGATCGCCTTGCTGGCGACGGCAAGCGCGCGGTGCGCCGCCGCGCTGCCCAAGCCAAACGCGAGAGCCGCCAGCCGAAAGCAGAATAATGGCGCGCCTCGCCGCAGGTGCCTCGCTGAAGATTCCCGCTCCTTTTGTAAGGTTGCGCTACTATATTACGATGATCACCGAGGCCCATCTCGCCCAGACGCTGCCGCCGCCTAACGCGGCCCGGCAGCGCCGCAGACCGGAGTAGCATTCATGGTTTCCGCAGCGGAGCAACTTGCCGCTAATCTGAAGTTCTCAACGTTCGCGAAAGCCGATGAGCTGAAGCAGCGGCTTTTGTTCACGCTCGGGGCTTTGCTCATTTACCGGCTGGGCACCTTCATTCCGCTCCCTGGGATCGATACCTCACTTCTCGCCAAGCTCTTCGAGAACAACAACACGGTCTTCGGCCTGCTTAACGTCTTCTCGGGCGGTGCGCTTTCGCGTTCGGCGATCTTCCTCCTCAACATCATGCCTTACATCACGGCATCGATTATCATTCAGCTCCTCACCTCGGTGGTGCCAACGCTTGAAGCGCTGAGGAAGGAAGGCGAGCAAGGCCGCAAGCAGATCAACCAATATACGCGCTATCTCACAGTCGTGATTGCCACCGTGCAAGCGACGCTGACAGCCCAGGGCCTGAACAGCTCCGCCTTGGAACCGGGCTGGTTCTTCCAGCTCACCACGGTAATTTCGCTCGTTGGCGGAACGATGTTCCTCGTCTGGCTCGGCGAGCAGATCACAGCGCGCGGTATCGGCAACGGGTCGTCGCTCATTATTTTCGCGGGCATTGTTGCGGAAATGCCGACCGCGCTCTACCACATCTTGGAGCAGGGCCGGAGCGGTATCTTGTCGCCGGCCGTGATCATAGTGCTGCTCGTAACCATGATCGTCGTCGTGACCATGGTGGTTTTCTTCGAGCGCGCGCAGCGGCGGCTCACGATACAATATCCGAAAAGGCAAATCGGCAACCGCATGTTCCAGGGCGACAGCTCGCATTTGCCGCTGAAGCTCAACGCCTCGGGCGTTATTCCGCCGATCTTCGCTTCAACGCTCCTTTATCTCCCGGCAACTTTTCAGCAATTTGCCGGCGGCGCCTCCGATGAGATGAGCCGCTTGCTCGCGCTGCTTAGCCCAGGACAGCCGCTTCATATCCTTTTGTATATCGCGCTGATCGTCTTCTTCTCGTTCTTCTATACTCCGATTGTCATCAATCCGCAGGACACCGCCGACAATCTCAAGAAGTATGGCGGCTTTATTCCCGGTATCCGGCCCGGCCCCCGCACGGCAGAGTACATCGACTATGTGCTCAACAGAATCACGGTTGTCGGTGCTGCCTACATCTCCTTCGTGTGTATTCTTCCGGAAATTTTGGCATATCAGATGCAGACCCCGTTCTACTTTGGCGGCACTTCGCTTTTGATCGTCGTCAGTGTTACGATGGATACGGTTGCTCAGGTTCAAAGCCATCTGCTTGCGCACCAATATGAGGGACTTATCAAGAAAGCGAAGTTGAGGGGAGCGAAGCGGCGATGAATGTTATTCTGCTGGGACCGCCCGGCGCAGGAAAGGGGACACAATCGAAGTATCTGGAAGACCATTTTCACATCAAACAGCTTTCCTCAGGCGATATGCTCCGTCACGCGGTCTCGGCGGGCAGCCCGGTCGGTACCATCGCCAAGCCCTATATGGATGGCGGTAAGCTTGTGCCCGACGAGGTGGTTGTTGGCGTGGTTTTCGAGACGATCGATGCGCTCCCAAAAGACCTGCCTGGCTTTGTCCTCGATGGCTTCCCGCGCACAGTGAAACAAGCGCAAGAACTCGACCGCCTTCTTGAGAGCCACGGGAAGAACATCGATGCCGTTATTGTTGTTGATGTCAGCGACGATCTTCTGATCAAGCGCATCGCAGGGCGCTTTACCTGTGCCAATTGCGGCGAAAGCTATAACGACTTCTTCCGCCTTCCCAAGACCGAAGGCGTTTGCGACCGTTGCGGCAGCACTTCCTTCAAGCGCCGTTCGGACGACAACCCCGAGACGGTCCACGAGCGTCTCGGAGTCTACCACAAGCAAACCAAGCCCTTGATCGACTACTACCGGGCCAAGGGCAAGCTGCGCGTGATCGATGGCGAGTTGCCCATCGGCGAGGTGAAGCAGCGTATCAACGAGATCGTGGAAGGCGCCCATCCGCGGGTGTCCGCGCCGTAACACGGTAAAAGCTTGACAATAGTATCTTCTTGGCAAAGAACGGCGCTAGACTTATTTGAAAAGCGTGATTATATTCCTGCTCTCAGCTCATGATCTTCGGCGGTCCGGAGGCAAAACCTCCTGGGCGCCGTTGTTGCATTCCGGTGTGGGCGGACACCCGCTCCAACTTAGCCTAAACACGACGAGGACCACGTGGCACGTATAGCGGGTGTGAACATCCCATCCAACAAGCGCGTTGAAATCGGCCTTCGCTATATCCATGGCATCGGCCCGCGCTTCGCGAAAGAGATTTGCGAAAAGGTCAGTATCCCCACGGAGCGCCGGGTGAACGAGCTGACCGACGCCGAAGTGCTGCAAATCCGCGAGGTTATCGACCGCGATTATGTAGTGGAAGGCGATCTGCGGCGCGAAGTCGCGATGAATATCAAGCGCTTGATGGATTTGGGCTGCTATCGCGGCCTCCGGCACCGCCGGGGCCTTCCCGTCCGGGGGCAGCGGACACATACCAACGCGCGCACGCGCAAAGGCCCGGCCAAGCCGATTGCCGGTAAGAAGAAATAGGGCGTAGCGTCAGCGGTTAGATTTAGGACATAGACGATGGCTAAGGAAAAGGCACGCGTTAAGCGCCGCGAGAAAAAGAACATTGCATCTGGCGTTGCGCATGTGAATGCGAGCTTCAATAATACCATGATTACGATCACGGATGCCCAGGGTAACGCGATCTCCTGGTCGTCATCCGGTGCGATGGGCTTCAAGGGATCGAGAAAATCGACCCCCTATGCGGCTCAGGTTGCGGCCGAGGATGCAGGCCGCAAAGCGCAGGAGCATGGCATGCGGACCATCGAAATCGAGGTGAGCGGCCCGGGATCCGGACGCGAATCGGCGCTTCGCGCACTCCAAGCCTGCGGTTTCCAGGTAACGTCAATCCGTGACGTAACGCCAATCCCGCATAATGGCTGCCGCCCACGCAAGCGGCGCCGTGTCTAAGACGGCCTTTTGAGAGGCAGGCTGCCTCTCTACATCGCAAGTGATCGCGGCGCGCAACTTTGCATGACGCCGCCCTATAAGGAAAGAAACGTGCTCAACAAGAATTGGCAGGATCTCATCAAGCCTGGAAAGATCAATATTCTCCCGGGCACCAACGCAAGGTATGTGGCGACCATTGTAGCCGAGCCGCTCGAGCGTGGATTCGGTCTGACACTTGGCAACGCCCTGCGCCGGGTTTTGCTGTCTTCGCTGCAAGGCGGGGCGATTACGACCGTCCACATCGATGGCGTGCTTCATGAATTCTCGTCAATTCCTGGCGTGCGCGAGGACGTGACGGCTATTGTGCTCAACATCAAAGAGATTGCGCTTCGCATCCATTCGGAAGGTGTGAAGCGCATGGTGCTTCGCAAGGAGGGACCTGGGGTTGCCCGTGCCCGCGATATCGAGGCCGGTCCCGATGTGGAGATCCTTAATCCCGACCACGCGATTTGCACGCTGGACGAAGGCGCAACCGTGCGCATGGAGCTCACGGCCAATATCGGTAAGGGATATGTTCCCGCCGAGCGGAACCGCCCGGACGACGCTCCGATCGGCCTTATCCCGGTGGATAGCCTTTACAGCCCTGTGAAGAAGGTCTCCTATAAGATCTCCAACACTCGCGAAGGTCAGATCCTCGACTACGATAAGCTGACCCTTGAGGTCGAAACCAATGGTGCCGTCTCGCCGGAAGACGCGGTGGCGTTGTCGGCGCGCATCATTCAGGATCAGCTCTCGATCTTCGTCACCTTTGAGGAGCCTCGGAAGGAAGTTGCCGAGGAGCGCATTCCTCAGCTTGAATTCAACGCTGCGCTTCTGAAAAAGGTCGACGAGCTTGAGCTTTCGGTGCGCTCGGCCAACTGCCTGAAGAATGATAACATCGTTTATATCGGCGATCTTATCCAGAAGACCGAAGCCGAAATGCTGCGAACCCCGAACTTCGGGCGCAAATCTCTGAACGAAATTAAAGAGGTGCTGGCCGGCATGGGGCTGCATCTTGGAATGGAAGTTCCGAACTGGCCGCCAGAGAATATCGAAGAGCTGGCGAAGCGGTTCGAAGATCATTATTGATGAAGCAATAGACCCGCGGCGCGCTGTCTCGCGCTGCGGCTTTGAGGACGAGACAATGCGTCACCGTAGATCGGGCCGTAAATTCAACCGCACCGCGAGCCATCGCCAGGCGATGTTCTCGAACATGGCCGCTGCACTCATTAAGCATGAGCAGATCGTAACAACGCTTCCCAAGGCGAAGGATCTTCGCGGCGTGGTCGAGGCGCTCATCACGCTCTCCAAGCGCGGCGATCTTCATGCCCGGCGCGTTGTGGCTTCCCGGCTGCGCGACGACGCTATGGTGGCGAAACTGTTCAGCACGCTTGGCCCGCGCTATCAATCCCGCCCCGGCGGATATACGCGGGTTCTCAAGGCCGGCTTCCGCTATGGCGACAATGCACCGCTCGCCGTTATCGAACTCGTCGATCGCGACGAGACTGCAAAGGGCTTGGATTCAGGCCCCGTGCACACGGAAGATGAAGAGGGCGCCGCAGCATAACGGCGCTGGCTCAAGCAAGCAGAATTAGCGGCGGCTGGCGGAAGCTATCAGTACCGCACCGGCTGTTTCCCGGCGCATCGAACTGAGATAGCGGTGCACGGCTGTGCGTCCTTGCTCTATCGCGTGCTCTGCCTTGTGAAAATCGAAGAGACCGATGTCATCGAGATGAACCTGAATGGTTGCATCCGGCGGATCGCCCGCGAGCCGCGAGCGTGCGATCCTGTTTTGCGTGATGTTGAACGCCTCGAGCACAACACGCGGTATGCCGGGAGCGCCATCGCCGCGCCGTCCCAGCATCTGCTGCTTCATAAGGGCGAAGCGGCTTTTCTTAGGCTGGCCCTCATCGTCTGCGCGATCCGGCTTCACATCGAGCGCCGCCTCGGCCTCCACTGGGAAAAGCGTGTTGCGCACATAGTGGCCCGAGTGAAGTGTAACGGCGATCACGAATTGAGCACCAAGCGCCCTTGCGGCTGTGACAGGCACGGGGTTGACGAGCGCGCCATCCATTAGCCAGCGGCCGCCAAGGCGTACAGGTTTGAAAATACCGGGCAAGGAATAGGACGCTCGAAGCGCCGCCGCGAGCGAGCCTTTTGTGAGCCAGACTTCCTGGCCTGTGCCAAGCTCGGTTGCGATGGCGGCGAACCTCCTTGGCAAAGCTTCGATTTGAACATCGCCGATATGCGCGGCGAGCGTTTTTTCGAGGCGTTTGCCCTTCATAAGGCTCGATCCCGCCAAGTTCACATCGAGATAGCGCAGAAGCCGCCGCAAGTTCAGCCCACGCGCCAATTGATGCAACTCGCTCAGCTGGCCTGCCGCATAAAAGCCGCCCGCAACCGCGCCGATGGAGGTGCCGGCAATGATGTCAGGTTCGAGGCCAGCCTCGATCAAGGCTTCGATGACGCCGATATGGGCGAGACCGCGCGCGGCGCCTCCGCCTAATGCCAATCCTATAAGTGCTTTCGCCATGGATCACTGGAAGCGGGATCGAGATATCCCCAAAGAGGCTAAGCTCTGGGATGAGGACAAACTGCGACTATCCCATGGCAGCAATAAGATTTCGATAATTGCAACTCAAGCTAGCCGTGCGGATTATCCTCAACCAATTCAAGGACCGCGCCACCCTTTTCCGGGCGGAGGCGCCGGTAGAAACAGCTATACCGTCCCGTATGGCACGCCGCCTCGCCTGCTAGTTGCACAAGGATCCAAATGACATCCTGGTCGCAGTCGGTTCTGATCTCCTCGACGAGGAGCTTGTTTCCGCTGGTTTCGCCCTTCCGCCAGAGAGATTCGCGGGACCGGCTCCAGAAATGCGCCTCGCCCGTCTCGATTGTCAGCCGGAGAGCTTCAGCATTCATATGCGCAAACATTAAGACGCCGCCGTTGTTATCGGTGACGATTGCCGGGATCAAGCCCGCAGCATCGAAGCGGGGCGTAAACGCCGTTCCCTCTTCGAGTCCGGTTTTGCTTGCCGGAGGCGCTTGGAAGAGGGCCGGCTCGCCGCTCATCTACTTTACGCCGGCAAAGCGCTGGCCGTTAACGAGCTGCATGAAGCGCTCGCGGTAGATCGCGTCGTCCTTGAAAGCCCCCGTGAACCGCATGGTGATGGTTGTCGAGCCCGGCTTTTGTACACCGCGCGTTGTCATGCATTCATGGACGGCATCGATCATGATCGCAACCCCATGGGGCTGCAGCACTTCCTCGATTGCGTTGGCGATCTGCGCGGTCATGGTCTCTTGCGTCTGCAGGCGCTTCGCGTAAATGTCGACCACACGGGCCAGCTTCGAAATGCCAACGACCCGGTCGCGCGGAAGATAAGCCACATGCGCGACCCCGATAATTGGCAGCATGTGATGCTCGCAATGAGATTCGATGCGGATGTCGCGCACCATCACGAGGTTGTCATAGCCATGCACATCCTCGAATGTGCGCGCGAGCACCTCGTAGGGATCGCCTTCATAACCGGCAAAAAACTCGTCATAGGCATCGACGACGCGGCCCGGCGTGTCCATAAGCCCTTCGCGCTTGGGATCGTCTCCTGCCCAAGCAATCAAGGTGCGCACCGCTTCCTCGGCTGCCTCCCGGCTAGGCCGCCTTACGGCACCCGCGAGACCATTGCCGCCTTGCCGGTCGCACGGCAGAGGCGTGGAGGTTGAAGCTAGTGTATCCATGAGAACGTACCCTTTCGGCAGACGCTGCTATTCAGAGTTCGAGCGAAAAAAAGCCGAGCCATCTGATCTTTCCGGTAGCCCTTTGCGCTGATCCCTGGTCTAAGAGTTACAGGCTGGCCGTCCATACAATACCAGCGTTCAGAAGCGGCCCGGGCAATTGAAGGTGCTAAGACGCAACGATATATAAGATGCCCGAATTCGACGGCAAGGTCATCTGCCGCATAGCTTGAGTAAGCCCATGGCCGATCTGGAAGACATCTACACGGGGAAAGTGCTTCAACTTTCCGCGAACATCCCGCGGATAGGCCGCCTTCCGGACCCGGACGCGACCGCGAGCGCTCATTCGAAACTCTGCGGTTCGAGGATCACAATCGATCTGAAAATGGAGGGCGATACGGTCACGGACTACGCTCAGGATGTCCGCGCTTGCCTTCTGGGCCAGACTTCGGCAGCGGTGGTGGGCGCCAATATTGTCGGCTCGACCGCGAGCGAGCTGCGCGAAGTGGGCGGACAGATGCGCCGTATGCTGAAGGATAGCGGCTCGCCGCCTGGGGGCCGCTGGAGCGATCTTGCAATTCTTGAATCGGTGCGGGACTACAAGGCCCGGCACGCTTCCACTTTGCTCGTGTTCGACGCGGTGGAAGAGGCGCTCGCCGGGATCGAACGGAAACGTCCCGCGTAACGGCGCAGCCATTCTGCATGCACCGGAAGCCAAAGCCGTGAAAGCCGTTACAGGCAGGATACTTTGGAATAACCCGGCCTGTGGACCGGTTGCACGTATAATATTTTTCGAATATGTAGGAAGCGAACGCTCAAGTCATAACCCGCAACTGAAAACGGGCCGGAGGAACGCCGCATGGACACCCTGCGCGACACTATTGCCGCGGACACTGGATTCTGGCTGCCGGTTGGCGGTTTGATAATCGGAATCTTTTTTGGCGCCATCGTGCAGGCCACGAATTTCTGCACCATGGGGTCCATCTCCGACATGCTGACGTTTGGGGATAGCCGGCGCTTCCGGGCGTGGGTGCTCGCGGCGGCGCTCGCTCTGCTCGGAGCGCAGATCCTGGTGGCCTACGGCTTGGTGCCGATATCCAAATCCATGTATTTGGCGCCCACGCTAAATTGGGCTGGTAACATCGTGGGCGGCCTGCTATTCGGCTTCGGCATGGTGCTAGCGGGCGGCTGCGCCAGCCGCAATCTCGTGCGCGTGGGCTCCGGCGACATGCGCTCTCTCGTCAATCTGCTTGTTGTCGGTATCTTCGCCTATATAGCCATTGGCGGGTTGCTTGGGCCGGTGCGTGCCTCCCTTGAAAGCGCCACGGCCATTCCGCTTGCTCCCTATGGAGTCCAGACGCAAGGCGCGGGCGATCTTCTGGCGGCAGCCTTCAGCTTGCCTCCGGCGAGCATCAGTCTTTGGGTTGGCGTCGTCATCGCCGGCGTATTTATCGTCTGGTGCTTCGCCAGCAAGGCTTTCGCGACTTCACCCAAGAACATTCTGTCAGCGATTGGCATCGCGGCCAGCGTGCTCGCCGGCTGGATTCTAACGGGCTTTGCTTATGACGATATGGCGGCGACACCGGTAGCTCCCATTTCGCTTACCTATGTGCGTCCCACGGGCGATGCGATCGAGTATCTGCAGAGATACACGGCGCTGGCTACGCCCGGGTTCGGCGTGGCAAGTGTGGCCGGAGCCATTCTTGGCGCATTCCTTGTGGCGATAGCGACTGGACGCTTCCATTTCTCTACCTTTGCTAGCGCAAGTGACATGATGCGCAACCTTGGCGGCGCCGTGCTCATGGGCGTCGGCGGCGTCATGGCCTTGGGCTGCACCATCGGTCAAGCGGTTACCGGTGTTTCGACCCTGGCCGCTGGGTCGTTTATCACCTTCATTGCGATAATCTTGGGCGGCATGGCCGCGATCAAGACAATGGAGCGGCTGGCATAGCTGGACTTAGCAGCGAGAAGAACGATGCCGCTAATTTTGAGCGGCATCTCACCATACGGCAAAAATCATAGCTCAACGCC
>CAZCIF010000088.1:9499-13534 GCA_964498645.1 uncultured Rhodomicrobium sp. | reverse complement strand
GAGACGTTGAAGACCACGGCGCGGCCGGCGGCAAGATCGTTTTCGATGCACGCGGCGACGCCGTAGCTGAAGCCGTGTGCGTCCCAGTCGAGGAAGAAAGGCTGCTCGCGGCGCAGGCGCTCGAAATCCTCCCGCGAAACGTAGATATGCTCTTCGCCGGCCTGATCAACGCGCGTGATGAGCCGTTGCGGGAAAACAAAATCGGGATTGCCCGCGAAAGCCTGCCTGGCTGCTGAAATAAGCGTGTCCTTGCCGGAGCCGGACGCCCCGGCGACGAGAATGAGCACGCCACGCTTTCCGGCGCTATCTCTTATCCCGCGGTCCTCGTCCATTTCCTGCTTCCCGCTTAGCGGCGTCATCCCATGCGCGCCGCGGCATGAAAATTAACGCATTCAACCCTTTAAGCGACCCGTTCTCCTTCGCACCACACGTCACGCACGAGCGGCGCGCCGTCCATCTGTTTCACCCGGACGAGATCGGCCCTGAGACCGGGCTTGATCTCGCCGCGATCCTCGAAGCCCACGGCACGCGCCGGGTTGAGCGTGATTGTGGCTATCGCGGCGTGCAGAGGCTGGCCTGCGTCCGTATGAAGCTTCAATGCGCCCCAAAGCAGCGAACAAGGGACGTAATCGCTCGAAACGATATCGAGAACACCAGATCGCGCCAGCTCGACAGCCGAGACATTGCCGGAGTGGGACATGCCGCGGACGATGTTGGGGCCTCCCATCAACACTTTCATTCCAGCAGCGTGAGAGGCCCGCGCCGCCTCGATGGTCGTCGGGAACTCCGCAACCGAAACGCGATCCGCTATGGCCTCCTCGACATGGGCTTGCGTAGCGTCGTCATGGCTTGCAAGCGGGATTTTGCGTTCGTGAGCGGCATCGACAACATAACGCCGGTTGGCCGCACCATAGGCGGCCGAGTCGCGCGTGCGCGTTTCGATAAACTCCGCAAGCTCCTCATCCGTCATATTGAATTTGCCCTGGTAATACTCGGCATATTTCCTTGCATCGACGAATTGCCGCTGACCGGGCGAGTGGTCCATGACGGAAATCAGGCGCAGGCGCGGATGATCGATAATCGGATCGAGCAGCTCGCGCAGGCCGGGATAGCTCACCTCGCAGCGCCAATGGAAATAGTGATCGATCTTCAGCGTGTTGAGTCCGATGTGATAATCGACGGCCTCGGCCATCTCATAGAGCCGGCCCGAACGGACGGTGCGCGAATGCACCTCGCCCACGCAGAGCGCATTGAAGACCGTGGTTATCCCCGCCGCCGCAAGCTCACGGTCGTCGTTCAGCGCCGCCGATCCTACCGGCCAGATCGCGCCCGGCCTCGGCTGCACATGCCGCTCGATATTATCGGTGTGCAGCTCGACGAGACCCGGAATCAAGAGATCGCCGCCGCAATCCATCGCGCCGGGCCTCGCCGAGATGCCTTCGTCCACAGCCGCGATGAGGCCGTTACGGACAACAACCGTGCCCGCAAGAACCTGGTCCGCCAGCACGATGCTGGCATTGGTGTAAATCCGTTCGTTCGCGCTCATGGTCCTATCTGCAATTCCGCCGCATCGGCCGGGAACCGGCGCGGCATTTCGTAGGTACGGGTGGCGGCGCGCTCGCGCACGCCTTCGTCATGGAATATGCCGGCGATGGCCGCGCCCCGCGCCCTGGCTTCTTCTATCAGATCAATGACAGTTTCGCGATTGCCGGCATCGAGCGAGGCGGTCGGCTCATCGAGCAGCATAAGGGGATAGAAGGCGGCAAATCCGCGGGCCACGTTGACGCGTTGCTGCTCGCCGCCGGAAAACGTAACCGGGGAAAGAGGCCAAAGCTCCTCGCGAATGCGCAGCCGGGTGAGAAGCTCCGCGGCGCGGCGGCGCGCGTCATCCTTGGCCTCGCCGCGGGCGATAAGCGGCTCCGCCACCACATCGATGGCAGGCACACGGGGAATGACGCGCAGGAACTGGCTGATATATCCAACGGTGTTGCGGCGCATATCCCGGACGAGCCTCGCATTCGCGAGGCCCATATCGATCCATTCGCCCTTATGCCGGATGGCGATCATCCCAGGCTCGCAGGCGTAATTACCGTAGATCATCCTGAGCAGCGAGCTTTTGCCGGCGCCCGAAGGCCCAGCCAGAACCACGGCCTCTCCTGCGCGCGCTTCAAGCGACACGCCGCCCAGCGCCTCCACATGCGCGCCATGCTGCACATGGAGGGTGAAGCTTTTCGAGGCGTTGGTGATTCGAAGCATGGCACGTTGCATAGCGTGCGGATGCGACAACGCTGTGACCATCTTTTACGTAACGAAGCTAGGCCGCGATAATTGCCTCCGCTTCACGGGAATTGGTTTGCGGGGACGCATGAGATATGAAGCGGTTTTTGATACGGCGTATACATTTCCGCTCCTGCCACTGGGCCAGGTCTCGCTAACAGGCGGAATATTGACGGTTGTCTTCGCGATAAACTTTCACATACAAAAACAAAGGCGATTATCGGCTTGACAAACCACGGCACCCCAAAGTGTCACGGGACGCCGGATGTGAACCCGGACGATCCCCTGGAAACCTAGGTTCCAGATCACAGATATGTTCTTTGAACCAAAAGCGTATAAGGTCTTCTATCACTTTCACAGGCTCTATTGTCCAGACGGCGTCATAACCTTGACGAACGAACCCTTTTAGAAGGTTTGCAGGGTCCTTGGGGATATTTATTGCGACGATGACTCGACCGCCTCTAATAGCTTGTATGTAAGCGGGCCTTTGCTCGTCTGGATTTTCTCCAATGCGAGCATCCTCGAAAACCACCGAGATTTACGGGGCTCTACATACCAGAAATGAACGCAAGGCAGATGCCAATCTTGCAGCCCAGGGCGCTTGACGAGCGCGAACCAACTACCTTCCGTTCCCTCAGCTTTGTAAATCGGCATGCCCTTTACCACTCATTTCCGCTTCGTCTTTTCCTTCTTGCCCTGATCATCATGCCGGGCGGCGGCGCTTTCGCCACCTTCTTCACCATCTCATCAAAGGCGGAATCATCTTCATCGCAGCCAAGATCGCGGGCAGCTTGTTCGAATTTTTCGGATTGAGCAATTTTCTTGGGTGTTATTTTGTCAATGGTTGCTGCCGATTCCGTTCGTAGTAGGTTGAAATCGATTTGATTCTAGCACGATGCTGCGATGTTTGTCAGAACCTTGGAAGAACTAAAGCTGGCGATGGAGCTTGAGACCGAGACTGAACAGGTCGAGTTCAAAGCCGCGACAGGCAAGCATGATCTTCCCGAAATCGGCGAATATTGCGCCATCTTAGCTAACGAAGGTGGCGGAAGCTACATATTAGGTGTTACCGACAAGAAGCCACGCAAGATCGTGGGGGTTTCTCAGAAACCAAATATCGATAGTGACAAAAAGGATTTGCGTGATTGGATTGGCATGCGAGTTGAGGTCCACGAAATTATGACCCCGTCAGGGGAGCTAGTGCTCTCCTATGTTGTTGGACCTCGCCCCCTCGGCAGGCCCGTAAGTTGTCGAGGGCGTTATCGTATCAGGGCCGGAAGCCACAATCGAGATATGACACTCGATGAAATCAATCACATCATGAATGAGGGCAAAGCCGATTATTCCTCTAGCCTAATAGAGGGCGCCGATATAAGCGTTTTTTGTTCGGAGCTAATTGAAAAATTCCGAAAGGGATGGATCAAGAAAAAATCCAAAGATGCTATCTCCTCCGTAATTCCTTCGTGGAGCGTCGAGCATCTCTTAGAGGCTGGCGGATTAACAGTAGATGGCAAGCCAACGTATGCTGGGCTAATTCTCGTCGGCACCGAACAATCGGTGGAAAAATATCTTCCCCAAAGCGAACTTATATTTGAGTATAGAGATAAAGCGGGGTCTATCCGCTATACTGATCGCAGCACAATAAGGCGCGGCTTCGTGCAGGCCGCAGATGATATGTGGGCGCAGGTAGAGCGGAGAAACAGCCTTGTCACATATTCCGAGGGCTTTTTCAAATATAACCTTCCGTCTTTCGACGAA
>CAZCIF010000088.1:0-9489 GCA_964498645.1 uncultured Rhodomicrobium sp. | reverse complement strand
GTAAGCCACCGCGATTATAGGCATCAAGGCTCTGTTTTTATTCGGCAAAGTCCTAATACAATTGAGGTGGAAAGCCCTGGCGGCTTTCCTCCGGGCGTAACTATTGAAAACATCCTCGAAAAAACTGTGCCGCGAAATCGCCGTTTGGCTGAAGCGATGGATAGATGCGGCTTGGTAGAGCGTTCTGGGCAAGGAATGGATATGATGTTCGGGAATTGCATCAAGTATTCCCGCCCCATTCCTGACCTAGCGGATTCTGATGAAACACGAGTTATAGTTCGCTTAAAGAGCGATGTGACCGATCCGAGGATCATTGCGTTCTTTGAACTCATCAACCAGGAGACGCTGAAGTCTTTCTCCGGGCTTGATTTCTTGGCCGTTGACCTAGTTCGGCGAAACAAACCAATTCCACAAGATGTAGCAAAAAGGCTTCCCCGCCTTATTGAGCTTGGAATCCTCGATAAATTCAAAAAACAGTATATTTTGTCCAAGAGGTTGATGGCGCAAATCGGAGCGGCTTCTCCCCATGACATTGATCGTCAGAAAGTTCAACAGAGATTGGAAGAATGCGGCGCAGAAGGTGCCAGCATTGGAGAACTAATAGAATTGCTTGGCAAAGAGCGCGGCCAAGTCAAATGGCTGCTTGATGCGCTAAAGCGAGAAGGCCTTGTATATTCGAAAGGCGAGCGCCGCGCAGCTAAGTGGTATTCCGCCAATTTGGCGGTTAGGAAATCGTAACAGCCAAATACCAAATATTGGCATTGATATCATTGATGTTTTTTTGGAGGTAAGCTCGACCTAACCTCCAAAGTCCGATCAAAGCCTAGCTAGCTCTTAGGCGTTTTGCCTATTAGGTTGGTCATAGGTAAGGCGTTTGCCGATGATACCTTTAAGCGCCTTCTCAGCACGCTCTTCAGAACGGTCATTTCTCGTACTCTGATTTTATAATATCGAGCGGTTTCAATAATACATCTTCGCATGGCAGCCCCATGCATGAAGTGCTTCCTGTTCGAATTTCGTATATCAACAATAAAATCATAAGACTCGAAATCGCACACTAGAGCGACTTATGCCGTAGGCAAGCCGTCGATGCTTTTCGCGTTCTTCTGCGCGCGATAGGCCTCAAGACCCTCCTCGCCCATGTTTTGTGCCCATCGCCTAAGGTTGTCGCGGTCTTCCTTATAATCAAAGTAGGGCACAGCCATCCCGCAGGACGTTTGAACCAGGGTCACCTTCATGGTGACGATCTGGCGCGCGCCCGGCATTTCCACGAAGTGATGGAGCATAGCGCGATAGTCTTCGGTGCCTCTACGAAGTGAGCGCCCTTCGCCATAAAGGCGCAAAATCATAGGCTGACCATCGAATGCGCAGAACATGATAGTCAGCCGCCGGGCCGGTGAGGCAATGAGATGCGCGGCGGTCTCGTTACCGCTGCCGGTTACATCCAGATAGGCGGCTTCGTTCGGGCCGAATACTCTGAAACTGTCCATGCCCTTCGGAGACAGGTTCACCCGGCCGCTGGGCGCAGCACTCGCCACGAAGTAAATCTTCTGCTTCTCAATGAAGTCCCGATGCCGGTCCTCTAATGCCAGGAATTGCTGCCCCATGCCATGCCTCGCTCATAAATGCTCCCGCGCTTATTTTGGCGCGCGATTCTGGCATGCGCATGATGCGATGAAGCGCTAATGGCTCTTGGGTCAGCGGCCCCGGTTCCTCACGCTGGGCGGTTTGCCACGCCCGCCAGACAATCTCGCCAGCGAACGGCCTTTGCGCATTTTCATCTGCGGTTTGGACGGTAGTGCCGAGAGCCGGATCGGCGCCTCCTCGACAATCTCCACTGCCGCTGGCGCAACCGGCACCGGAAGCACAGGCGGCGAGGCCTCGACACCCTTTTCGCCTGCCAGCCGCTGCATCAGCCATTTCAGATGGCTGCCCCGGACATCGTGATCGGACATGAAGTCGACAACGCGCGGGACGATCTCATGGCGGTAACGCGAGCCGTTGAAGATACCGTAATGGCCGACGCCCATCTGCGTGTAATGCTGCTTCTTGGAGCGCGGCAGGTTGGTGCATAGATGCAGCGCCGCCTCGCATTGGCCAAGGCCGGTTATGTCGTCTCTTTCGCCCTCGATGGTCATGAGGGCGACGTGCCGGATCGCCGTCAGGTCGATGAGCTGTCCGCGATGGAACATCTCGCCTTTCGGCAATTGATGCTTGACGAAGACTTGATCCACGGTTTGCAGATAATATTCCGCCGTAAGGTCCATCACGGCGAGATACTCGTCGTAAAACTCCTTATGCTTCTCGACCGAGTCGCCATCGCCACGCACGAGATTGACGAAAAGCTCTTTGTGCGCGTTCACATGCCGGTCGAGGTTCATGGCCATGAACCCTGTAAGCTGGAGGAAGCCTGGATAAACAAGCCGCCCGTGGCCGTGGTTTGGCCAAGGGACAGACGCAATGACCGTGCGCCGGAACCAATTGGTGCCCCGCTGCTCGGCCAGCTTATTCACCGCCGTAGGATTAATCCTAGTGTCGATCGGGCCGCCTTTGAGAATGACGCTGCGCGGTAATGACGGGCTATCGTGCGTTTCCATAAGCGCCACCGCCGACAAAACCGGCACCGAAGGCTGGCAGACGCCCATGACATGCACATCGCCCTTAAACAGCTCGATCATATCGATGACGTAGTCGATATAGCTGTCCAGATCGAAATTGCCGTCACGCTGCGGAACCAGGCGGGCGTCGCGCCAATCCGTAATGTAAACGTCGGCGAAGGGAAGCATGGCTTCCACCGTGCCGCGCAGAAGCGTGGCGAAGTGGCCGGAAAGCGGGGCGACCATCAGGAGGCGCGGCTCGTTTGGGACGGCTCCGTCCGGGAAATGCTTCCTAAAGTGGATGAGATCGCAGAAGGGCTTGCGCCAAATGATTTCCTCGGTGACGGCGGCCGGCTGCCCTTTCACCAATGTGTGCTTGATATTGAACAAGGGCTTCTTGTATCGCCTCGTCGTGCGCTCCAGAAGCTCTGCGGCCGCTGCCGTATTCCGTCCGATATTCGTATAGGCTAGCGGGTTGAGGGGATTCCGCAGAAAAAATCGAGTTGAATTTGCGGCCGCCCTGGCTGGAGATATGGCTGCTTGGCCCAGCTCATAAAGATGGTAAAGCACTTGATCTCCTCGATTGAGTGAACGCTGACGAAACCCTGCACTAGAAGCGCCTCGAAAGACCCATCGTCACAAACGCTTACAGAGTACCGTTCAAGCTAGGCTGGCATGCCAAACTTACAAGCGAAATTAATCTTTCGTTGAGCACGCGTTTGAATTAAGCGTTCTTTTAGCCAAGAATGTGTTTTTTGATCACACTGACCACCGTGTCCGGGGGCGTATTGAATGTGAAGTGCGTGAGGTAATTCCCTTCGCGATCCATAAGATAGACGAAAGAGGAGTGATCGACGCTATAATCGTCAGAACCACTGCCCGCCTTTTTGAAATAAACACGATAAGCCTTCGCGGCGCTTGCGACCTCATCCCGGCTTCCGGTCAGCCCGGTGATACGCGGGCTGAAATTCTTGGCGTAAGCCGACAAGGCCTCAGGCGTATCGCGCCGCGGGTCCACGGAAATGAAGATGGGAGCGACTTTGTCCGCGTCCGTGCCGAGCTTTTGGATCACGTCGGTCATATTTTGCAGCTCGGTGGGGCAAACGTCCGGGCAATGGGTGTAGCCGAAAAAGACAAGCATCAGCTTGCCGCGGAAATCGCGGTCCGTCATCCGCTTTCCTTCGGTATCGACAAGCGAAAACGGGCCGCCTACGAGCGCCTTGCCTTCAATTCGTGCACCTTGCGGCTTGAGCACAATCGTGTAGGCTACAGCGAAGCCCGCCACAAACAAGGCGATGACGAATAGAACCCGGTTAATGTGCCGCATAAGATATCTCCGCCTTAACTCTTGTCAGGTTCCGTCCGGCTCGCGCTTGAGTTCCAAGATGACCTGGTTGTGACAGCGTATTGCGTCAATATACTGGCGCATGCGCTAATAGCCACACCGCGAGCGCGATACCATTTACCCGCCATGCATCCAAGTTCTAGGTCCTCCCGATGACAAGCCCGCAAATTTCGCTCGATGGAAGCCGCCTGCGGCTGAACACCACAATCCGGCTGCGATGGTTTGCGGTCGCCGGCCAAACCGCGACGATCCTTCTCATCTATTATGGCTTCGGCTTTCCCTTGCCCTTTGGCCTCAGCCTCGCGCTCATCCTGATGTCCGCTGTGCTGAACATCGGATTGAGCATAACTTACCCGCGCTCGCAGCTGCTATTGAGCCGCCATGCGATGCTGCTTCTTGGCTATGACATTTTGCAGTTGGCGGGCCTGCTTTATCTGACTGGCGGCCTCGAAAATCCGTTCGCGTTCCTGCTGGTCGTGCCTGTCGCCGTCTCGGCCTCGACGCAACCGCTCACCGTGACCGCCGGCTTGACAGTCTTCGACATCGCGCTCGCGACCGCGCTCGCATACTACCACATGCCATTGCCCTGGGCGCATGAGCTGCCGCCGGTATTGCCGTTAAACTATTTGTTCGGGCTTTGGTCGGCCCTTGTCTCATGCACCGTTTTCATCGCGATCTATGCGTGGCGCATCGGACAGGAAGCGCGGCAAATGTCTCAGGCGCTCACAGCAGCCGAGCTGGTCCTTGCCCGCGAGCAGCGCCTGGCCGCCTTGGACGGCCTCGCCGCTGCTGCCGCCCATCAGCTTGGGACTCCGCTTTCGACCATCTCACTTGTCGCGAAAGAGCTAGAACGCGAGGTTCCCAAAGAAAGTCCCTGGCGCGAGGATATCATGCTTTTGCAGACGCAAGCGGTACGCTGCCGCGACATCCTGAGCGAGTTGTCGAAAAGCGGCCGGGACGGCGAAGGCGAAAAGGATTACATTTTCTCTCAAATGCCTCTTAGCCACCTTTTGGAGGAGGTGGCCGCGCCGCTGCGCGCCCCCGGCATCGAAATTGATGTCAAGCTTACGGATGAAGCACCGTTGCCCAAGTCAGCGGGTGAGCCGGTCATTCCTAGAAATCCTGGACTCATCCACAGCCTCGGAAATTTGGTGGAAAACGCTGTCGAGTTCGCGAACGAACACGTCACCATTGATGCACACTACGATCAGGACACCGTGCGCCTTCGTATTTGCGACGATGGGCCAGGGTTTCAGGCGAATGTTATCAATCAACTGGGCAGCCCATACGTGACGAGCAGGCCACGCGGAAATGGCAGTGACGAAGAGGCCGGTATGGGGCTTGGCTTCTTCATTGCCAAAACCCTTCTGGAAAGGTCCGGCGCGTCCCTCCGGGCGGCGAACCGCCCGCCACCCGGAACCGGAGCGATGGTCGAGATCGAATGGCCGCGCCAGCGTTTGGAATCTTCCGAATAAAATTGACCGCTGAGGGTTTGATCTGAAAACTGCAGCATTATGTATGGGGTGCGACAAAATAACTATGGAACTAGCCATGGAAACGCGAGCCGCGGAAGCCGGCGCCGATAATTCACTCTTGATCGTCGACGACGACAAACCGTTTCTTTCCAGGCTTGCGAAAGCCATGGAGGCGCGCGGCTATCATGTGCGCACAGCCGAGTCGCTCGAGGCGGGGAAACAAGCGATCAAGGAAGCAGCGCCTGCTTTTGCGGTCGTTGATTTGCGCCTCGAAGACGGCAACGGCCTCGAAGTGATCCGCATGCTGCGCGAAATGCGGCCCGATTGCCGTGCGCTCGTGCTGACGGGCTATGGCAACATCGCCACCGCCGTGACGGCGGTGAAGCTTGGAGCCATCGACTACCTGTCGAAGCCGGCCGACGCCGAGGACATATATGCCGCGCTCACGGCCTCCGGCGAAACCAAGCCGAAGCCGCCGGAAAACCCCATGTCGGCCGACCGGGTCCGGTGGGAGCATATCCAGCGTATCTATGAATTGTGTAACCGTAACGTTTCCGAGACCGCCCGCCGGCTGCACATGCACCGGCGCACATTGCAGCGCATCCTGGCGAAGCGCGCGCCGAAATAACGGCGCCGGCAGGCGGCGGCTCATCCGATGATGGGATCGCCGCGGCCCGAGAGCCTTTTTCCCGTCGCGCGACACGTGATGCTTGACGAAGTAATTGATTTTCTGTTTATTCCAGCTCCATGCTGGATGTGAAGCGCATCAAAAGCAACAAGCTTAAGCGCCTTGTGAAGCACGGGGATGGGAGCAAAATCGATCCCAAGTGGCTTCGTAAGGTCCAGCGTGTCCTGCATATGCTGAATGCCGCAGTACATCCAGCGGAACTGGACCTGCCCGGCTTTGGGCTACATGAAATGAAGGGAAATCGAGCGGGAACCTTTTCTGTTACGATATCCGGTAACTGGCGCTTAACCTTCCGATGGGACGAGAGTGGCCCGTATGACCTCGATCTGGAGGACTATCATGGCAAATGAAGAACGGTTGCCGTTTCCTCCCCCTCACCCCGGGGAGATATTGCGAGAGGACATCTTGCCGGCGCTGAACATAACCGTGAAGGATTTGGCCCAGCATTTGGGTGTGACGCGGCAGTCCCTCTCCCCGTTGATTAATGGAAGGCGTGCCGTGTCTGTCGAGATGGCTCAACGCCTGGGGAAAGCATTCGGCAATGGCGCGAGATTCTGGCTCGCGCTTCAAATCCAATACGAGATTTGGCATGCGGAGCAAGAGAACCCAGTCGATGTGGCTCCGCTGAATTGGAAAGCAAAAGCCGCCTAAAGCGGCGGCTCATCCGGCGATGGGGTCGCCGCGGCCTGAAAGGCGCCGCGCCGCGATATGGGCGAAACGCAAGGTTAGCGCTTTCCGCCTTGCTGTCATAAGCGGAGCCGGGTCTGGCTCCCGGACCAGGATGGCCTCATATTCGTCCGCGATCAGAAGTCCCGCGTTTTCAGGCAAGATTCCCGCCGGAAAAGTTGGGCCAACCGCGAAGAAAAAGCGGTCGCACCATTCGATATAGTCCTGCCATTTATGGTCGGACCGGAAATCCGCGGTACCCGACTTCACCTCGACGATCCAGATCTCCCCCTTCGCTCCGAGCGAGAGGATATCGGCGCGCCTGCCGCTCTTCAGCGGAAATTCCGTGAGCGCGCCATGCCCCATCGACTCCAAGAGGCGCATCGCACCGCGCAGGGGCTTTGGCTCCGGTCTCGCAAATTTGGGCGCGGAAACGTCTGACGAAGCTGCGCCCGGCCCGTTCTCAAATGTTACCATGATGGACCCGATTTCCGGTTGGCTTGTTCCTCAAATGACCCGGTATTGGGAAACCGGCCGCCCCAAAACCATGATAAGGGAGCACAAACATGCCACTCGACGGCCGTCCAGCCAAGTCCGCCGAGGTAGAGGCCCGTCACCGGAAGCTTGCGGAAAGGCTATTCGCGGCGCGGGCTCTGTCGCTTCAGATCGCCGAACCATTATCCGCCGAAGATCGAGTTGTGCAGGCAAACGAGGATGCAAGCCCCACAAAGTGGCATCTCGCGCACACGGCTTGGTTTTTCGAAGAACTTGTTTTAAAGCCATTTTTATCCAACTACCGCCTCTTCGATGACCGCTTCGCCTATTGTTTCAATTCCTATTATGAGAGCTTAGGCCCAAGGCATCCGCGGCCCCGGCGTGGCCTGCTGACGCGGCCTTCGGCGGAAGAGGTGCGAGCTTACCGCGCCCACGCCGATGAAAAGCTACACGCACTCATGAGCCTGCCGCTGCCGCAAGACGCGCTCGATCTCATCGAGATGGGGATCAATCATGAGCAGCAGCATCAAGAACTCATGCTTACCGACATTCTCGCCCTGTTCGCGGCGAACCCGCTGCGGCCCGTGTACCGGGCCACGGCAGACCAGCCGGCGCTTGGGGCTACGGCTTCCGGCTATTGGAAGGAAGTTCGCGGCGGCATCTATGATATCGGTCATGCGGGCGAGGGCTTCGCCTATGACAATGAAGGCCCCTGCCATCAGGTTTTGTTGCGCGATTTTCGAATCTTCAGCCGGCAAGTCACCAATGGCGAATGGCTTGCCTTCATGGAGGCAGGCGGCTATTCCGATCCGCACCATTGGCTATCGGATGGCTGGGCAACCGTGCAGCGCGAGCAATGGCAGGCGCCCGGCTATTGGGAGCGTCATGGGGACACCTGGCATCAAATGACGCTGCATGGGCTGCAAGCCGTCCGGCATGACCGGCCTGTCACTCATATCAGCTATTATGAAGCGGATGCATTCGCCCGCTGGGCCGGTCACCGGCTGCCAACAGAGTTCGAATGGGAGGCCGCATCGACGGGCGAAGCGGATCCGCCGCCGCTCGATCTATCCAGGCTAATGCCGGAACCCGCTTCCGCCGCGGGCGCGTCATCGTTCTTCGGAAATGTCTGGGAATGGACCCAAAGCGCCTATCTCCCTTATCCGGGTTACAAGACCGCGCCGGGGCCGCTGGGCGAATATAACGGCAAGTTCATGTGCAATCAGTTTGTGCTGCGCGGCGGATCAATTGCCACGCCGGATAACCACATCCGCGCCAGCTACCGGAACTTCTTCTATCCCCATCAGCGCTGGCAATTCATGGGCTTACGTCTTGCGGGCGGCGCATCGTGAAGGAGCAGCGCGCTTGCATCGAGGCACCGCCTGCCTTCGCAGGAGACGATTTCCTGAAGGAGGTGCTGCATGGCTTGTCGCTCCGGCAGAAAACGCTGCCCAGCCGCTTTTTCTACGACGAGCGCGGATCGGAGCTTTTCGAGCGGATCACGGAGCTGCCCGGGTATTATCTAACCCGAACGGAAATCGGGCTGCTGAAGTCGTGCGCAGCGAGCATCAAGCAATCGATCCCACCCGGCGCCGCCGTCGTTGAGTTCGGTTCAGGTTCAAGCCGGAAAACCACGCTTTTGCTTGAGGCCCTTGAGCGGCCCCGCGCCTATATCCCCATCGACATATCGGCTTCAGCGTTGTATCCGGCTGCCCGGCGCATTCAGACGAAGTTTCCTGGCATCGGTGTCCACCCCGTGCTTGGCGGATTTCACGATCTCGACAAGATGAAGCTGCCGCACGGTGATGATTTTGTTTACGCTGGCTTCTTTCCAGGATCGACAATCGGCAATCTGACGCGCGGCGAGGCTGTCGATTTCTTAAGGTCTGCGCGCCGGCTTCTCGGAAAGAATGCTCTCTTCATTATCGGTGCCGATCTGCAAAAGCCGCTCGATATCCTTCTTCCTGCTTATGACGATGCTGAGGGCGTGACTGCGGCCTTCAACCTCAACCTTCTGGCGCGCATCAACCGGGAGCTGCACGGGACCTTCGATCTCCGCTTATTCGAGCATCGCGTTCGTTTTAACGAGAGCGAATGCCGCGTCGAAATGCATCTTCGCTCGGTGATGGCACAACGCGTCCCGGTGGCGGGGCGCTCATTTGAGTTCCGCGCAGGAGAAACAATTCACACTGAGAATTCGCATAAATATACCGTGCCCGGCTT
>CAZCIF010000087.1:0-13621 GCA_964498645.1 uncultured Rhodomicrobium sp. | reverse complement strand
CAACAATCCCGGATTGAGGGCGATCCTTGTGTTTCCGGTTGGACGGGAGCGCATCCCGTGACGTGCGGAGTAACGTGCCGGGTTCGCTGCGGAACTGGAACGGTCCCGGAACTGGAAGGCGCTGGTCTGCGCATTTCCCTGTGTCTAGCAGGTAGCTCCCGATTTCATAAAAAATCACCTCTGATCAATGCATTGAAGCAAAGCGTTGAAGCAAACCCAAGCAAAAAGTCCGGCTTAGATCGCAGGGAATTGAAATGATTTATCGCAACGCTCAGGCATAATCACATCATCGCGTCATGGTCGCAAAATGAAGAAAACAGTAACGAACGGACGATCTGGGAGGTATTGATATGAAGAGCACGTCACGCTGTTCCATCTCGAATGTGAGCCGTCGCGAATTTCTCGCCGGCGCAACAGGTCTTGCAACAACGCTGGCTCTTCCTCGCCCGCTCGCCGCGGCAACGCCGGTGCACCGTTTTCAACACGGTGCCTTCGAGGTCATCGTGGTGAGCGACGGCCACCTCATGCTGCCGGCCAGCTTCCTTGCCCCCAACGCGCCAGCCGAAGAACGCGCCGCGCTCCTTGCGGCTGCGGGACAGACCGGCGAACGATACAATTCTCCAACTAACGTCACGCTGATCCGTGCCGGCTCCGACCTGATCCTCGTCGATACCGGCTCCGGCGCGAACTTCATGCCCACCGCCGGCAAGCTGGCGGAGAATCTCGAAGCCGCAGGCATAGGCAAAGACAAGATCACCAAGGTGGTGTTCACTCACGCCCATCCCGACCACATCTGGGGCGCTTCCGACGACTTCGATGAATTGCGGTTCCCCAATGCCAGCTATTTCGTTGCCGCCACCGAATGGAATTTCTGGATGGACGACGATGCATTCAAAGGGCTGCCCGAGGTGCGCCACGGCTTCGTCACTGGCGCGCGCCGCAATCTCAACCAAATCAAAGAAAAGGCTACCATGGTCAAGGACGGTGATGACATCGTGCCCGGCATCCGCGTCTTCGATGCAGGCGGTCACACCCAAGGGCACATCGGCCTTGAACTCGCGGGCGAAAACGGCTTGCTGGTCACCGGAGATGCTCTCACCCATGCGGCGATCTCATTTGTGCATCCGGAGTGGCATAACCCAGGCGACCATGAACCGGAGCGTGCCGTGGCCACGCGCCGCCGCCTGCTCGATCGCCTTGCTACCGATCGCATGCGTCTCGTCGGCTTCCACCTGCCGTTCCCTGGTCTGGGAGCGGTCGAACGCAAGGACGGCGCGTATCGCTTTGTAGGAAGCTAACGATCGGTGGACCACGGACGGCCAGCGCCTCATAACGCTGCGTCACATCTTTGCGCACCTCTCGGAAAAAACTGCAGTACGCCGCCGGCAGACTGCCGGTGCGGTGCTGCCGCCACAGTTACTGAACGCGACGAGATGCGGCCTGCATTTCGCCGCCGCTGTTGCGGAGTGGCATAGCGCACGGTTGGAACTGGCAGACAACAATCCCGGATTGAGGGCGATCCTTGTGTTTCCGGTTGGACGGGAGCGCATCGATTGACGTGCGGCGTAACGCCCGATCGTCTTAATCGGAAACGATCGCATTCAAGAAGGCGCCGGTGCGAAACCTGCCGCGCCCGTGATGCTCGAACGGAAAACTATCCGCACGCTTCACATCGTACGCCCGTAATAGAGCATGCAGCTATGCGTCGCTTCGGCGAAGAAAAGCCATCGCTCAACCCCAATGCCGATCATGGCGGATACAACCGCGACGAATGACGCGAACAGGCTCACCATGTCTGGCAGCACCGATGGAAGCGCTATCACTATCAGGAACAGCGGAATCGCGAACAGGGTGATATGAACCAGGCCGCGGAGCTTGGCGGCATGCTTGCGGGCGATCTGGTATCCCATTTCCTGCATCAGGAAGTTCTCTTCCGTATGCGGCATCTCAAGGAGCCGGACTTCGCCGAACCGGTCCAGGCCCGTCGCCGTGCCAAGTGTGCTTTGTGCAGGCTCCCTGTCGATGAAACGCCAGTAGGCCGCCTTCACTAGCCAGCCCAAAAGGACGAGCACGGCCGCAAGCACGCCGAATACCGGCGAATAGACGCCGAAAATGCGGCTGATGAAAACCAGCAGGATCGCTCCTGTCATGGCGCCAAGCACGACGTAGGACGGCGGCACCAAGACGTTATGCCACTGGCGGATGGGTTTCAGGCTGGCATAGATCATCGAGGTCGAGGCGACAGTGACGAACGCCATTACAGCGCTCAGCGCCGCCATCCAGGCAAATATGTCGTCCGTGGTATTGAAGAATACCCAGCCGAGGCCGAAAAGCCCGGCAGGCACGAAAGTCGCGATCGCGATTACCCCTTCGCGCGCCAGCCAGGATGAACGCCACTGCGTCAGCGCCCAGAGAAAACGTTCCGGGTGGCCGAGATGCAGCATCGAGCTCATGAGCCCGGCTCCGATGAGTCCCAACGAGATCGCCATAGCCGCAAAGCCGAGCCATGTCTCCGCCGGCAAGAGCCCGGCCGCGGTGAAAATCCCGAGCAACGCCAGCAGGCCGTAGCCGGCGCCGGAGGCTGTGGTGAAAAAGATGACAGAAAAAGCTGGATGCATCGTGCAGGTCCAAATCCTAATTAGCGGGACAACATTGCGTCGACCCAGCGCAGGAACCTTCCGGCGCTGTCGCGCTCACCTTGTCGCGGGGGAAGCGGGCCCTCCGCGCCGCTGACGCACTTGCCAGGACGCGGTGGCAGGTATTTGCTCGTTGGCTGGTAGCCGGTTTCCGGCATGACGTCATAACCGCCGCGCTCACGAGTGAGCTTCGAGACTTCAGAATCGGGGTCGTTGAAATCCCCGAAATGCCGCGCCTTAGCCGGACAGGTGGAAACGCAGGCCGGCACGCGCTCTTCTTCGGGCAAATTGACGTTGTATATCTTGTCGATGCACAGCGTGCATTTCTTCATCACGCCTGCGTCTTCGTCATACTCGCGCGCGCCATAGGAACATGCCCATGAACACAGCTTGCAGCCGATGCATTTATTCGCGTCTACGAGAACGATGCCGTCTTCAGCGCGTTTGTACGACGCGCCAGTTGGGCAGACGGTCACGCAAGCCGGAAATTCGCAGTGCAGGCAGTTTTTGGGGAAATGCACTGTACGGGCGTTTGGCCCTTGTCCGCCCGCTTCGTAGGTGAAGACGCGGTTGAACCAAACGCCGCGTTGTTCGGCCTGGTAAGCGTTAAGGTCGGTAAGCGGGGCTGAATGTCCGCTTGTGTTCCATTCCTTGCAATTCGTCGCGCAGGCGTGACAGCCCACGCATGTGTCGAGGTCGATGACGAGGCCAAGCCGCTTCGGGCCACGCTCTTGGGGCAGGCTGGTCATTTTTTCTTCGCTCCCATGGCATGCGCGCCGGAACTTGCGTCGAAGCGGTTGATCGCCGGCGCGGGGTCAAGACCGGCCGGCAGGCCGATGACCGGAAATTGCGGTTCAGTGATTTCCTCGCAAGGTTCGCATTTCTCGACCCTTACCCGGAGGTCGAACCAAGCGGCCTGCCCCGTGACGGGGTCGGAGTTGGAATAGCGCTTCCTGCCACGCGGCGGCAGCAGCTCGCTGATCAGGTGGTTCAGGAGGAAACCTTTTCTGGCCTCTGGTGCGTCCGGCGCGAGATTCCATGAACCGGCGCGCTTGCCGATGGCATTCCAGGTCCACACCGTGTCCGGATTGACGCCCTCCATGGTCTTGACCTGAACCTTGATAGCACCATTGTGACTTGTCACCCTCACCCAGTCGTCATCCTCTATGCCGAGCTCCTTGGCCTTCACGGTCGAGATGAAGAGCTTGTTGCGGCCGAGAATCTGGCGCAGCCACGCATTTTGCGACCCCCAGGAATGGTACATGATCATTGGCCGCTGGGTCAGCGCGTGCAGCGGAAAGGCCTCGGGGTCGACCAGTTCCTCCTCATAGGGCTTGTACCAGACCGGCAGCGGATCGAAGGCAGATTTTATGCGCTCGCGCATCTCGTCCGGCGGCTGGATGCTTCCATGCCCCTCGGCCGCGAGCCGGAACTTCTGCAACGGCTCGGAATAGATCTGCAGCACGATCTGATCGGCGTGGCCGATGAAACCCATCCGCACGGCGAATTCGAGGTAATCCTTATTGGCGAATTTGTAGAATTTCTCGCTCGGCTTCAGTTCATGATGCCAGAAACACTCGTGCTCGATATATGACTTGAGCTGATCGGGATTGACTGCGCCGCGGCCGTGTTCCTTGCCGTCCTTGCCGCGCCATCCGGCAAGCGGGCCGATACCCGGCGTGCGCTCGTGGTTGACTATGTAGTCGGGATAACCGCCGGGATATTTCGCGGTGCCGTCCTCATTGATCATGCCGGGCAGGCCGAGCCGGGCACCAAGATCGAGTAGAACCGATTGGAATGCCCGCACGTCGCGGTCCGGCTGCACGACGGGCTGGCGAATGGCGTCCGCCGGACCATCCGCCTCGCAAATCGGCCGGTCGAGCAGGGAGATGCAGTCCCACCGCTCCAGATAAGTCGTGTCCGGCAGGATGAGATCGGCGTAAGCCACCATTTCCGAGAAATAAGCGTCGGAATAGATGATATGCGGGATCTTGTATTCGCCGGTCTTCGGATCCTCGTCCGTCAGCATCTCCATGACACCCTTGGTGTTCATGGTCGAATTCCAGCTCATATTGGCCATGTACATGAACAGAGTGTCGATCGGATAGGGATCGCCCTTCCAGGCATTGGTGATGACCATGTGCATCAGCCCATGCGAGGCAAGCGGCGCCTCCCAGGTATAGGCCTTGTCGATGCGCACCGGCGAACCATCTGCCTCCAGCAGCAGATCTTCCGGTCCGGTCGTGAAGCCAAGGGGCATGCCGCCGAGCGGCTGGCCCGGCGCGTAGGTCTTGCCTGCGGGCTTTTGTCCCGGCGGAATTGGCTTTGGAAACGGCGGCTTGAAGCGGAAACCGCCCGGGCACTCGACCGATCCCAGAAGAACCTGCAAAATGTGGATCGCCCGGCAAGTATGAAATCCGTTCGTATGAGCCGAGATGCCGCGCATTGCATGCATCGCAACCGGGCGGCCGATGATTTTATCATGCTTGCGCCCAGCCCAATCTGTCCATTCGACATCGAGCTCGATAGTCTCTTCGAACGCGACGTGGGCCAGCTCGGCGGCGATGCGGCGGATGCCGGCTGCGTTTAGTCCGCAAGTCTCGGCCACGGCGTCGGGGCTATAGCGCTCGTCCATGTAACGCTCGGCGAGCAACTGGAAGGCGGGCACGGCCGAGCGTCCGTCCTGAAGCTCGTATTTGCCGATGAGCGCCGGGGCGATGTTGGGCAGCCTGGCGTCAACGAAGGCCTTCGTCTTCTTGTCAAAGCTCAACGGATTGCCGTTCCCGTCGCGCGCGAAAAGCCCGTGATCCGGCGAGCCCGGCGCGTCGATGACCAGCCACGGCACATTGGTATAGCGGATCAGATAATCCGTATCGATCTTGTCGGCGTGAAGAAGCTCGTGGATGAGCGCCATCACGAACAAGCCGTCGGTGCCAGGTCGAATGCCGACCCACTCATCGGCAACAGCGGAATAGCCAGTCCGGATCGGGTTAACCGAGACCACCTTCGCGCCGCGTGCCTTGAGCTTGCCGAGGCCAATCTTGATCGGATTGGAATCATGATCCTCAGCGACGCCAAAGATCATGAAATATTTCGCGCGGTCCCAATCCGGCTCGCCGAATTCCCAGAATGATCCGCCGATCGTATATAGCCCGGCGGCGGCCATGTTGACCGAGCAGAAGCCCCCATGCGCGGCAAAATTAGGCGTACCGAATTGCGCTGCCCACCAGCCGGTGAGCGACTGGCTCTGGTCGCGCCCGGTAAAGAAGGCAAGCTTGCGCGGATCGGTCTTCCTGATGCCGCCGAGCCATTTGGCGGCGATTGATAACGCTTCCTCCCATTCGATCTCCTCGAACCTCGCCTCGCCGCGCGGCCCAACCCGCTTCAACGGCTTCCTTAGACGCGCCGGGGAATAGTGCTGCATGATGCCGGAGGAACCTTTGCCGCACAGAACTCCCTTGTTGACTGGATGGTTGCGGTTGCCCTCGATGTAGCGGACCATCCCATCCTTGAGGTGAACCTTGATCCCGCACCGGCAGGCGCACATGTAGCAGGTCGTGAATTTGACTTCGTCATGAACATCCGGACAAAGGTCGATGTTCGGCTCATGCTGCATTGTCGGTTTGTCCCTCATTGGCGTGCGATCGCGCTGGGCGGCAACTCGCGATTGGTCTTTAGGTGGCAACGGCCGGCCGGATCGGCCTCTCGCCGTATTCTTCTTCCGTTGGTTCCTGCTTGCCCTTGCGGCGGCATTCGATGAACACACTGAGCTGGCAGTCGCGGCATATGGCGTAGTCGAGATACCGGTAGACCGTGCGCAATGCGTCCGTTTTTGAAGTGAAAATATTTTTCCGCCCGATTTCGTCGATATAGCCGCCGCGCTCAAGGCGGCTGATCACCGCATCCTTCGGCTTAATCAGATAGAGACCGCCTCCGCGCGCCCGGTAGCGCCGCGCCATCTGCACGAGCGCTTCGGCCCCGGTCACGTCGATGAAGTTGACCCCGTTCATGATGATGAGGAGATGTTTCTGGCCGGGAGAGGTGTTCTCATAGTTCCGAAGCGTTTCCTGGAAAGCGCTGGCCGCACCGAAGAACAATGCCCCGTCGAAGCGGATGATTCGGACTTGCTTGCACTCCGGCAGGTCTGGCCTAACGGTCTCGAACTTGCGCGCGAGGCTATTCGGATCCGGCACACGGATAAGGATGTTTGGATTAGCCGTCCGGTGCAAGTACAGGAGCAGCGACAGCAAGACGCCGGCGAAGATCGCGAACTCAAGTTCCAGCAGCAGCGCGGATACGAAAGTGACGGCTAATACTGCCGTGTCGGTCTTGCTGGTCTTGATGATCTGCTGAATGTGGTGCGTGTCGATAAGACCCCAAGCGACGATGAACAGCACGCCCGCCATTGCGGCGTTCGGTAAATAGGCGGCTAGTGGCGCGACGAGCAAAACGACGATCGCCAGGAAAACGCCGGCAAATATCGAAGCCAGTGGGGTCCTCGCGCCAGCCTCGTAGTTCACGCCGCTGCGGTTGAAAGACCCGGTTGCGACATAAGCCGAGAAAAAGCTGCCGACAATGTTCGACAAGCCTTGGCCGATAAATTCCTGGTTAGCATCGATGTGCTGGCCGGAGCGGATGGCTAGCGCCCGGGAAATCGAGAGCGCCTCGGTCAGCGCGAACAGGGTGACGGCTACGACGGTCGGCGCCAATTGCCGCCACATTTCGAACGAGAAACTCGGGGAGGAAGCCGGTGGAAGACTGGCCGGCAACGCCCCGACGGTCTTGATCGCAGTACCCGCCAAGCTATTGAGCAGGAACGCCAAAAGGCTGCCCGCGACGATCGCGAAAATCATGTAGGGCAATTTTCGATTATATTGCCTCACGCCTATGCCGGCCGCCATCGTCACGAGACCAACGGCCGCCGTCGCCCAGTCGATCTCGCCGAGATGCAAAGCAAAATAACCAATGATCTCGTGGGGGTGCGATCCATTCGGGATGTTCAGCTCGAAAAAATTCTTGACTTGGCTGAACCCGATGAGAATCGCCGCACCCGCCGTAAAGCCGATCACGACGGAATGCGAAATGAAGTTGACGATGGCGCCGAGACGCGCCAGGCCCATCGTCAACTGGATCACGCCGATCATGAAAGTGAGCGTCAGCGCGAGGAGCACGTATTGGGACGATCCGGGTACCGCGTGCGCGCTGAGCGAAGAAAATAGGACGATCGACGCCACTGTCGTCGGACCGGAAACCAGTTGCCAGGAAGAGCCAAAAAGCGCCGCGATGATGGCGGGCACGACGCCCGCATATAGCCCATATTCCGGCGGCATCCCTGCTAAGGTGGCGAAGGCGACGCCTTGCGGCACGACCACGATGGCGCCGGTAAGACCTGCCCAGAAATCCGCCTGAAGCGTCTCTCTGTTGACCATTGGCGTCCAGTTGACGAACGGGAACAGCCGCGTGATCCATGTTGATAGCAGCGGATTTCCCGCTCGAGCAGATTGCGTGCCCATTTCCCCCTGCGTTGAATTCCCGACCAAGCCGTCCGACCGAGAGTCAGCAGCTCGTCGTACCTCCCGAAATTATATTTATGCGCTGCTTAAGCGCTCTCTGTCGCGGCAAAGCCGAAAATGACATATTCACAATTTCACATGTGACCCGCATCAGTCAAGTCGACGGTGAAATTCCCGCATTCCGCCGGCGATTGTCATCCGTTTATGGCGAAAGGCCGGCGTGTGGCGCTCCATGTTAATGAGTATGGCTCGCGTGAGAGTTATGGCGCGGTCACATACCTTGTGGATAACGCTATCGCTCTAGTGTGTTTTTATAGTCGTTATTATTCTATATACAATTATAGCGATGGAGCCCAGCTTGCTATCCAGCCTGCGTCCCTTGAAATAGGGGCGCATGATCTCTCCCTCGCAATGCAGGATGGCACGCGCGGCGCTGAGCTGGACAACGCACGATCTGGCGGCGAAGGCGCGCGTCTCGGCTAACACCGTCTCCAAATTCGAGTCTGGCAAGGTCAAACCCAATCCCTCTACCGTGGCCGTGATTCGCCGTGCGCTCGAAGAGGCGGGCGTGATCTTTATCGATAGTGGCGAGGGCGAAGGCGTGAAATTAAGACGGGGCACTTAGTCGCAGCAGGCAAGACAGAGTTCCGGGCGGGGATTAGCGGAGCCAAGCCAAATAATGCTAATTGTTCTTCTCGGGCATAACTCGCTATTCGATGGCGGAGAGGGAGTCCGTCAGTTTCCTTTTAAATTCAACGTCTTACGGGCATCGCCTGCATAACCCCACGTTTTGCCCCACATTTTTCAATCTCTCGTAGGCGCCGCCTTGGGGTTGTCGCATCCTGTCGCCACCTCACGTTGCATTGCGCCGCCTGTCGTGGCGGCACAACGCGCGATGTCTCATAGCAGAACCTGTGCGCCAATTCAAATGCTAGCAAAATAGCATAATACGGTTTTATCTTGACGGTGCGACGGCTTGATGCGGCAATAGCGATCTTAGTTGCTATGAGCGCGAGGCCGATTTATGACTGACACTCTTCCCCGAATCATTACGAGGCGTGAGCTGCGCCGTTTGGTACCCTACACGCCGCAGCATATCCTCAGGTTGGAAAAGAAGGGGAAGTTCCCCAAGCGCATCAAAGTCGGCGACCGGCGCGTCGGGTGGTGGTTGCATGAGGTCATGGCCTGGCTCGACGAAAAGAGCGGCAAGGGCGCCGGCACGCTCGCCGCCTAGCGAACCGGAGAGAAAGAGGCAGCGATGTCCGCGGTGATCGCCTTTGTGAGCCAAAAGGGCGGCGTGGGTAAGAGCACGCTCGCCCGCGCGCTCGCGGCCGTCTGCGCGCATGCCGGGCTCAATGTCGTCCTCGCCGATCTCGATCCGCAGCAGCAAACGCTACTCCATTGGCAAAAGAGCCGAGCCGGTAACAGCGTGTCGCCGCCTGTCGCGGTGCAGGCCTTTGACGATGCCGCCGAGGCTATCGACGGTGCCACGGGCTGCGATCTGCTCATTCTCGACACACCGGGCGGAGTCCATACCGGCACGCTCGCGATTGCCCGCGCCGCGGATCTCGTCGTCATACCCACCGGGCCAAGCCTCGATGATTTGCATCCCACCGTGCTCTTGCTCCACGAACTCGCCGGCGCCGGCATTCCCAAAGCGCAGCTGGCGGCCGCCTTGTGCCGCGTTCTGAGTGGCGAAGAGGAGACAGCCGCGCGCGCGTACTTGCAAGCGGCGGGCTATGAAGTGCTCGCAGGCTCCATCCCGGAAAGCATCGCCTACCGGGCCGCTCACAACTGCGGCCGATCCCTCATCGAAACCGGTGAGCGTCAGTGCAATGAGCGCGCCGATGCGCTCATCGAGGCGATGCTTACCAAAGCCGCCGCGATCTCGCCAGCCGAGCCGGAGGCAGTCGAGACGCCGGCCGCATCGCGCAAAGGAGATGCCGCATGAGTGCGAAAGACGCCGCACGTATCGTCCGCGACAAGTTCTGGCTCGGCGCGCCCCCCAAGCGCGAAGAGGTGAAAGGCAATCTCGAAGCTGACGGGAAGAAGCGCCCTGGACGGAAGCGGAAAGCGGAAAGAATGGCACAGCTCAATTTGCGCGTGCCGGAAGAAGTGAAGCATCGCGTGCGCATTTTGGCGGCACGTGACCGCCGCGAGATGTCGGAGATCGTGATCGAAGCGATCGAGCTCTACGAAGCACGGCATGGCGCCGCGCCGAAGCTTGAACCCACGCGCCGCGGCTAGGCGGTTCTCATGCGCTGGCCCGTGTTGATCGTTGGCGGCATCGCAACGGCTGCGATGCTTCTGATTTCGATGCGTCTCAATTTCCTGTTCGGATTTTCGTTGGGACAGACACCGGAAAAGGCATGGGTGTTCGGCTCCGTGAGCGTGATCAGCGATGCGTGGAAAGCCTTAGGGCCGGTTTTTATCCTGGCCTTGTTCAGGACGCGGCGCTGGCCCTCCGCACTCGGGGCAATATCGATTTGGCTCTTCTGCTTTTGCTATTCGGTGACGTCGGCGCTTGGTGTGGCGATCGAAGACCGCTCTGCGCGTGCCGGCAACCGCGCGAGCCTGCAAATGAATTACGCGGACACGCAAGCCGAAATCGAGCGCCTCGAAAAGAAGCGCAAGGCGTTGCGTGAGCATCGTTCAGTTCCGGAAGTTGAAGCGGCGATCAATGCCGTGTTCGCTCGACTTGTGATCAATAATCATCGAGTACGCGGCACAGTCGATAGTGTTTCCGATCACTGCCGGCGCGTTGATTCTCGCGTGGCCGTCATGTGCGCCGAGATTTCCCGGTTGCAAGAGGAACTTGCCGCAGCCACGGAAGAACGCGCGGTGAACAAGCGCCTTTCGGAGCTCACGGGTCAAGCGCGCCGGCTGCGTGAGCGCGGAGCCGTAAGAGCCGCAGATCCACAAGCGGAACTGTTGGCGCGGCTATCGCGAGGCTGGTTCGCGGCGAGCGATGTCGGGCCGGGCCTTTCCATTCTCCTTGCCGTCATGATCGAGCTGGTTTCCGCATTCGGGGCGGCGGTGCTTTCGGCCTACGCGGAAGCCACCGCCTTCAAGCCCGTGAAAGAAAAAGTCTGGGGCTTGGTGATCGACTATCTCGCAGAGCGCATCCAGCCAGCGGACAAAGCCCCTGCCCTCATGGCCGGCGATTTATATGCCGACTATCAGGCGTGGTGCACCACGCGCGGCCGCCCGGCGCTGCCGGCGTCCGGGTTCCTGTCCGCCCTTGATGAGACCCGTATCGAAAAGGGGCTACGAAAAATCCGCAAACGTAAGGATCGCTATTACGGCATCCGGATCGGAGCGTCTCGAGGAGAACGCCTCAAGCCGCAGTGACTGCTTCGCGAGGCTTGCCACGATACGCCGCGTCCTGTCGCGCCCTGTCGCGGCACGGCGTGTCCGGCCGCGGCAGGCCGGGATGCGTCGCGCGCGGATGCGATACAATGAGCGGCAAAGCCTCGGTCTCGTCCTCCGGTGCGCCGCGGTGGTGTGCCGGTAACGCGACGGAGGTACAAATGCCAGAGAGTTGTGGTGAGTCCAACTCTGGTGAGGCCCGGATGATGAAAATCCGGGAGCTTAACGATGCGTTTAGGAAATCCCTAAACGGCGGGGTCGTGATCGCGACGCATGGAGTGCTCGTTCTTCCTGAGGAAATCCAATGGGAGGCCGTTCGAAAGATTAGAAACTTCGACGCCTTCAATCAGGACAATGATCCTTGGGGAGAGCACGACTTCGTCCCGGTCGAACATGCAGGACAAAGGTTCTTCGCCAAGATTGATTATTACGATCTGGAGCGACGATACCATTCCGACGATCCTGCCGATCCCGCAAAAACATGCCGCGTTATGACGATCATGCTCGCCAGCGAGTATTGATTGTCCCCCTAAGGCCCCGATTTTCATCGGGGTCTTTTTTATACGGGCAGAAAGAAGGGTTCGGCCAGTGGGGAAAGCACGCACTCTGTCAGCGCCACGGCTCTGGACCCTCGGGCGGCCGCGGCAAATGAAATTGTCAAAGGGAACGCTGTGAGTGCCGCTCGATCAATGTTCTGGGAAAGAACTCGTTGTACTCCTCCTCGTTGAACCACGCGCACTTGATGTCGAATAGTTTGAGACCTGGCACCCTGACCGTGAGTGCGAGCGCGTAGATCGCGAGTTGTGCGATGGGCTTGTTCGTGCGCGCGTCGGGCTTGTAGTCGAGAATGTGCACAGCGTCGTTGCGTACTTGCAGAAAGTCGATGTGACCGGTGATAGAGCGTGTGACGCCCTCACAATGGGGGAGAAGCTCGATCCTGTATTTTCTTTCGAGGCCGCTAATCTCGTCTTCGCTCAGCCAAATCGGGATCTCGACCGCAAGTGTTGTCGAGTCATTCGCGAGCATGAAATTTTGCAACGTCTCGTGACGGAGCTTGTTGTTGCCGACGGCGGGAATGATCATCGCGGCGGTGCGTGTCGCAGTGTTCTCTTTGCGGTTGACGATGACGCGCGTGATGTCTGCGAATGCGGGGTGCGCCTGCGACGCGCGTGCGTCCGGGTCTTCGCTACGAAAAAGATCGTGCGGGCATGTGACCGGAATGCTGTCCAGAAACTGCGCGAGCGGGGCGAAGCGCCGGTGCTGGGGGCTTTGATGAATGGCGAGCTGCAGCTTTGCCCGGTGGTTGGCGTAGGCGTAGATCTGGCGGTGATACAGCTTGATGGAGCGGATCATCTGCTCCGGCCGGAAGAGATGCGTAGCCTCCGGCCTGAGCCTGCGGAAGGTCACGTGATCTTTGTGCGCACCGATCCAGGTTGCGATGGTGTTAGGGGAGGTGGTGCGGCCGCTCTTTGTCTTGAGGCGCTTCGCGGCCTGCGTGAGTGAGTAGCCGAGGTTATAGAGTGTCAGTGCCTCGAGCACGATGCGGATGGGATAGGTTTTGTTGCGAAGCGCGGCCGGGCCGGGTGTGAAAATGCGCTTGCAGGAGGCGCATCGCCAGAGCTGCACGATTTCGAGTTTTTTCTTGCGCACGCCTTTGCGGGTGATGACGTGGCTACCGCAGTGCGGGCACTCGCTCGGGAGTTTGTTCGTGTGCGGTGCGGCGGCCGGCCTGAGGGCGGAGCGGGACATATCAAATGGTGTGATGCGCGGAGCCTACCATGGGTCGCGGATTTTGAAAAATCGCGTCACGGATTCTGGATGGCTGAGGGCGCGGATTTTGAATGGGGAGAGGTGACGGATCTCGTTTGATCGCGGAAGAATAATGAAGTGGTCGCGCCGTCGGACGCGTCTTGTGCGCCTATGGCGCACTCTCGATGCTCCAATGGCTTCGACGGCCCCCGCAAGAGAACTTCATCCGCCTCGATGGGAGCGAAGTAGTATCGCGTTTTGACGCTCGTGGGAATCTGCCGGGGCGATCGTTAACGGCAGATCGTTAACGGCAACTGGCCACCGTCGCAATTTTCGCTTAGACTGAGCTATGAA
>CAZCIF010000086.1:11535-13726 GCA_964498645.1 uncultured Rhodomicrobium sp. | reverse complement strand
GCTCGCCACCGCGATGGCGGCCGGCCGCAAGATGGGCAAGGTTGGTGTTGCCGTGGGCAATTGCGATAGTTTCGCCGGCAACCGTATGCTGGAGAAATACATCACCGAAGCGATGGCCCTTGCCGGGGAAGGCGCCCCGCCGGCCGAGGTGGACGCCGCGCTCACGCGCTGGGGCATGGCCATGGGTCCGTTCGCGATGTGCGATCTCGCGGGCATCGATGTGAATTGGCATATCCGGCAGCGCCGCGCGAAGGAGGGCAAGGGCTTCGGCTCGCCTCTCATAGATAGGTTTTACGAGGCCGGCCGCTACGGGCAGAAGACGGGCAAGGGCTTCTACCGGTACGAGCCGGGCAGCCGTGCGCCCCTTCCCGATCCCGAAGCGGACGCCATTATCGAGAGTTACCGGAACGAGCAGGGCGCAAAAACCGGCTCCGTGCCGGATCAGGAGATCGTCAACCGGACGATCTATGCGCTTGTGAATGAGGGCGCGAATGTCCTCGATGAAGGCATCGTATACCGCTCCGGCGACATCGATGTCATTTATATCTATGGCTACGGCTTCCCGGCCTGGCGCGGCGGGCCCATGAAATACGCCGAGCTGCGTGGTCTGGACGAGGTGCTGGCGGACATCGACATGTTTCACATCCGCTTCGGAGACAGGTGGAAGCCCGCGCCGCTTCTCACGGCACTGGTGACCGGGCGCAAGCAGGCCTGGCCAAAGTAGGCTTGGCGGTTTCCCGCCCTCCCCGCGTATTCGTCATCGCGAGGCGCTTTAGCGCCGCGGCGATCCAGAGCAATTTCGGAAACCTTGCCCTGGATTGCTTCGCTTTGCTCGCAATGACGGCAGTTTCTTAGCTGCCGTCCCCGCTTTCAGCGCGGCGTTTCTCCTCGGCAGCGCGCTGGCGCTCGACGATTTTGACCGAGAAGATTGAAAGCTCATAGAGCAGCAGCGTCGGAATGGCGAGGCCGACCTGGCTCATAATATCCGGCGGCGTAAGGAACGCTGCGACCGCGAAAATAATAACGACGGCGTAACGCCACTTTTCGCGCAGCCACCGCGACGAAACCAGGCCAACCCGGGCCAGAAGGGTCAGCAGCACGGGTAGCTGGAAGCAGAGGCCAAACCCCATGATCATCGTCGTGATCAAATTAAGATACTCACTGACCCGCGCCGTTAGCTGGATATGAACCTGTGCGTCGCCTGCCTGCTGCATGGACAGGAAAAACCGCATGGCAAGCGGCATGACCAGGAAGAACACGATCGCCCCGCCGAGAATGAAAAGCACGGGGGTCGCGATCAAATAGGGCACGAAAGCTTGGCGCTCATTCCGGTACAGGCCAGGGGCGACGAACATGTAAAGCTGGGCCGCGAGCATCGGGAAAGAGAGGACAATCGCTCCAAAGAAGGCGACGCGGAGCTGCGTGAAGAAGAACTCCTGCGGGGCCGTGTAAATCAAATCGATCCGCGTCTCGCCGCCTACGGCCAGGCGGTAGGGAATGAGCAGGAAGTTGTAGATGTCCTGCGCAAACATGTAGCAAAATAGGAACGCGGCAAGAATGGTGACGACGCAATAGATCAGCCGCTTTCGAAGCTCCACCAAATGCTCGATGAGCGGCGCCTTCGTTTGATCGAGGTCTTCGTCGGGGTTTGCCACGGCCATGGATATTAGCTCAGGCTACCGGAGCGGCACGGTCTTTTGACGGCTCATCCACCGGCTTTTCCGCCCCCACCGCCGGGTGAATATGCGATTCCTGTGACAGAGCGCCGTTCGGCGGCTGCTCCGCAGCGGGCTCGGCCGGACGGCTTTCCGGTACAGCCGCTTGACCATCGGGGTTCACCAATTGCTCGCTTGAAGCGATTTCCGCATACGTGGCGGGCGCCTGCGCCGGCGGCGCATATTCCTGATTGATCGCGCGCTCGATGCCTTCCTTAAGCTGGTTCGCTGGGTTCAGAGAGCGGAAATCCTGGATGTTCTTATGCAAATCCTCGTAGCCGGTCTCGCGCATGGAATCTTCAAATTGCCGGCGGAACTCGTCCGCCGAACTCCGCAGCTTCGCAACCGCGCGTCCCAAACTTTGCAGCACCTGGGGCAGCTCCTTGGGGCCGATAAAAATCAGCGCGACAATAGCTATCAGCAGGAACTCAGACCACGCAATATCGAACATCGAAAGACTGTTGCCTCACACCGGG
>CAZCIF010000086.1:10691-11525 GCA_964498645.1 uncultured Rhodomicrobium sp. | reverse complement strand
GATAAGGGAGCGATTTGCCGGCTGCGCCTTAAGCTTTCGTCCCGGTCCCCGTGGGAGTGCTGCTTGCTTCCGTGCGCACCTGCTCATGCTCCAGCGGCTTGGCTGGAGCCGCTGGTTGCGCGGGCGGCGCCTGCGTCTCATCCTCGGTCAAGCCCTTCTTAAAGCTCTTAATGCCTTTCGCGACGTCCCCCATGAGGTCCGATATCTTGCCCCTGCCGAACAAGAGCACGACGACAAGCAACACGAGCATAAGCTGCAAGGGGCTCCAAGCAGCTCCGAACATGAGATTTTGCGGCATCATGTCCATGTGTACTCCATTCCTGCCTTTCCGGCAGCAAGCGTTTCATCCGTGACAATTGCTCTGAACGTGGCCGCGCGGGCACATCATGTCAAGCGCGCCGAGCTTAGCAAAGCGTATCATGGCAGATATATGGTCAATCTGTAGCAGACTTCGCGCTCACCGGCCACCAAGCGCGGCTGCAAAAAAAATCAGCGCGCGGAAGCGGATCGCAGGACTTCTGCCTGTGCCTCCGTCTCCTCATCCGCTTCCTCGGCCTCAAGCGGCTCGTTCTCTTCGGGCGCATGCTCCCCCGGAGGCTCATCCTCCAGGGGGTCCTCATCCTCGCGCAGCATCATGCTGTCATCGGGTTCAGGCACGCTGAAGCCCGGAGGCAGATTGCTGTCGAGGAGCCCTGCGCCCTTCAGTTCCGCAAGGCCTGGCAGATCGCGGATGGAATCGAAGCCGAAATGTTCGAGGAACGTCTCCGTTGTCCCGTAGGTCACGGGACGCCCCGGCGCGCGCCTGCGACAATTCCTTGCCCGCCTCCGGGTCGC
>CAZCIF010000086.1:0-10681 GCA_964498645.1 uncultured Rhodomicrobium sp. | reverse complement strand
AGCCGAAGGTGCAGACCCCGCAGCCGCGGCAGCCGTCGATGTTGCGCAGCAGCGCCGCGTTCGCGTGGCGTTCGGGGTGCTCCCACTCCTCTTCCCAGATGGGGAGCGGCTGGATCAAGATGCCGGTCTCCAGCAGGACGTCGAGCGAGCCCTTCGAGGTGCTGACGCCGCGGATTTCTTCGATCTCGGCGCGTGTGACCGGCTGGTGATAGGCAATGATAGCCAGCGTCTCGAGTGCTGCTTTCGACAGCTTCCTCTGCTCGACCGAATAATGTTCCAGCAGAAACGACAAATCCTCCGCTGTGCGGAAGGCCCATTTCCCCGCGACGCGTACGAGATTGACGCCGCGGCCTGAATACAGGCTTTGCAGCTCGTCAAGAAGCTGGCCCACATCGTCCTTGGCGCCGAGATGCTTGGCAAGCGAGGCCTCATCGAGCGGCTCCGCCGCTGCAAAAAGCAGCGCCTCCAGAACGCGGAGCTTCTCGCGCCGGTCCGCTGAAGGCAGCCGCGCGACGTTGGACGGCAGCGGCAGCGGCAAGATGGGCACGCGCCCGCCGCCGCTTCTTCCGTCCGGCTTTTTGCCGTCCTTGCTTGCCATCGGAGTCCTTCCGTTATCCCCAGCTTTTGCAACCAATAATTCGCCTGATTTGCAGCTGCTGCGCAAGAGGGGGATTTAGGCACGCCCGCAGATCAATTTTTGGGCAGCGAAAGCGCTAAAGTGCAAAACTGGTGCCGATATACAACTAAAACTAGAAACAGAAAAACGTAATACCCGTAAAGATTGATTAAAGTTACGACTCTCACGATGGTTGGCTTAGGCGTTTACGCGTAGCTGAGACGGCGCCCTTAGCTCTGAAGTTATCGCAGGGGCATCGGCGACACCACTTCGAGAGACCGACATGCGCAAACATCATTTACTCGCCGCGCTAGCCCTGCTCCTGGCGAGCAGCATACCTGCCGCCGCCGATGGGACTGGCAGCACGAAAGACAAGCCTGAGGAACCTGCCACACCAAAATTCGATATCGCCTTCGGCGGTTACGGGGGCACCGATTATGTCTTCCGCGGCATCAGCCAATCCGCCCGCTGGCCATCTGTCTCAGCCTACACCGAGCTCCGGTATAATCCCTGGTCAAATGTGCAGGTCTATGTAGCCAGTGCGATGGAGAGCCTCGACTATCCCAACCGGGCCGCTGCCGAAGTTGATTTCTATGGCGGCGTCCGGCCCACCATCGGTAAGCTCGCTCTCGACTTTGGCTTTTGGTATTATTGGTATCCCGGCGGACGCCTTTTTGACGGCACCGGGCCGGAGGGCCCCAACCCAAACTGCACAAACGGGTTCAAGTTTCCCGGCGGCTGCAATATCCTGGAAGCGGATTTGAGCTACTGGGAGGTTTTCGGCAAGGGAAGCTACACGGTCAACGATGCGCTAACGCTCGGCGCCAATGTCTACTACTCGCCTTCCTGGCTTAACGTGGGTGCCGATGGGACATACATATCCGGCACGGCGAAAATAACTTTACCTGCCAACTGGGTTGCTGCGGTCTTACCCAAGGATACCGGCGCATACATTTCCGGCGAGTTCGGCCATTACTCGCTCGGCGAAACGAACGCGTTTTACGGCTTTATCGAGCTTCCCGACTACAATACGTGGAATGCCGGCATCGCCTTTACATACAAAGTCTTCACGCTCGATTTCCGGTATTACGATACGGACCTTACGGAAGCCAATTGTAACGTGCTGACCGCGGACCATACGGCAACGTTCAGCCCAGCCAACATCACCCCTACAAATCCAAGCGGCCTGGGATCGAGCTGGTGCGGATCGGCCTTCGTTGCCAAGCTTTCGTTCGACCTTACGGCCAACACCAATTTGAAGTAGTAATACTGTCTGAAAAGTTCATTTGCCTGCTCCCCGAAATCCAGGATACGGCCTCAGGGCCGTGTCCTGGAAGCCGTCAACCGGAGATAATATAATCTACCCCGCGCTGTCCTCCGGCGCGCGGTTCAGCCATTTGAGATAGAGTGGGCCGAAGGCTTGACTTTGCCGGATTTCGAGATAGCCCTCGCGCGCCAGCTCCAGCGTGGCGCCGAAGCTTGAGGCCGTGACCGTTTTGTTGAGCACGGGCGAGGGCTTGTATTCCTCCAGAAATTTGTCGAGCGCGGCCCAATCCGGCTCGCCGCCGAGTAGCGCCGCCAGCCGCTCGCGCGCCTGCTTGCTCGACCAGACCTCACGCCCTCCCCATTTCACCTAGGTGACGGCGTTGCGCTGGCGCTGCTCGGCATAGGCCTTCAAAAGATCGAATATGCTCGCCTGATAGATGCTCGACCGCACCACCCGGATGCCTTCGGGCATGCCGCGCGCGAAAAGATCGATGCCGAGCCGCTTGCGGCCCATCATGCGGGCCAGCGCCTCGCGCATCGCGTCAAGGCGTTTCAGCCGGAAGGCGAGCTGAGCCGCAAGCTCCTGCCCGGACGGCTCATCCTCCTGCTGCTCCTTCTCGGGCAAAAGCAATTTCGATTTGAGGTAGGCCAGCCATGCCGCCATCACGAGGTAATCGGCGGCAACCTCCAAGCGCAGCGCGCGGGCGGCCTCGATATAGTTGAGATACTGCTCGGCGAGGCGCAGGATGGAGAGCTTCGTCAGATCGACCTTCTGGCTCCGCGCGAGGACAAGAAGAAGATCGAGCGGGCCTTCAAAGCCGTCAAGTTCGAGAACGAGCACATCGGCATCGCTGTCCGGATCGAGACGCTCCGGCGCTTCCCAGCCATCGGGCGCGGCTTTCGCCGCCTGCCTGCCGTTTTCGTCCTGGCTCACGTCCGATTCTCCGCTTGACATGTTCGCGCGCAGTTTGCGCGATTCACGCGAGCGCGGCTAGTGCTTGCAAGCGAGCCTCGCCGGCTTCCTGCCTGTCGAACGGTTCCGGCTCTTTCAATTGCGCGAGCGCAGCCTCGAAGCGCGCAAGCGCCGCCCCTTGAAGATGCGGGGACGCTGTGGCGACGGCAGCCATTTCGTCCATCTTGCCGTTGCAATGGAGTGCCAGATCGCAGCCAGCCGCGAGGCTCGCCCGGGTGCGCTCCTCAAGAGAGCCCGACAGCGCGCGCATGCTGAGATCGTCGGACATCAGGAGGCCATCGAAGCCGATATAGCCGCGGATCACATCCGCGATCGCCTTCTGCGAGACTGTCACGGGCGCGGCCGGGTCGATGGCAGTGAATATCACATGGGCAGTCATTGCCATCGGCAGATGCCTTAGTGCCCGGAATGGCGCGAAGTCGGCCGCTTCAAGGACCTCAATCGGCGCGTCCACCACCGGCAAGGCAAGGTGGCTGTCGGCCATCGCGCGCCCATGCCCTGGAATGTGTTTCATGACCGGCAGAATGCCACCGGCAAGGAGTCCCTCCGCGACCGCAGCGCCAAGTTCGGTAACGGTGCCCGCGTCCTCGCCGTAAGCCCTGTCGCCGATGACATTGTCGGCGCCAGGCACAGGCACATCGAGTACTGGCGCGCATGCGGTGTTGAACCCAAGTTCATGCAGGTCCTGCGCCATCGCCCGCGCGCAGAGCCGGGCCGCGTGCTTCGCACGGTCCCGGTCTGCTTCGCACAGACGGCCGAAGGCCCGCGCCGCCGGATAAAGCGGCCAGTGCGGCTTTGTAAGGCGCTGAACGCGCCCGCCTTCCTGATCCACGAGCGCAAGAAAGCGCCCATCGTCCCCGGCCGCGTCGCGAGCCTCGGCCAACAGGCGCCGGACTTGATCCGGGCTTTCGACGTTGCGCGCGAAAAGAATGAGGCCAGCCGGCCTCGCGGCGGCGAGGAAATCCGCTTCGCCAAGGGTAAGATTGGCGCCCGATAACCCGCAAATGAAAGCCCGGCGGTGCACGTTCCCTCCTTCGATTCAATCCCGGAAACGGGCGGGCCGCTGACGATGTGGCCGGGTTATCCAGCCAACATCATTGAACCGCGCCAGTTTCACTGCATTCCAAAACGATCACGACGATGTCATTATTGGAAAAGGCAAGTGCATTTATGTCAAATCCTTAATGATCGAGCCAAAGCGTAACTATAGTGCGGCATTATGATCCTTCCTACTCTAAAAATGTTGCAGAATAGGGATGAAAATGGGACAACGCGCGAAGGCGCGCTGCTCGCGTATTGCCACCCGGCTGATTTTCTCCCAAGGTACCCGCCTCCGTCCTATGCGTAACGCCGAGCGATCAATCCGGACTTTGGCCGTCTTGTCGATTGCCATTCCCGCCGCCGTTTTTGCCGTGGCTGCGCGCAATTCCTATGTCGAGCACTTTGAAGAAGCCGGGAAACAAGTCATCAGCACTGCTGAAGTCACCCGGGAGCACGCCCTCAAGGTTTTTGAAACGCTTCGTCTTGCCGCTTTGCACGTCGATGAAATTCTCGATGACCGCAGCGATGAGCAAATCAAGGCGGATGCGGCCTTAATCAAGCGGCGGCTTCAACAATACGATCGAACGTTAGAGCAGATCCAGGACGTCTGGGTCATCGGCAAGGATGGCCATGCGCTTGTGGCTGCTGACGTCTTCCCGGTCCCGGGCGATACAGATTTCTCCGGTCAGACTTATTTCAAGGTTCACAAGGAAGGTAAGCAAGCGCGTCGAACCGCCTACATTGGCAGGCCTGTTCAGGGACAGGCTCGAAGCAACGCAGTCTTTTTTCAGTATGGCGTTCCAAGGTACTCGCAAAATGGCCAGTTCAACGGTGTCATTGTAATCTCTGTGGAACCAAAATATTTTCGAGAATTCTATAAAGAAATTGCGAACACCGGCGTGAACTCGGTAACTCTTCTCCGCAATGACGGGACAAGGCTTGCGCGCTTTCCTGGAATGGTCAAGGATCTTCCAACGCTTCCGCCCAATGCCCGGATTGCAGAGCAGATCGAGAAGCATCCCCGCGAAGGTATTGCCGATTACTCCTCGGATCTTGACGGCGTAACTCGCATCGCCGCCTATAGAGGCTTGGGAGGGTATCCACTAGCCGTTGCGATAGGGCTCGACCGCGAAACCGTGCTAGGGGCTTGGAGAGCCACCGTCATAAGGTGGCTCCTATTTGGGGGGACCGCGGCCGGGGCCATGTTCGGGATGTGTCTTGTGGCGCTCCGTTACACGCGCCAGGGCGCCGTAGCCAACCTTATGCTGCAGGAAGAGATCGCGCGCCGCGAAGCGTCCGAGGAACGCATCCGCCATCTGCACAAGATGGAAGCCGTGGGCCAGCTCACGGGCGGCATCGCGCATGATTTCAACAATCTCTTGACCGTAATCCTTGGCTCCCTCGACCTCCTGCAGCGGCGGCTCGCGCGAGGCGACAGTTCCATCCAGCACTTCGTGGAGGCTGCCACCGAGGCTGGCCGGCGTGCTGCAACATTGACTGCGCAACTTCTGGCCTTTGCAAGGAAGCAGCCGCTCGATCCGAAGCCGCTCAATGCCAACAAACTGATCACCGGCATGGCCGGCTTAATTCGAAGTACGGTGGGTGAGTCCATCGAGGTAGAGACTGTTATTGCCGGCGGCCTATGGGACACGAATATCGACGGAAACCAGCTTGAGAACGCGATTATCAACCTTGCGGCAAACGCACGGGATGCGATGCCCGATGGCGGCAAGCTCACGATCGAAACCGGCAATTCTTATCTTGATGAAGCCTATGTTGCGCGGGAGGCGGGCGTAGCATCCGGCCAGTATGTCGCGATCTGCGTAACCGACACGGGATGCGGGATGCCGCGCGAGATTGCCGAAAGGGCTTTCGATCCGTTTTTTACCACGAAACGAAACGGAAAAGGCACAGGGCTTGGGCTTAGCCAAGTCTTCGGGTTTGTGAGGCAGTCCGGCGGGCACGTCAAGATTTATAGCGAGCCAGGCCACGGCACGGCGGTCAAGGTCTACTTGCCCCGCTATTTCGGTCCAGCGGCGCAAAAAGACCGGGATGTGCAAGACCCGGCAGAGGGGCTTCGCGGTTACGGAACGGTTCTCATCGTTGAAGACGAGGACGCTGTGCGGAACTTCTCCAAGCAAGCTCTGCAAGAACTTGGCTATATGGTCGTCGACGCTTGCAGCGGCCCGGCTGCTCTCGAACTACTTGAGAAGCACCCCGAAATCACGCTGTTACTGACGGACATCATCATGCCGGGGATGGGCGGCAAAGAGCTGGCGGAAAAGGTGGCTGCCATCCGCCCGGACATCAAAGTCCTCTACACCACGGGCTATAGCCGGAACGCCATCATCCATAACGGCGTGCTCGATCCGGGTGTCGCTCTTATAAACAAGCCATTCACCATCGAGCAGGTGGCGCGCAAGGTCAAGTCGGTGCTCAAGAGCTAAGTGCCGCCAAGGCGCCGCCCGTGACCTCTCGAAGCGGATTTGACATCGTTATACTTTTCCTTGAGATCGCCGCGCTTGATCTTGCCATTCGGCGTTTTCGGCAGGGCAGGAACAAAGACATACTCTTTGGGGCGTTTATAGGCGGCGAGCGCGGTGCTGGCGAAGGAGGCGAGATGGGCTGCAAGGGCACTTCCAGCTTCAGCCTCTTTCTGCGCAACGGCAAACGCCACGATGATCGAAACCCCATCGCGGACCGTAACTTCCGTGACGGCAACCTCCGAGACGCCAGGATGTTTCGCAAGCTCCTGTTCGACCTCCGCCGGAGAAACCCGGAAGCCGCCGGCATTCATCAAATCGTTGCGGCGCCCCAAATGAGCGATGTACCCATCCTCGTCCATGACGCCCGCATCGCCTCCGGTGAACCACTCGCCGCGGAAGACCTGCGTCTCCTCCTCAGGCCTGCGCCAGTAGCCGAGCATAAGGCCGGGATCGGTGCGGTGGAGCGCAATGAGGCCATCAGAGCCAACTGGAAGCGGCTCCATGCCGCCCTCCGCGGCCAGGATCGCGACGCAGCGGCCCGGCTGCGGGCGCCCCACTTTTCCGGGCTTTGGAGGAACGCCCGGCGCGCTCGAAATGTAAGTGGAAAGCTCGCTCTGGCCGAGGGCCTCATATAGCACGGTGCCCGTCCTCTCGCGCCAGCCGGCGGCAACCGCATCCGGGAGGGCCTCGCCGGCCGTCAGGCCATGCCGCAGTAAAGGAAGCGCACCCGGCTCGATATTGCCGTATGTCAGCATTTGACGGTAGATGCCCGGCGCCGCCGCAAAAATCGTGACGTCATGACTGCGAATAAGGCTGGGCCAAAGCGCCGGATCTTTCTCGCCGGTGTAGACGATGGCTGTGGCGCCGTTCGCCCATGGGTCGCAAAGCCCGGTTCCAAGCGTGTAGGTCCAGTTAAAGCTACCGGCATGCATAAGCCGGTCGCCGGATGTCATGCCGTACCAGCCTTGATACATTGGACGCCGGCCCCACACGCTTCGCTGCGCGTGCAACACGCCCTTGGGCGTGGCGGTGGTGCCGGACGTATAGATCAGGAAGGCGGGATCGTCCGCTGCCGTGTCTGCGTAGCTCGCTGCGGGGCCGCCTTCTGTGGCGCGTTCCAAGTCCTTTCCGGCGATGACAGTAAGGCCCGGATCGAAAGGGCCATGCGGCAGGCTGCTGTCGAGCACGATTGCTGCAGCTTCACTGTCGGAAAGTACGAAGCTCAATTCGCGTTCCATCAAATCCGGCGATACGGGAATGGGAACAAGCCCGCCTGCAATCGCTCCGAAAAATGCGAGCGCATAGGAGGTGCCATTGCGCAGCCGGATTGCCACGCGGCTGCCGGCATTCAATCCGTGCGCTGACCGGAGCGCATAGGCGGTTCTAAGTACCGCCTCCTCCAAGGCCCCGTAGCTCCAGGTCTCCACGTCCCTTCCCGCCGGATCGTGAACAACGGCGAGCGCCGGCTTGGCGGCGTGCGCGCCCCCTGCTTGCAGGCAATAGCGCGCCATGTTGAAGATTCGGGGCGGGAACCCGCCACGATAGCCGGCCTCATTGCTCACCGTCATTGTCCCGGATTGCCGATCGCCGCGCTCTTTGCGCCGTCTGTCCACCAGGTCTCGAGCCTTGTTCCGTAAAGCGTCGAAACCGGCGGCTGGCGCAGATGCGGCCATACCGCAATCCACTGTTTCGGCGCGTAATAAAGCGGGATGCCATATCGGCCCGAAAGCAGGATCCGGTCGAGGGCGCGAACGGCGGAGACGAAGTCCGCGCGTGTATTTGCCGAAAGCATTGCGGCAATCGTGGAGTCAACGCCTTCGCTCTTCACGCCGGTATAATTGAAGCTTCCCTCTTGCGCTGCAGCCTCGCGCGACCAGCGGAAGCTTTGCTCATTGCCTGGAGACAGCGAAGATGACCATGAAGCCTCCATCATATCGAAATCGAAGGACGTGGCGCGCCTCTGGAATTGGGCCGAATCGATTAAGCGGACCTGGGCATTGATGCCGATCTGGCGCAACTCGCCCGCATAGGTAAGCATCAAGCGCTCCTGCTCGCGGTTCGCGCAAAGCATTTCGAATGCGAAGGGAAGCCCGGTCGCCTTGCTGGTCATGACGCCGTTTTTCAGCACGTAGCCCGCTTCCCGCAGAAGCGCGATCGCCCGCCTTCGCCCTTCGCGATTCGTGCCCGAGCCATCGGAGACCGGCTGGCTGAAGGTTCCCTCCATTATTCCCGGAGCGAGCTCGCTCGCATAGGACGCAAGCAATGCGCGCTCGCGATCGTCAGCCGGACGGCCATGCGAGGAAAGTTCAGACCGGTCGAAAAAGCTTTGCGTGCGGGCGTAGAGGCCGCGAAAAAGCGTCTTGTTAAGCCATTCAAAGTCGAAGGCGAGGGTCAAGGCTTCGCGGACGCGGCTGTCGGCGAAAATTGGCCGTCTTGTATTGAAAACGAGCGCCGACATGGGCGCAGGCACACCAACGCTGAATTCCAGCCTCTTGACGAGACCATCGCGCGCTGCCGGAAAATCGTAGGCATCTGCCCATTTCACGGCGTCGATGGCCACGCTGTCGCCCTGCACATCGAAGAGGCCTTTGCGGAAGGCTTCCTCCATAGCTGCGGCGTCGTGGTAATAATCGATATGAACCGTGTCGAAATTGAACTGCCCGCGCATAATGGGAAGGTCGCGGCCCCAATAGTCCGGGTTACGCCGGTAGGTGATGCTGGCGCCGGGCTGAACTTCCTGGACAATGTACGGCCCGCTTCCGAGCGGTTTCTCAAAGCTCGTTTTCTCGAAGGATTCGGGGGTGACGGCGTGCTTGGGGAGAACCGGCATCAGCCCCATGATAAGGGGCATCTCCCGGTCTCCGCCGTCCGCGAAGGTGAACTTAACCCCGCGCTCACCAATTTTTTCCGCCTTGGTAACCTTCGAATAATAGGACCTGTGGTTGGGGCGGCCCTTGGCTTTCAGGAGTTCCCACGAAAACAGCACGTCTTCGGGCGTGACCGGCGCACCATCGGCGAATCGCGCCTCACGGCGAATCTGAAACGTGACCGAGTTGCGATCCTCCGGCGTGTCCACGCTCTCTGCGATGAGTCCATAAAGGGAGAATGGCTCATCGAAGCTGCGCGCGAGAAGCGTCTCGTAGGCATACTCGCGTATGCCGGACGCGGACGAGCCCTTGATAATGAAGGGATTAAGGCTGTCGAAAGAGCCAAGCATAGCAAGCCGCAAAACGCCGCCCTTTGGCGCATTGGGGTTAACATAGTCCAAATGCTGAAACGTAGCGGCGTATTTCGGCCGGTCATGCATGGCGATCCCGGCCTCGGGCGCGGATAGGGCCGCTCCGCCAAGAATGCAGGCCGAAAGCACGCCTGTAACTGTGGCGAGAATGCCATTCAGGCATGCCAATCGCCGCAGCCCGCGCCAAAGTTCAACTTTTCCACACGCCAACGAGCGCGTCCTTTCTGCGGAACTTCCGTGGTGCTTTCCGCTCTAAGCCTCGAAACTTTCGAAATAATGGCACCCGCCAAGCCTCTTCGAACGAACATAAGCCGCAATGCCAGTGTTTCACAGGGTTGTGAAACTGTCACGGGAATGCCGCAATTCCGGGTTTCCAAGCAACAGTCACGGCCCTGATAATGGGGCTTCAGATTAGGATAGCCATCACACTTCGGTGAAAGGTTCGGATTAATGGTTTTCACAAAGCTTGTGAAAGCGGCAACTCTTGGGGTAGCCGCAACACTGGCGCTTACGCTCGGCGCAACCGGGAGTATGGCGCAAGGTAAGGATAAGGGAGCTGCTGCTCCCGCAGGCAAAACGGCAAGCGCTCAGAAGCCCGCGGACATCTGGTACAAGCTTTGTATCGATGTGCCGGTGGCTGAGACCGTGAAGCCGGGCGAGAAGCCGAAGGAGCAAAAGCCCGAGGATATGAAGAAGGTTAATGTCTGCTTGACGCAGGTTGACGTTCGCGACAATGCCACAGCTATCCTCATCGGCAAGATTGCTGTCCGCCAGGTTGCCGGGCAGGACAAGCCGCAAATGCTGGCCATGCTGCCCCTCGGCTCCGCTCTGCCTCCCGGAGCGCTCGTGAAGGTCGACGACAAGGAGCCGATCAAGCTCGCCTACACGACCTGCGACCAAGCCGGCTGCTACGCCGAAGCCAATATCGAGCCCGCGGTTGTCGATCAGATGAAGACCGGCAAGCAAATTGCGTATCTTGGCATCGACGTAACGGGCCGCGCGCTCAGCATCCCGCTCCCGCTCGAAGGCTTCGCGAAGGCCATCGAAGGCAAGCCTGTGCC
>CAZCIF010000085.1:0-13777 GCA_964498645.1 uncultured Rhodomicrobium sp. | reverse complement strand
GGTCTGCAATACGTCTTGAATGAAGAGATTGCGAACCGCCGTTTCTTTCTGCTTTAGAAACTTCGGATTGCTGACCTTGCGGGAATAGTCTGCGGCCTTGTTTAATTGCTCTTGCGTGGGGACAAACGCTACGCGCTCCCGCTCGCTCTTAATCACCTTGTAATTGAAGAGCGGCACACGCAAGGTGCGGGCAATGCGAGGGCGCTTCGCTCCCGCGCCGCCTGAAGGTGGCAGTTCAACGCCAGCTGCTGCAAATAGCTTCATGACGGCAAAGGTAACGTTAGCCCTCGATTCCGTCCACTTCCGAAGGAAAATCCATCAACCGGAAATTTCAGCAGCCTACCAGATTGCTTCGCTGCGCTCGCGATGACGAGGGCGCGACCCTATAAGCCATGCATGGTAAATGCTACAAGGTAAATGCGCCGCTTGACCTCAGCTTTTTCCTAGTTTTTTGCGAGAAAAAACGCGATTTTACGTGATTTTTCCTAGAAAAACCGTGTTCAGAAAGTCCGTTAAATATGTTTTCGCCCGCAAATTAACCCTAGCAAAGCCTTATAAATCTTCCCGTTTTTAGGCTTTGCTAACTATAGCAAAGCCCTCGCGACAGCACCAAGCGCTGGTTAATTATCCAAGAAGCTGCGCAACTTCCGGCTGCGGCTCGGATGCTTCAGCTTGCGCAGCGCCTTGGCCTCGATCTGGCGGATGCGTTCGCGCGTTACCGAGAATTGCTGGCCGACTTCTTCCAGAGTGTGATCGGTGTTCATGCCGATGCCGAAGCGCATGCGCAGCACGCGCTCCTCGCGCGGCGTGAGCGAGGCGAGCACGCGCGTGGTCGTCTCACGCAGGTTCGACTGGATCGCCGCGTCGATGGGCAGGATCGCGTTCTTGTCCTCGATGAAGTCGCCGAGATGGCTGTCTTCCTCGTCGCCGATGGGCGTCTCAAGGCTGATCGGCTCCTTGGCGATCTTCAAAACCTTCCGCACTTTTTCGAGCGGCATGGAAAGCTTCTCGGCCAGTTCCTCCGGTGTCGGCTCGCGGCCGATTTCGTGCATCATCTGCCGGCTCGTGCGCACGATCTTGTTGATCGTCTCGATCATATGCACGGGGATGCGGATGGTGCGGGCCTGGTCGGCGATCGAGCGGGTGATCGCTTGCCTGATCCACCATGTCGCATAGGTCGAAAACTTGTATCCGCGGCGGTATTCGAACTTATCGACGGCTTTCATAAGGCCGATATTGCCTTCCTGGATCAAATCCAAGAATTGCAGGCCGCGGTTCGTGTATTTCTTCGCGATCGAGATCACGAGCCGGAGGTTCGCCTCGACCATCTCTTTCTTGGCTTGACGCGCTTCGCGCTCGCCCTTTTGCACGATTCTTACGATGCGGCGGAACTCGGCAATGTCGAGGCCCGTTTCGGTCGCGAGCGCATGGATTTCCCGGCGGATTTCCTCGATCCGCGCGCGCTCCTTCTCGACGAACTTATGCCAGCCCTTGCCCTTGAGGACCGACACACGGTCGATCCAGTTCGGATCGAGTTCGCAACCCTGATAGTGTCCCAAGAACTCGTCGCGGCGCACGCCGAAGCCATCGGCAAGCCTGAGCAGCCGGCCTTCATAGCCGATGAGCCGCTTATTGATATCGTAAAGCTGTTCGACCAGAGCCTCGATACGCGCCGGGTTCAGCGAAAGGCTCTTCACATCTTGGATCACGACGTCGCGAAGCTTCTTCGAGCGCTTTTCCTGCTGCGGGGAAAGCACGTCGTCCTGAAGCTTGCGCTCCACATGCTGATCCTGCAGCTTGCGCAGCTTCTTATATTCGGTTGCGATGCGGTCGAAGGTTTCGAGCACTTTTGGCTTAAGCTCGGCCTCCATCGCGGCAAGCGAAAGGCTGTTTTCGAGATCGTCGTCCTCGTCGAAATTCTCTTCGGGCCGGAATTCTCCGCCTTCGCCCTCCGCGCCGGGGACCCCATCGCCGACAACGGGGCGTGCATGTCCATTGGCGCCATTGGCGCCGTTCATAGCCTGCTGCTGGGGAGCCGCGCCAATGTGAGACCCGCCGTTGACCGGCTGCGGCCGCGCCTCGGGCACGAATTCTTCCTCAGCGCCCTCTTCATCGCCTTCCCCCGTCCGCGCGAAAGGCCCGGAATAGGTGGCTTCGAGATCGATGATGTCGCGAAGGAGGATCTTCGCCTCGTTCAATTCGTCGCGCCAAATAATGATGGCCTGGAACGTAAGCGGGCTTTCGCAAAGCCCTCCGATCATGGCTTCGCGGCCGGCCTCGATACGCTTCGCAATCGCAATCTCGCCTTCGCGCGAGAGAAGCTCGACAGACCCCATCTCGCGCAAATACATGCGCACAGGATCGTCGGTGCGTTCGCCGACTTCGGTGGAACGTTCCTGCTTAACGGGCAAATGCGCGGCTGCCTTTCCTCGTCCTCGTCGTCGAGCGGTTCGGCTGCAGCGGCTTCCTCGACCTCTTCGGCATCGACAACGTTGACGCCAAGATCGGAGAACATCGTCATGATGTCTTCGATCTGGTCGGGCGACACTTCGTCGGGCGGCAAAACTTCATTTATCTCGTCGTAAGTGACATAACCGCGAGACTTCGCAACCTTGATCAGGCGCTTTACGGCGGCATCCAAGAGATCAAGGACTGGGCTATCGGCCGTTTCCGCAGCCGGTGTCTCTTGCTCTTCGGTTTTTGTCGTCGCTGTGGCCATTATGCACTCCAAAAATGCCGGAAGACCGGGCACGGCCATTCTGTGCCCTGCTCAAAGGTGGCAGTCAACGTGGCGCTAAGATGGTGTTGCGTTGCTTACTACGGCAGATGCGATTCGCATCGCTGTACCACTCCAGTTTATAAGTGGTTGTGCTTAATGCCGGGTTACGCTCGAAGCTGAATTCACGCCTTACCACTCGCCCCGATCCATTTATTTGGTGACCGTTTCCGCCGCTGCAATACATGAGGGCTAATCAAGGCGCCGCAATTTCAACCTCTTGCACGACCGCACGAAGTTTGGAGAAATTTTCAACCGTCGGCTCGGTAAGATAGTCGCTCTCAGCTTCCTGTAACGAGCGGGGAACGCCCGCTTTGCCATGAAGCATCATGACATGACGCCACCCCTCTAACACCTGTTCTTTACTCGCGTTCCGCGCGAAATGCGAATCTGCATTATGAGCCGTTGCGCGTTCAACGCGCCCAGTCTCCGCACCATAACCATTGCGGGAGAGGTGCTCTAACAATTTTTCATTGTCAAGAAGTTCCTCCGGTTGGTGCACCGTTAACAGATGGTCTCTAAGCCGCAGGCAATCTGCGTCATCGAGGTGAATAGCAGCGATCTCTTCCGGAAACTCATCGAGCAGCCATGGATGGCGGAGAATTGCGCCGATCAGCAAGGCTTCCCTCGGCGCGCTGCATGGCACGGAAGCCTGGACGATCCTGCTTGCGAGCAGGCTGCCCGTTCTGGCGCCGGCATTCGATCCGCCTGGCCTTCCTGAAAAAGCAGCACGGCCTGATGCCGCTTTTCCCCGCCCCTGATCCCAGGCGGATGAGGCGCGAATACGCCACGAAGCCTCGACCGCGCGAGGAGCCGGCGCTTTTCCCGCCCCGCGAAGGCGCTCGCGAAAGGCAGAGATGTAATGATATTTCAGGCTCTTATGCTCGATTTGGGCCGCCAGCTGCATGAGACGGGCTTCGAAACTGGCGCGTTGCTCCGGCGTCTCCAGAGGATGACGCGCGAACTCGCGCGACCAAAGGACATCGATCAGGGGAAGAGGCTGCGCCAGAAGCTTCGCAAGCGCTTCCTTTTCGCCTCCCCGCACCATGTCGTCGGGATCGCGGCCTTCCGGCAGAAAAGCGAACTGCAGCGAGCGGCCCGGTTCGAGATAGGGCAACGCCCCTTCAAGGGCCCGGTGCGCCGCTTTCTGCCCGGCCGTGTCCCCATCAAAGCAAAGTGTTGGCATTGGCGACATGGTCCAGAGAAGCTGGAGCTGGCTGGCTGTCAGGGCAGTCCCTAACGGTGCCACCGCCTCCGCAAACCCTGCACGGGTGAGCGCGATCACATCCATATAGCCTTCAGCGACGATCACCCGTTTCGGCGTCCGCGATGCTTCGCGGGCGGCGGCGAGATTGAAAAGCACATTCCCCTTATGAAAGAGAGCGGTCTCCGGCGAGTTCAGGTATTTCGGCTGCTGATCGGGAGCGAGCGCGCGCCCGCCAAAAGCGATGACGCGGCGTTTTGCATCGGTGATCGGAAACATCAAACGGCCCCGGAAGCGATCATAGGGGATGGCGATATCCTCGCCATGTATCAGGAGGCCGGCATCCTGCATCTCGCCCAGCGAGACACCCTTCTGGCTGAGATGCGTTTTCAGGCTCGATTTGCTATCGGGCGCATAGCCAAGACGGAATGTCTTTATTTCCGCCGGCTGCACGCCCCGCTTTTCCAGGTAAGCGCGCGCGGCGTGGCCTTCCCGCCCGAAGAGCGAGGCTTCGAAGAACGCGCAAGCCTCCTCCAGCGCGCCGCGCACACGCATTTCATGAGAGGCTGCGGCCTCATCGGCCGGTTTCGGTGCCGGCAAGATAACGCCGGCCTCAGCGGCGAGGCGTTCGACGGCTTCGGGAAAGCTTAAGCCCTCGATTTTCATCAAGAATGTGAAGATATCGCCGTGCTCGCCGCTGGCAAAGCAGTGATAGAAGCCCTTTTGATCGTTCACGGTGAAGGAGGGGGTGCGCTCGGTCTTGAAGGGCGACAAGCCCATATATTCGCGGCCCGCGCGCTTCAGCTTCACGCGCCGCTCTACGATACGGCTGACAGGCAGGCGGCTGCGGATTTCATCGAGCAGATCGGGCGGATATCGCATGAAGGCTTGCCTCCGGCGAGGGATGTTGCGAACAGGGCGGAAGGAAGAGTGAGCCTTGCCGGCCCTTATGACGTGATTCGCGGCGCGATTCGCAAATCGGCAAAGCGATGGCCTGTCGTTTTCCGCGTTTTCCCGCTATATAGAGCGGGCTCCTAAAAAAGATGGACAGCCCATGATCTTTCTCGCCATCGGACTTCTGGTCGTAAGCGTGGTGCTCTATGCCTTGACGGGCGAAGGCGACACGATAGCTGGCTTGCCTCGCGAGGACTTCCCCCGGCTTGCAGCGCCGCTCTCAATTTTGATCTTCCTGATGGCCGGGGTTACGCGCCTCTCAGTTGGAAGGGCCGCCGAAGCTCTGAAGGCGCTTGGAAGCTGGATGGCTATCGGTCTCGTTCTCGTTGCGCTTTACGCCTACCGCGCCGAAATCGGAGAGGTGAGTGACCGTGTCGTGCAGGAATTGCAACCAGGCACCGTTCAAACGGTGTCGCAGGGTGCGGGCGGACGCGGCGCGGTCGTTAAGATAAGGAGAACGAGCGGCGGCCATTTCATCGCCAGGACTAAGGTAAATGGGCGCAGTGTGCGAATGATCGTCGACACCGGAGCTTCAACCGTCGTGCTTCGCCCGGAGGACGCACGCCGTGCGAGAATAGAGCTTGGCGCGCTGAGCTACACCGTGCCGGTCGATACCGCCAATGGCCGGGCTTTTGCCGCTCGCATCAAGCTCGACAAAGTCACCGTGGGAGCGCTGACGATCGAGAATGTCGACGCTCTCGTAACGAGGCCTGGCGCGCTTCAGCAAAGCCTGCTCGGTATGAGTTTTTTAAGCCGTTTGCGGTCTTATGAATTCTCGGGAAATCAGCTCTTGATGCGGAGCTAGGCGCTGCGCGCGTCCGCATCGTTGCTCTTGGGACAACGGATCGCGGTACGCGTTATGGAAAGCCAGTCTCTTCAGCGGTGGGCTTTAAGCGAGATCCTGATTTGGATTGCTGCGGTTTCCGCTGGATATTTAACGTTTTCCTCGTTCGGGCAGTTCTACGACGGCGTTAGGCTGGCCGCCGCCCGCGCGGGGTATGCCCATTTTTTCGACATTAACATGAATGTGCCCGGTGTTCCGCGTTTCAGTACGCAGGTGCTTGCTTCAGCAGGCCCGCAGCTCCGGGGCACCATCGCCGCGAGGCCGAACGAGCCGGTCACCGCTCGCAAAGTCATCTTGAACGCAAACAATTATGGCCATTTCCACACCCTTGCCGAAATCAACGGCCGGCATGTGGATTTCATGACAGACACCGGCGCGACCTATGTGGCCCTCAGCTACGAAACCGCGCAGCAACTGGGGCTCGCTCCGCAAAAGCTTCGCTTCGATGGCCGCTCGACGACGGCAAACGGTGTTGCCCGCGTTGCCTCCACGATAATTAACGCTATCCGCATTGGCGACATTTCGGTCAGCAACGTTCAAGCCGTGATCGCCGAGCCGGGCCGGATGACGCAAAATCTGCTTGGCATGAGCTTTATCAAGCAGCTCTCCGGCTTCGAGGTGAACGGCGGCACCACGCTCATCATGACAGAGTAGCAAGACTTGCCCCTGGCTTCGCTCACTGTCCGATCGCGGCAGCGTTGAGCTAAAATTCTTGCCGTATGACGCCGGTCCTACCGAAGTTCATCTGCGATAGTACAATGGCAAATATCTTGGGGCAGTGCTAATAATCAGAAATTCGATCTCCAGTGAGCGTTTCGCTCATAGAGCTTACATGCCGCCCGGCACTACAGCGGCACGTGAGTGCACCATCTGCCAAGCAGAGTACGGTCTGGCGGTGAAAGGCCAGTGTGCGTTAAAGGAGGAAGTCATAATGTCAGAAGAAAAGCCCAGGAAATCGCGTAACCCGGCAACGGGCATAACACGCCGCACCGTAGTAAAGGGCGCTGGCGCGGCGGGACTAGCGGCAAGCGCTGGACCCTTTTTCTTCACCCGTCCAGCCCAGGCGGCAAAAACACTTAGAATATTGCAATGGAGCCACTTCATTCCCGGCTACGACAAGTGGTTCAACACCCAATATGTTAAGGAATGGGGGGCCAAGAACGGCACCGAGGTGATTGTCGATAACATCAATTTGGGTCTCATTCCGTCCCGCGCCGCCGCTGAGGTCTCCGCTCAGAAAGGCCATGACCTCGTCATGTTCCTTGCCCCGCCTTCGGTCTACGAGGATCAGGTGGTGGACATGAAGGATGTCTACGCCGAATGCGAAAAGAGATACGGCAAGCCAATCGATCTCGCGGTCAAGAGTACCTACAATCCTAAGACCAAGAAATACTTCGCTTTCTCCGATAGCTTCGTGCCCGATCCGGTCAACTACCGCACCGATCTTTGGGGCGACATCGGTATGACGCCAAACAGCTGGGACGATGTCCGCGCTGGCGGCAAGAAGATCAAGGACAAGACCGGCATTCCCATTGGCATCGGCCTTTCGGCGGAACTCGACACGGCCATGGCAATGCGCGCCCTCATGTATTCCTTCGGCGCTTCCGAGCAGGATGCCGAAGGCAATTTGGCGATCAACTCCAAGGAAACGCTCGAAGCGATCAAGTTCATGAAGGCGCTCTTCCAGGAGGCAGAGACGCCCGAGGTGCTGGCGTGGGATCCGTCCTCGAATAACCGTCAGATGCTCGCTGGCCGGTCGTCGCTCGTTCTCAACGCCATATCCGTTACCCGCACAGGGGAAAACGACAAGCTGCCGATCCATGAAAAGATCGCCGTCAGCAAAGCGCTGCAGGGGCCGGTGCGCAGAATCGGCCTCGAGCATGTTATGGACTGCTATGTGATCTGGAAGTTCTCGGAGAACATCGACGGCGCCAAGAAATTCCTTGTCGATTACATCGACAACTTCAAGCAGGGGTTCATGGCGAGCGAGTTCTATAACTTCCCCTGCTTCAGCCAGACCGTCCCTGACTTGAAGCAGCTCATTTCCAAGGATGCCAAAGCGGTTCCCGCTGACAAATATGCCGTCCTGGCCGATGTGCTCGATTGGGCAACGAATGTGGGTTATCCTGGCTATTCCAATGCCGCGATCGACGAAACCTTCAACACTTGGGTTATCAATACGATGTTCGCTGAGGCAGCGACCGGGTCCGAGACGCCCGAAAATGCGCTGAAACGGGCGGAAACGAAAATGAAGGCGATCTGGACGAAGTGGAAAGAGCGGAATATGATCTAGCAGCCTTCCCTCCTCCTTTTGGAGCCCGGCTTAAGCCGGGCTCTGTCCCGCCTTATGTTCGAGCCCGGCCGTGGAAGCATCGGCTGCGGCCGTGGAATGCAACGAAAACCTGAACGATATGGCTACTGTAGAAGTACGCTCCATCCGCAAAGAATTTGCCGAAACCTGCGCGGTGGACGGGATCGACCTTCTTGCCAAAGAAGGTGAATTTCTCGTCCTGCTCGGCCCCTCGGGCTGCGGCAAGACGACCCTGATGCGCATGATCGCGGGGCTTGAGCAGCCAACCGCCGGCGACATCGTGATCGGAGGCAAGGTGGTTACGCACCTCCCTCCAAGGGCGCGCAATATTGCCATGGTGTTCCAAAGCTATGCGCTTTATCCGCATATGACAGTGGAGGGGAATATCTCTTTTCCTTTGCGCGCCGCAGGAATGCCGAGAGATCAGATCGAACGCAAGGTCGCCTGGGCGGCGAAGATGTTCGGGATCGAACGCTTTCTCAATCGCAAGCCGCGCCAGCTCTCGGGCGGCGAGCGCCAGCGTGTCGCGCTTGCCCGGGCTGTCGTGCGGGAGCCAGTGGCTTTCCTTCTCGACGAGCCCCTGTCCAATTTGGACGCCAAATTGCGCAACTCGGCGCGGGACGAGCTTAAGCATCTTCAGCGCGAACTCGCCACGACGATGATTTACGTCACTCATGACCAAGCGGAAGCGATGGGACTAGGGGACCGGATCGCGATCTTAAATCAGGGTAAGCTCTGCCAGGTTGGCACGCCGCAGGAGATTTACCGCAATCCGGTCGATATTTTCACCGCGACCTTTATCGGGTCGCCGCCGATGAACCTCTTAGAGGATAAAGACAGCTATACCGGCTTCAGGCCGGAAGATTTCCTTCCGAAGGAAATCGGGGCGGACGGAAACACCGTCTCGTTCCCGTTCCGCGTCACCCGCGTCGAATATTTGGGGGCAGACCGTCTCGTTTATGGCGCGATTGAGGGGCGTACCGCCGCGACTCACGTCATCTCAAAGATGCCGACAATGCTCCGGACCGAAGTCAAAGCGGGCCAGCTCTACGATTTCAGTGTGCGCCAGGAGGATATAGCGCGCTTCGATCGCAGCACCGGCGCGAGGCTGTACGGAGCCAGACAATGACATCCGAGGCGGCAGCTTTAGCCGGAAAGGAGCATTCTGGCCCTGGATTTTGGTCCTCTTTCGCCGACAACGAACGCTGGCTGTGGCCGGCCATGCTGGCTCCGGCCGTCCTTTATATTGTTCTTCTTGTGGGATTCCCGTTTTTCCTGTCGATCTATTACAGCTTCACCGATGTTACGGTTGGCGGCCGCGATCTGCACTTCGTTGGCCTCCAGAATTTCAACCGGATTCTGGAAAGCAGCACATTCTGGCTCGCATTGAAGAACACCATCATTCTGACTGTGATTTCACAGGTCTGCATCCTGGTGATGGCCAGCATTCTTGCCCAGGCTCTCTCTGTGAACTTCCGCGGCAAATGGCTCGTCCGCCTTCTCATCCTCCTGCCTTGGGTCGCCCCGATTGCATTGGGCAGCATAGGCTGGCTCTGGATTTTTGACTCAATTTATAGCGTCATCAATTGGACGGGGCGCGCGATCGGCATCGTTGGCACCAACGATTGGCCCATATGGCTCGGCCAGCCCAATTTGGCCATGGCCTCGATCATTATCGTGCAAATCTGGCGCATTCTGCCGCTTGCGACCGTCATTATTCTTGCGGGGCTGACTTCCATTCCGCAGGATCTCCACGATGCCGCCGCAGTGGACGGGGCCGGGCCTTTCCGGCGATATTTTCAGATCACGGCTCCCTTGATCCGGCCGATCACACTCGTGGCTGTCCTGTTCGGCATCATCTTCACATTCACGGACCTGATCGTTGTGTTTGTGCTGACTCGCGGCGGACCTTACGATCAGACCCAGGTGCTCGCGACCTGGGCTTACTTCACAGGTATTCAAGGCGGCGATCTCGCCGGTGGAGCCGCAATTTCCTTATTCCTCTTCCCCGTGCTGGTTGCGGTTGCGATCATATTCCTCCGCTTCGCACGCCGTACGGAGGTCTTGTAATGACACCCTTTTCCGCCCGCGCCGGAAAGGCTGCACAAGCAACGGGTCACGCGGCGATCCTCGTATTCTTCGTGACCTTCCTCGCATTCCCCTTCGCGTGGATGGTGATCACGACATTCAAGACAACTCAGGATCTGCATAACGTCGCGAACAATCCATATCTCTTCAATGACCCGCCGACGCTTGACCATCTGCGCACTTTGTTCGCGGACACGGCATTCGTGCAGTGGCTCGCAAACACCGCAATGGTAGGGGCAGCGGTGGTGATCATTACCCTCGCGCTCGCAATTCCCGCGGGCTATGCGCTGTCGAGAATGACCGGCGCTCTGGGGCAATCGCTCGGAGTGGGCATCTTTCTGACCTATCTCGTGCCGCCGACGATCCTCTTCATTCCCTTTGCCCGCATCATTGCGGCGCTCGGCCTGCAAGATTCCCTATGGTCACTGGTTCTCGTCTATCCAAGCTTCACGGTACCGTTCTCGATCTGGCTTCTGATGGGCTTCTTCAAGGCGATCCCGCGCGACATCGAAGATGCGGCGATGATCGACGGTCTCAGCCGCTTTGGCGCTTTCCTGAGAGTCGTCATGCCCATCTCGCTGGCGGGCATCCTCACCTCGATCATTTTTACTTTTACCCTCGTTACCCAGGAATTCGTCTATGGCGTAACCTTCATAACCGCCTCGTCGAACTATACGGTCAGCGTAGGCGTGCCGACATTTCTTGTGCGCGGCGACGTCTATTTCTCGGGGTCTATGATGGGCGCCTGCCTTATCGCCAGCGTTCCAATCGCCATCATCTACAATTTCTTTGTCGACCGCTTCGTAGCCGGTTTTACTGGCGGCGCCGTCAAGTGATGTGGATTGGAACGGGAGATGCCAAGCCTGGACGGCATATTAGAAACATCGATCTATGTCGATGACATGGAGCGCGCCAAGCGCTTCTATGAAGAGGTGATGGGCCTCAAACCGATGTTCGCCGACAGCCGCTTGACCGCATATGACGTGGCGGGCCGCAGCGTACTTCTCATCTTCCGGCGGGGCGCTTCCGTGAACGCGGCAAAGCTTCCCGGCGGCACTATTCCCGGCCACGACGGCAAAGGCCCCCTGCATTTTGCCTTCGCGATAAGCGCGGGCCAGCTAACCGCCTGGGAGGAGCGCCTGCGCGAACATGGCGTTGCCATCGAGGCGCGCACCGATTGGCCGCGCGGAGGCAAGAGCATCTATTTCCGCGATCCCGACGGCCATGTTCTGGAGCTTGCGACACCCGGTCTCTGGCCGGTTTATTAGGGTCTGGCCGACACGTTCCCGGCAGGCGCAAAAACCGCGGTAGACGGACGATAATTTTGCCTGACATCACGGCCAAGTTTGCGCATCATACGGAAGCTGGAGCATTTCAACCGAAGCGGGGTCAGACGGCACATGCAGCCAGGAAACAGAAATAAGCCCATCTTCCCCCGCAGGCGCGATATTCTGACGGGAGCGGCCGCGCTGGCCGCGCTTCTCTCGAACGCCGGTTCCCTTGCCGCGATGGCGCCAGCGGAGGCCGGCGATGCGGACCGGGCGCTGACCGAAGGCTTCGCCGCACTCGGGTCGGAGCTTTACGCGGCGCTGTCCGAAAAGCCCGGCAACATCGTGTTCTCGCCCCATTCAATCGGGATCGCGATGGCGATGACCCTTTCGGGCGCCCGGGGATCGACTGGGGAAGAGCTTGCAAAAGTGCTGCAGTTGCGCCTGTCGCGCGCGGAGATCGAGAAAGCAAGCGGCAAAGTGACAGCCGCGCTGAAAAGCTACAACAAGTCCGCCGGTTTAAGCTTGCTCATCGCCAATGCGCTTATGCTCGCCGGATATGGTGGCCTCGTTTCCGGCGAGTACCGGGCGCTCATTAAGGAACGTTATGCGGGCGAGGTCTTTCCAGACGCGACGCTGGAGAAGGTTAACGGCTGGGTGAAGGACAAGACGAATGGCAAGATCGAAAAGATCCTGGACAGTCTCGGCCAGGAGCCGGCGCTCGTGCTTCTGAACGCAGTCTATTTCAAGGCCGCCTGGGCTACGCCTTTTTCCAAAGGGGCTACGCAGGATGCATTTTTCAATCTTACCTCTGCGTCAAGCGTCAAAACGCCCACGATGTACCGGGAGGACCAGTTCAAGCTGGTTACGCGCCCCGGCTACCGCGCGATTTCACTGCCTTACGCCGGCGGCGCGCTCAGCATGATCGCCGTGCTGCCGGACCGCGTGGACGGCCTTCACGCCGTAGCGGGCAGTCTCAAGGGGGGCGAGGCCGCGAAACTCCTCTCTGCTTTTGCGCCGGAGCCGCTCAAGCGCGTTGCGCTCACCTTGCCGCGCTTCAAGAGCAATTCCGATATCGACCTAATCGAACCGTTCAGGAAGCTTGGGCTTAAGATCGCGCTGACGGACAATGCTGACTTTGGCGGCATACTCGGAGCGCGGGCGGGAAAAGAGGGGATCAAGATCGGACAAGTCCGCCACCGCGCCGTTATCGAGGTCGCGGAGGAAGGCACCGAGGCTGCGGCGGCGACAGCGGTCGTGGGAGCGCGTTCGCTTGCCATGAAGCCGGCCGGGCCGGCCGAGGCTTTCACCGTCGACCGGCCGTTTATGTTCTTCGTCGCCGGCGCCGCATCGGGCGCTGTTCTCTTCCAAGGCCGCGTCGCCGATCCGTCCCGGCTTTCCTAGAGGCTTTCCCCCCCCCGCAACTATCGCGCGATATCTTCCATGGATAACCCGGAAAGCGTGCATGATTTCGTCTTGAAGTCGCCTTTTACGAAGGTTAATACTCCGGGAACGAACCATGATCGGGGGAAGCCGTGGCCAAGAAATACACACTAAGCTCTCTTTGCTTGGTTGCGTCTCTCATGGCGGGCGCGGGGCAAGCGCATGCTCAATTTTCACCTACCCCCGCCCTGCGGCAAGAGCTTGCGGATGCGGTGTCTGCCGCCGTGGTGCCGGACAATATCCGCCTTGCCATTATGGTCCGCAACGCCGTGATCGCGCTCAATCAAGCGAATTGGACAGGTAACTATTCTGTGTTGCGCGATATGGGCACGCCCAGCTTTCAAATAACGAACAGCTCCGCGCGCCTTGCGGAGATCTTCGGGGCGTTGCGTGCCCACAGAATCGATCTTACGCCAGTCATGATTTTCGAGCCTAAGTTTACTTCGGCGCCGGCAATGGGCGAGGGCGAATTGCTACGGCTCGCGGGCTTCTTCCCGACGTCCCCGGAGCAGGTGAATTTCGAGCTTGCGTTTCAGCGTTCCGGGGAGGAGTGGCTTCTGGCCGGCATTGCAGTGAATACTTCACCTCCTGGCGAGAATTCCCAGTCGCTCGCACTAGCGGCACATCCTGCACAGACCGCCATCGACGCGAATGCAGCCGCTCCCTCGAAACCGATACGGATCGATCTAAGCCAATTCGCTGCGGCCCCGGCCAAACCAGCCGCGCCCAAAAAGCCCGCAGCGGTAAGGAAGCCGAAACCGCATACTCAGAAGGCGGCTGCGGCCCAGGCCCCAGCACCGACGAGCCCGGCACCACCTGCGGCGGCAACCCCGGCACCTCCTGCGGAGCAGCCCGCACAGACTCCGGCGCAAGCTCCCGCGCAAGGCGA
>CAZCIF010000084.1:8001-14105 GCA_964498645.1 uncultured Rhodomicrobium sp. | reverse complement strand
GAAGATGAGCGAAAGCAGCAAGGCAGAAAGTGTAATCACTTCCCTTGGCGCGACCGCGAGAGAACCAAGGGCAAGGCCGCCGGCGGCCGCGCCGGAATAGGCCTGCCAGGGAGCAAGCCCGGTTTTCGCGCTCCAGCCCGGGCGCTCCTTCATCAGCCCGGCGACGGCGCGTGCAACGAGGACGCGTCCATGCGACCGCGTCACCGCGTCGATAAGCTCCTGCCGGGTCAAAAGCTTGAGATGCCGCCTTTTCTCGCCAAGCCTCTGTGAAAGCGTTATGAGCGTGTGTATCGAGGAGTTCTGGGCATTCAGAGCTACCATCGGAGCGCCCTTTGCGGCGAGCGGAACCGGGCGCTCCATGATAAGCCACGCCTCGGGCGACGCCGGCGGCAGATGCACCCGGTAAGTCCCCTGGCCTGGGGCAAATGAGAGCGCCCGCGAAAGCTGGTCATAGAATTCCGGCGCACTGAGAACCCCGGACGCGATAGCGGTCTGGATAAGCCCGACTTTCGCGTTTCGAGCCTTTAGCTCGAGGTCGTGAACGAGTTTTGCCGGCCAGCCAAGGGTGAGGACAAAATTGCGCTCGAAATCGATATCGGCGCCAGAGGCTGCGAGGCTTAGCGGCGGAAAGGCTGCTTCGAAAATCTGCCGGTAGCTTGCATTGCCGTTTTGCCCCGGTTTATGGTCCTGAAGGAAAAAATGAGACGCCATACAATCGAACCCATCTATTCTAAAATGGTAAATGTCTTTATTCAATTAAGAACAATGGAGAGACGCCCCTTTGTCAATCAACCTGAGGTTGCAATGAAAATCAGGTCTTACTATTTCTGGCGCCGCGCGGCCCGCACAAGCGTCTGCCTTGCGCTTTTTCTTGGCTTGGCGGTCCTCGCGCCGCATAGGACGGCGGCTCAAACGGGTCCAAAGCCCGATTGGTCCTGGCTGCCTCAATTGCGCGTTCTAACCGAACCGGACTACCCGCCCTTCAATTATTATGACGAGGAGGGGCAGCTTACGGGCTTCAATGTGGACCTGGCGCACGCGATCTGCCGCGAGCTTGCCGTCACCTGCGAAATCAACACGGCCGAGTGGAGCACCCTTGTCCCGTCCCTCAAGAACAACGAGGCGGACGCAGTTTTTGCTTCTGTAGCCATAAATCCCAAGGCGGTGGGCGAGGTGGATTTTACGAACCGCTATTACACGACACCGGCCCGCTTCGCTGCGAAAGCGGGCAGCGGGATCAAGGAAATCTCGGTTGCGGCGCTGCAGGACAAGAAGATCGCCGTTGTGCAGGGCACCTCCCATGAAGCTTTTCTGCGCGACTTTTTCCGGGGGGCAAAAATCATGCCCTATGCCTTGCCGGCAGGGGCGCGCTCCGCGCTCAAGAACGGGGAGGCGGACCTTCTGTTCGGCGACGGCATTTCGCTCATGTTTTGGATTCAGGGGACCGATAGCAACCGTTGCTGCGAGTTCAGGGGCGAAGGTTACATTGAGCCGCGTTATTTCGGCGATGGCGTCGGGATCGCTGTTAAAAAAGGAAATACGCGCCTGCGGGACGTGCTCGACTACGCCCTAGCCCGCGTCAAGGCCTCCGGCCGCTATGAAGAATTGATGCTGCGGTATTTTCCTCTGCCGCTTTATTAGGGGTCTGAAACCTCGAAGCACGAAGGAGGCGGGAGCCGGGCCGGCTTAATCAGGGTCCGGATATAGCATAAGTTGTGGAAACGCGAGCGCGGCAAATTGTTTGACGCAAGCGAATCTGGCTTTCGATTAAACATCAGTAACAAAATGCTAGGGGCAAGACCATGGCAGCAAAAAAACCGGCAGCAGCAGCTCCGAAACCCGCGACGAAGGCAGCTCCCAAGACTGCCGCGGCTCCCGCAAAGGCGGCGCCCAAGTCAAAGGCTAAGGGCAAGTAGTTTCTGTGTATCTCTCCTCAATGCCGGACCAGGCGAGGCGCGGTCACCGCGCCTCGTTTTTGTTTCAGCACATGTGCGTTTAATGATCGATGTACGGCATTCAGGCGGCGTGGATCGGATTACGCATGGCGCCGATTTCGGCGACCTCCGTCTCCATGAGATCGCCAGGCTTAAGATATTCCGGCGGCGTCCGGCCCATGCCAACGCCCGATGGCGTCCCGGTCGCGATGATATCGCCCGGCTCCAGTGTCAGGCCCCGCGATAGCTCCGCGATAATGCGCGGCACCTTGAAATACATGTCCTTCGTATTGCCGTCCTGCTTCACTACGCCGTTCACGCGCAGAATGAGCCGCACATTGTCCCGGTCGAGATCGCCGGCGGGCACGATCCATGGTCCTATCGGCGCGTGCCCGTCAAGGCTCTTGCCCTTGAACCATTGGCCGCCGTGCCAGTCTTTTTGGATATCGCGCGCCGAGACGTCGTTCAAGACCGTGTAGCCGAGGATGTATTCATCGGCTTCAGCCTCGGTGATGTTCCGGCCTCGCTTGCCAATGATGGCGGCCAACTCAACCTCCCAGTCGATCTCCCGCGAGATGGAAGCATCGTAGGGGATCGGATCGGAAGGCCCGTTGAGCGTATTCACCGCCTTCGTGAAAAACACTGGATGATCGGGCAGCTTCTGAGCCGGATCGCGCCGCTTCGCGCCTTCCTCGAAGTGCTCAAGATAATTCCAGCCGACGCAATAAATATTGCGGGTCAGTTTCGGAATGGGCGGAAGCAGCCTAATATTTTCAATCCTGATTGGGGTATGAACATCCAATGCCTCAAGCTCGCGTACTTCCGCCAGCGCCTGCGGCCCTGCTTCGATCAGCGCCATCATCGAGGTGCCATCGAAGCCGAGAGGAAACTTCGCCTGATGCGCTGCCCTCGCAACATCGGATATATGCCCGTCAGGCCTTGCAATGCCGAGACGCGCCGCGCCGCTCTCATCCTCGTAGGTCAGTAAGCGCAGTCTCGAATCGAGCGGAACTCTGATGTGCGTCATGTCTTAAGCCCTTCGACTTGCTTAAAAACGCGGGCAGCGGTCAAGCTGCGGGATGCCGTCCAGACCCCACCGATGTAGAATTTCATACGCTCGGCCATTGCGGAACCCTTTCGCATTTGCCACGCGGCTAGCGCAAATTCAGCTGATATGAGCCCGTCATCGCGAGGCGGCTTTAGCCGCCGTGGCGATCCAGGCCAGCATGAGAGACTTGGCCCTGGATTGCTTCGCTTCGCTCGCAATGACGGTGACTCCGGCTTGTTGAAAATGCGCTAGCGCGGTTTCCATGGCTTTGGCGGCAGTTTAACCCAAAGCAGTCAGAAGGGATACGCATCCCGCGTCTTTACATCGAAGGGAAGCGATTGAAATCAAAAGTTAATCACCTTGAAGCTACAAATGGCCTAAGTCTTGAACTAAAAACTGGTTCAGTTTTCCGGGAGAGTAAGGCATATGCGCGCCTTTCGCATGCTGGCCGTCCTTCTCATTCTCCTATGCCTGGTACCGCCGTTAAGCCTTCTGACGGCAACCCTTATCGCGCGCTCGGCGGGCTGTGGCATCGACCCCGATACGCCGGTCACATGCCAAATCCTTGGCGGCGACTATGGCGATATCCTCTACCAACTCACGCACTTTGGCTGGTACGCGGTTGAGACGCTCCCAATTCTCGGAGCGCTTCTTCTGAGCTGGCTCCTAATCGAAATCATACGCGTCATGAATAGGCCGCGAAAACCGGTAAAGCCTCAGACGCTCGCCAATTCCCGGAACCGCGCGCGGGGATCGTAAGGGTGCTTCTGCATCCAGTCTTGCATGAAGCGCTCCAACTCGCCGTCGATTTGGGCGGGAAGCGCGATCTTAAGCGTGATGAGCTGATCGCCGGTCGCACCGTTGCGGCTATTTTTGATGCCTTTGCCTCTGAGGCGCAGGACTTGCCCGCTGGATGCGCCTTTGGGCACGGATAGCGTGACCCGGCCGTCGATCGTCGGTACCTCGATCCTTCCACCAAGCACCGCTTCGCTCAATGAAATAGGCACTTCCAGCGTGATGTTATCGCCATCGCGCCCGAACAGCGGGTGCGGTGTTACCTTGAGCTCGATGAGCGCGTCACCAGGCTCGCCCCGGCCCGCGCCGGGGCCGCCTTTATGTTTCAGGCGGAGCACCTGTCCGCTTTCCACGCCGGCCGGCACCGAGATGTCGAGCGTGTCGTTATCGGGAAACTGCACCCGCTTCTTGACGCCATTGACCGCTTCGAGGAACGCGATCTCAAGATTATAGCGGTAATCCAAACCACGCATGGTAAAGGCGCCGCTCGGGCCGCGCCTTCCGAAGAGATCGCCGAAAAGGTCGGAGAATTCGCCCCCGCCTCCTTGGAAGCCGCCAAACCCTCCATCGCCGCCGCGCATGCCCGCGCCGCCAGCGCCATAGTCGCGATAGAACGGATTGGCGCGCTCATTACCCATGGCGTCAATCTCGCCAGCGTCATAGCGCTTGCGCTTTTCCGGACTGCCGAGCACCGCGAAGGCTGCGGACACGCGTTTGAACTGCTCCTCCGCGTTCGGATCGCCCTTATTCTGGTCGGGATGCAGGTCTTTCGCGAGCTTCCGGTAGGCGCGGCGAATTTCATCGTTCGTCGCCGTGCGGTTTACGCCGAGAATGTTGTAGAGATCTTGGTTCATGGAGCCTGAAGCGATTGCGCCCGTTCAGCACAACTATGACGCAAATCCAGCGTTACAGATAGGAGCCAAGCTCGACTTTTCCCATATTCAAACGCGGTCCACATCCTCATTGTAAGAGACCGCCCAAAAATGACGGTTTCTGGGTTTCCAAAATTTTCACGTCTGGGGCAACCCCCAATTCGCGCGCAACGAATTTCATACGCCGCGCGACCTGTTCGCCGTCGAGCATTGCAAGCTGCTTCGGCAGTGAGCGCCGTTTGCGGGAGCACGCCTTCCATGCCAGCCGACAAGGTGTGCGCGAGCCGGACCGATTGGCCGATGATCAAGGCACGCTTACGCTCGGGGCGGGAGACCAGTTCGGAAAGCTTGGGAAGAAGCTCGCCCGTAAGCTTGCGCTCGTAGCGATGGTAGACGCATAAGGCCAGAAATGCGCGCCCTGGATGGTCCACGCCGGCGAGAGCCGATTGCGCGACGAGGACGGCGCTCTGCTCGCCCCGGTAATCGGGATGCGCCCGCCAGGCGATGTCCGAAAGGAGGCACGCGGCATGGCGGAGGCGCCGTTCGTCTGGGGTCTCCTCCGGGCCAGGACGGGCAAAGATGGTGTCCGTCCATCGCATCAGCTCTTGCGCGGCCCGTTTCGATCTCGACCGCAGCCGCGCAAAATCCTCGCAGGCGGACAGCAAGGGGTCTTTCGCACGCTCCGCCTCGCTCAGCATGTTGTAGATGGTGCCCTCGCGGACGCCGAATGCGGAAAAGATCACATCCGAGGGCTGCATTTGCCGGATGATCGCATTGAGCAGCAGCGCGCCAAAGGGCAAGACCTCCTCGCGGCCCGTTGACACGCCTTCCAGGCGCTTCAGCGTGGCAGGCGAGCTGTTTGCGAAGCGCGCCGACATCTGAAGGGCTTTGCGGGCGTCGAGGCTATAGCCATGGATCGCGGTTAGCGGGTAGCCGGTTTGATGCATATGCATCTTCGCAAGGGTACGCCAGGTGCCGCCGACGGCGTAGAAAGCCTCGCCACGCGCCGAGCTGACCCAGGCGAGCGGTGCCAGGGCTTCTTCGATGATTGGAATCGCCCGGGCCTTGTCGCCCTTCGTCCTGTCCAGCAATGCGAGGCCGCCCAGCGGGAGCGAAAGGTTCTGCTCGAACCGCTTCCCCCGGATGCGGATCAATTCAAGGCTTCCGCCGCCTAGGTCGCCAACGATCCCGGCCGGCGCGGTAAAACCTGCCAGTACGCCCGTTGCCGCGAGTTCCGCCTCCTCGCTATTGCCGATAACAGAGATGGTGGTGCCGCAAGCCTCTTCGGCGCGCGCTAGAAACTCGGCCCCGTCCTCGGCCCAACGGACCGCCGCAGTGGCGAACGGGTGGAGGTCGCGGCTCCTCACCCCGCAGATCTCGGCGAGTTTGCGGAACCGGGCGAGCGACGCAAGCGCATAGGGTATGGTCAGCGCGTTGAGGCGCCGCGTCGAGTTG
>CAZCIF010000084.1:0-7991 GCA_964498645.1 uncultured Rhodomicrobium sp. | reverse complement strand
AAGGCCTTCATAGACCACTAGGCGGATGGAGTTCGAGCCGATGTCGATGACTGCAACAGGCTTCCGGTCCTGCAGCCGTCCTTGCGTCGAATGATCCACGATCCACCTTAAGCGTGGGGCGCCGAGGCAACGGCGAAGCGCCGGGGAAAGTTTTTCTTGAGCGCACCACCGCGCCCGGACAGACTAGGATTCGTCATGAAATACTCGTGCGCGCTAAAGGGTTCCTCGCCGGCTGCGAGATGAAACCGCTCCCACGAACCATCGCTGCGCAATCTCCAGCTTTGCAAATTATCTTTCAGATTGGCGATCATGATCTGGTCGAGAATTTGCTCGTGGACAGTGCTGTTCGTTATCGCGGTCATGGCCTCCACGCGCCGCTCAAGGTTGCGCGGCATCATGTCGGCGGAGCTGATATAGACATGTGCCTCCTCAGAAGGCAACCCGTGCCCGCCGCCGAAGCAATAAATCCGTGAGTGCTCGAGAAAGCGGCCGATGATGCTCTTCGCGCGGATGTTCTCGGAGAGGCCGGGAATGCCGGGCTTGAGGCAGCAAATGCCGCGAATGATGAGATCGACGGGAACGCCCGAGAGGCTCGCCTCATAGAGCGCATCGATGACATCTGTATCGACGAGCGCATTCAGTTTCATCCATATGGCCGCCGGCCGGCCCGCTTTTGCATGCCCGATCTCGTTGTGGATTTCCTCGATGATCCGCGCCTTGATCCCATGCGGGGAGATATACATGCGCTCAAGGTCATTTGGGCGGCTGTAAGTGGTCACATAGTTGAAGATCTTGGTGACATCGCGCCCCGCTGCAGGATCGGCCGTGAAGTAGGAAAGATCGGTGTAAATCCTTGCCGTCGCGGGATGATAGTTCCCGGTACCGATATGGCAGTAAGTACGCAGCTCGCCATTTTCCTTGCGGACCACCTGCCCGAGTTTCGCGTGGGTCTTCAAATCGAGTTGCGTGAGGCCATACACCACATGCACGCCTACCTCTTCGAGCTGCTTTGCCCATTCAAGATTGGCGAGTTCGTCGAAACGCGCCATCACTTCGATCATTACGGTGACGCTCTTGCCGGCCTGGCGCGCCTGCCGCAGGGCTTCGACAACCGGCGATTTCTGCGAGGTGCGGTAAAGCGTCCATTTGATCGCGACCACATCCGGGTCCTGAGCTGCTTGCCGCAGATATTGCAGGACAATATCGAAGGACTCGTAGGGATGGTGGACGATGATGTCCTTCGAGGAAATCGCGGCGAAGCAATCGTTGCCATATTCCGCGATGCGCTCGGGAACACGGATCTCGAAGGGCTTATAGAGCAGATCGGGCCGGTCGCTGACGATGAGCTGCGAGATATCGGCCAGCGCGAATAGTCCATCGACAATGACAATATCCTTGCGCCCGATCTTCAGCCCCTCGACGATAAGCTGCCTTGCGCTGGCGGGGAGGGAGGCGCTCATTTCAAGCCGGATTACCTCGCCAAGCTGCCGTTGAACAAGTGCGCGCCGCAGCACCTTCTGAAGGTCTTCGCTCTTTTCCTGAAACTCGATTTCGCTATTGCGCAGAGGCCGGAAAAGCCCGGAATCCTTGATCCGGAACCCGGGCAGAAGCGTTTCGCCGAAAAGCGGGATCACCGTTTCAATGGCGATGAAGCGGATGCCGGGCTTTCCGGTATCCCCGCTTGGTTGCGGCAGGCGGATGAAGCGGTCAAGCCCGTTGGGTATTACCACCAAGGCGTACATCGAGCGTGGCTCGCCTTCGCCCTGGCGCTCGCATTCCAGCACCAGCACAAGCTCCTGGCTTTGAATATGCGGGAAGGGATGCGCCGCATCGACGGCCACCGCACTCAGGGCTGAAAAAATCCGCCGCATGAAATAGCTTCGCAGCCACTCCTTGTCGGCGCCGCTGAGCGATTTCGCCGTTAGAAGCGTGATCGATTCCGCGGCCATCTCTTCTTTAAGCCCGGCCCACCTAGCTTGCTGCCGGTCCGAGATGGTGGCGACGACGGCGTTGATTTTCTGGACCTGCTGCTTTGCCGTCATGCCATCCGGCGAGATTTCCAAGATTTTCATCGTCGCTTGCTCGTGAAGGCCGGCGACGCGCACGCGGTAGAATTCGTCGAGATTCGAACCCGAAATAGCAAGAAATCTGACCCGCTCCAGAAGAGGATTCCGGCGGTTTCCCGCTTCCTCCAAGACGCGCTTATTGAACTCGAGCCACGATAGCTCCCGGTTGAAAAAGCGTTCCGGGCCAAAGGCTGCGATTCTGTCCCGGTAGGTGGGAGCAGGCTCAACTTTGGCGAGCGGCATTTCGTTACCTCCAATGAGAGACGATAATCCCGTGGCTCCACACCTTTTCAAGGTGTAGCCTCAACAGGGACATCAGCAGGGCGGCAGGCTTGGCTTTCCTTCCACTATTCATCCCGACAGCGGAAGCTTAGCCGAAGCTGTGCATTCTTAGCACTTGAAGATGACGTTCCGGCCACTCAGCTGCAAGAGGTTCTTTACTCTCTTCCGCCCGCTCCATGGCCGCAAAGGGGCTCACGCCTCCTATTCACTATCGCCGGTCCCGCCCCCATCCGCCTCTGCATTCAGCTCTTTCAGCACCTTCGCGGCAAACACGCGCGTAATCTTGCGGCGCTCCGAAAGGGCAAGCTTATCGATATGGGCGGTCAGGCGCTGGGCAGCCGCCATCGAGCGCTCCATCCGCGTGACAAGGTAGGAAATGACATCGGGCGCGACTTCGATTTGCCGGTCGCTGAAATGCTTGATGAGTAGCGCCGCCAGATGCTCCTGGTCGGGCTGCTGGATTTCGGCGGCTGGATAAGAGCGGATGCGCGAGCGCAGATCGGGCAGTACCGCATTCCATTGCCCCGGCGGCGTTTGCGCGGTGAGCAAAATGGAGGAGCCGTGCTCCCGCGCGAGATTAAGATGATGGAATAGCGAGGTTTCGCAGAAGGCGGCGGTATCGATATCTTCCACGATCAGCGAAGTATAAGGCGCCGGCCAAACATGCGTTGCGAGCTGGTTCGCGTCGAGAAATTGCGCGCCCGACCGGCCCTGCCAGATTTTCGCGAGATAGGTTTTGCCCGATTGAGGCGGCCCAAAAACGATTGCCGCCGGTGCCTGCCAATCCGGCCAGGCGGTTATCAGGCGCAGAGCGTGCTCATTCTGGGCGGTTATGAGAAAATCCGCTTCGTCCCAGCTCTGGCGATGCGGAAGGTCCAAGACGAGCTGCGGGCTCTTCACGCTGGCCTGGCTCCGTTAGGCATCTGCCGCTCTGGTCTTGCGCTCATGATCGCCCTCTTGATCGTATAAGGGGCTTTCATAATACCTGCGGATGGCGTAGCGCACCAGAACGCCGATGACAGCCGCAAGCGGTACCGAAATGAGAAGCCCGGTGAAGCCCAGCACATAGCCGGAGGCGATCAAAGCAAAAAGCAGCCAGACGGGATGCAACCGCACTTTATTGCCGACGATGTTCGGGGTTAGCACATTGCCTTCCATGAGCTGGCCGAAGACGAAGATCCCGCAAACGAGTGCAACCTTCGTGTAATCGGGCCAGAATTGAGCCAGCGCGACCCCGCCGGAAACGAGAAACCCGGTTGCCGAGCCGAGATAGGGAACGAAGCTGATCAGCCCCGCGCCGAGCCCGATCAGGAGGCCGTAATTGAGGCCGATAAAGCCGAGCGCCACCATGTAAAAGGCCGACACGATCAAGAGCACTGTCAGCGTGCCCCGGAGATAACCGGAGATGGTCGAATCGATTTCCCTGGCGAGTTGCTTGATAACCGGTGCTTGCTGCCTTGGCAGGAACCCCTCGATGCTCGCAATCATCTTGTCCCAATCACGCAGCAGGAAGAAGGTGACCACCGGCGTGAGGAAAAGGAGCGCGAGCGAGTTGAACAGCGCGAGGCCACCTTTCAGCAAACCTTGAAGCTGAGAGGCGAGCCATGGCGTAATCTTTTGAGCGATCTGCTGCTGAACCTCCGCCGGTGCGGCGGCTCCAGGCTTTTCAGGTTGAGCCGCCTGCTGCTGAAAGGGCTGCAGATAATGCCCGTAATTTTCCAAGAGATAGGTGCGCGCATGCTGGTAATGTCCGGGCAAGTCTTCAATGAACCGCCCGAGCTGATCGATGAGCGGCGGCACGATCAGCGTTAGAATGGTGGCAATCGCAACCGCCACAGCAACGATGATCGTAAACGCAGCCGCGCCCCTGGGTATGCCCACCCTCCGCATCCGGTCTACGATGGGATGAAACAGATAGGCCAGCACAAACCCAGCCGCAAACGGCAGCAGGATTTCGGAAAAGAGCAGAAGCGCCATGAGCGCCAGCGAAAAGAAAATCACCCAGAATGTGGCGGCAGGCGAAAGGCGGACGGTGCTGTCGGTCATGCGGGGCGGTGCTCCCTGGCTTGGCAGACTGTCATAGCGGGATGAGAGGCATGGCGTAAAGGGGCACGAAGGTATTGCCTATGGAGACCTTTGCAAAAGCCGCCTCATCCTTCGAGACGCCGCTTCGCGGCTCCTCAGGATGAGGCGCAAGCGCTTGATATCCCTCATGGTGAGGAGGCCGTCCCTCGACTGGCTCGGGATGAGGGGCCGTCTCGAACCATGAGGGATATGCGGCTTTTGCAAAGGTCTCCAGTGGCACTGAATGGCCGGTGCCTATGCGGCGCTGGCTGCCTCTTCATAGGCGAGCGAGACCTCGAACCACGCTTCCTCGGCGGCCTTTAGACCTTTTGCCAGGGCGGCGCGTTCCAAAGTGAGTGCCTGAGCCTTCGCGGCCTGCTTCTCATAGAGAGCGGGGTCTGCGAGGCCGAGATCGATGGCCGCGATCTTCTTTTGCAGCATCTCGATGCGCTTCTCGTGTTCGGTCATCTGTTTGCGCAGGGGTGCAAGCCCGGCGCGGCGCTGAGCGGCCTGGCGGCGCTCATCTTCCCGGCTGCGCTTGATATCGGCCGTGAGAACACCGCCGCCATTCGCGCGCCTGGCCGCGGCGCCTTGTTTGGCACTGGCGAGGCTTTCCTGCCGGTAGCTTTCGAGATCGCCATCGTAAGGCGTGACAGTGCCGCCGCGCACGATCCAAAGCCGGTCAACGGTCGCCTCCAGCAAATGCCGGTCGTGGCTGATCAGAATCACCGCGCCCTCATAGTCATTCAACGCATGAATCAGCGCCTCGCGGCTATCGACATCGAGGTGGTTCGTCGGCTCGTCGAGGATCAGAAGATGCGGCGCCTGGAAGGTTGCGAGCGCGAAGAGAAGCCGCGCCTTCTCGCCGCCCGAAAGCTTTTCGCTTGCCGTATCGGCCTTATCCGCGCCAAAGCCGATGGCGGCCACCTTCCCCCGTTTCTGCGCCTCGGTTGCATCGGGCATCAATTCCGCAATGTGATCGTAAGCCGATAGTTTCGGGCGAAGCTCATCGAGCTGATGCTGCGCGAAGTAACCATATTCGAGCTTCTTGGAGGCGCGCCGGAAACCGTCGAGGGCGCCAAGCTTGCCGCACAGCAGCTTCGCGAGCGTCGACTTGCCGTTACCGTTCGCGCCGAGTAGGCCCACGCGGTCGTCGCAATCGAGCCGCAAGCTCACATTGCGCAGCACCAGCTTTTCGGGGTCATAGCCGATGCTTGCGTTCTCGACGCGGATCAGCGGATTGCCAAGGGGCCGTTCGGGCGAGGGGAAGCGAAAGGGCACGACTTCGGAATCGATCTCCGCGGCGATGGGCTGCATTTTCGCCAGCGCTTTCAGCCGGCTTTGCGCCTGACGTGCTTTTGTAGCCTTCGCCCGGAAGCGCTCCACGAAAGCCTCCATGCGGCGGCGTGCATCGTCCTGGCCTTTTTTCAGTTTGAGTTGCAGCCGCTGCTGCTCGCGGCGCGTCTCCTCGAAGCGGTCATAGCCGCCGGTATAGAAGGCAAGACGCCTTTCGTTCAGGTGAAGGATGCTGTCGACCGATTTGTTGAGCAGGTCGCGATCATGGCTCACGATCAGTACGGTGTAGGGATAGCTCTGAATGAAGTCTTCGAGCCAAACTGTGCCTTCGAGGTCGAGATAGTTCGTCGGCTCGTCGAGAAGCAGGATGTCCGGCGCGGCGAACAGGGCACCCGCGAGTGCCACGCGCATGCGCCAGCCGCCAGAGAATTCCGCGCAAGGCCGCTGCTGCGCCGCCTCATCGAAACCGAGGCCGGACAGGATGCGCGCCGCGCGCGCGGGCGCCGAATGAGCCTCGATATCGGAAAGCCGTGTGTGAATTTCGCTAATCCTGTGCGGATCGCGGGCCGTTTCCGCCTCGGCGCTGAGCGCGGCAAGCTCGGCATGCGCCGCAAGCACCGTTTCGAGCAAACTCTCCCGCCCGCCCGGCGCTTCCTGCGAGACATGGGCGAGCCGCGCATTCTTCGGAAAGCTGATCGAGCCCTCGTCGGGCGCGATCTCGCCCGCGATCAGGCGCAGAAGCGTCGTCTTGCCGGTGCCGTTGCGGCCCACAAGCCCTGCCTTGTGGCCTTGCGGAATGGCCGCCGTCGCGTTCTCGAACAGCGGCCTCCCTTCGATGCGATAGCTCAAATCGTTGATGTGCAGCATGGGCGCAAAATGTCCGGGATCGCGCCCCTGCGCAACCCCTCATACCAAATCCAGCTGAATGATTTAGTGGCCCGGCTCCGTCATCCCGGAACGGCCCACAAGGCCGTATCCGGGATCGTAAAAAATGCAAGCGTAGGAATCCACTACGATCCCGTGTCTGCGCAGCGTCATTTTATGCCGCAGCGCGCACGGGATGACGCCCGCAATTACGGCTCCAGCTCGGTATCCCAATAAAGATAGTCGAGCCAGCTTTCGTGGAGGTAGTTCGGCGGAAAATACCGCCCATTGCGATGCAACTCATGCACGGTCGGCCGGTAGGGCTTCTGTGCCGGGAACATCTTTGCCTTTGCAGGCATCTTGCCGCCCTTGCGCAAGTTGCAGGGGGCGCAAGCCGTCGTCACGTTATCCCATCGCGTCTGCCCTCCGCGCGAGCGCGGAATGACATGGTCGAATGTCAAATCGTGGGGACAACCACAATATTGGCATTGAAACCTGTCCCGCAGAAAGACATTAAAACGCGTGAACGCAGGATAAAGCGCAGGCTTCACAAACGTTTTCAACGAGACGACGCTGGGAAGCTTCATCTCGAAGTTGGGGCTGCGGACAACGCGATCGTACAAAGAGACGATGTTCACCCGGTCAAGGAACACTGCCTTGATCGTTTCTTGCCAATTCCAGAGGGAAAGAGGGTAGTAGCTCAGCGGCTGGTAATCCGCGTTGAGCACAAGAGCCGGAAAGCTATCCGGCGGAGACCCTATGGTCGCTGCCAATGCCGTCACGTTAACCTTTCCTCAACGGCTGCCGTTAAGTTGGGGGCCACGCTCGCACGACGTCGCTCTAACACGGCCTGGATACTACAGTCCCGTGTCACTTCTGTGAAGGGCGGACTTTGCCACAGATTTTACTCATGGTAGTTTAATGGCGCCGCTCAACCATTATGAGGCCGTTTGGGTGACCAAACGCAGCGATATCGAACAAGCTCTGCGCCATATGGCGCCGCGCATCCCCGCCTACGAGGCCGGCGCGATCGCGGATCACGCCATGGATAGCTGCGGTCTGCATGGAGCATCCGCCGAAACGGCGGCTTGGCTTTCCATGGTCGCCTTCGTGCGTCACGCTCTTACCGAATACGATGCTCTTCTCGAGGAGGGCTACGATCAGGACAGCGCCCGTCATTTCGTTGCGGGCGATATTCAGGCCGTGTTAACGGAGTGGGGGGTCCAGCGGCCTTTGGCACCCCACGAGTGATTTAGCAGGCTGGCTTCGGCAGGTGTGCAGCACAAGCTCGCCATGAGGGAGGCCGCCTCATCCTTCGAGATGCCGCGCTGCGCGGCTCCTCAGGATGAGGCTGCGGCAAGCCCGGAGGTCCTCATGGTGAGGAGGCCGAAGGCCGTCTCGAACGCCGTCTCGAACCAT
>CAZCIF010000083.1:6889-14284 GCA_964498645.1 uncultured Rhodomicrobium sp. | reverse complement strand
CGCTAGGCGATGAGCGGCTACGAGGGACGCTGTCCGTCCTGCGGCGCGGCGGTGCAGAACACAGGCTTACTGCTCAGAGCCGCGCCTTCTTCCTCAATTCGCCGCCCGTCGTCGTCGCGAAGGCGAATAGCAAGTCCGCGGTCCATCGCCAGGTGCACATGGACACAATCGGCATCAAGCTCTATGGCGAGGGCGGCAAAATCGAAGGAGAGATGCGTGTGGCGGGGCTGTTCACCGCAAGCGCTTACAATCTTTCGACCACCAGCATTCCGCTCTTGCGCCTGAAAGTCGAAAAAGTCCTCCGCAGTTCGGGATACCCGCTCGACAGTTACTCCGGCCGCGCGCTCCTCAACGTTTTGGAGACGTTTCCGCGCGACGAACTCTTCCAGATTTCAGCGGACCAGCTCGCTAGGATTTCGGAGGAAATCCTCAAGATCGAACTCACTCCCAGGCCGCGCGTCTTTATTCGCCGCGACGAATTCGGGCGCTTTATATCCGCGCTCGTCTACGTTCCCCGCGAGCGCTATAGCACCGGTGTCCGCGTCTCAATTGTCAAAATGCTCGAAGAAGCATTTGGCGGGCGCCTGGAGTCCGTCACCCCCTTTTTCCCCGAAGGCGCCATGGTTCGCATGCACATCCTGATCTGGCGCATGGATGTGGAACTTAGGCATGCGGCGGAGGAGGACTTAGAGAAAAAGGCCGAGAAGATCGTCCGGACCTGGAGCGACGAGTTCCGCGATCTCATTCTGCAGCATTATGGCGGGGCGGGCTTCGGCCTTGTTGAGAAATATATCCAGGCCTTTCCGGCAGGATATCAGGAGACCAACACTCCGGGGCGTGCCCTGGAGGATATTCAACGCCTGGAAAAGCTCGGCCCGAACCGGCGAACCGGCATCGGCATTTACCGCAAGGCCCCGGAGAAGCCGGATTGCTTGCGCGCGACGCTGCAGCAGTTCGATGAGCCTCTTACCCTGTCCAAACGGGTCCCTATTCTGGAAAATCTCGGCTTCAACGTCATCTCCGAGCGGACATTCCAGCTTACCCCGAAAATGGATGACGAAGCGTGCGTTGTTTACCTTCACGACAGCGATCTGCAGCTCTCGAATGGCGGCGGCGCCGAGCTTCTCTCGCGCCGCTCGATCCTCGAAAACGGATTTCTCGCCATTTGGAGCGGCGCGGCCGCCAACGACCGTTTCAACGGATTGATCCTAAGCGCAGGCCTGGATTGGCGGCAGGCTGCTCTTCTTCGCGCATATGCCGCTTATTTCAGGCAAACTGGCGCACCCTACGGTACGATCTACGTCTCGGAAGTGCTCAACAAGCATGCCGGCATCGCCGCTGATTTGTTCGCCCTGTTTGACGGGATGTTCAATCCCGCCACTGGATTGAATGCGGATGGCCGCAATGCCGGGCGGGCGCAGATGTCAGAGCGCATCGCGGCGAAACTGGATAAGATCCCGGTGCTTGATGAGGATCGCATCCTGCGCAATTTGCTCTGCCTGATAAACGCGACGCTGCGCACCAACTTCTACCACCGCAGCAGCGAGGGCGGCACCCCGGAGACGATCGCATTCAAGCTTCGCAGCAGAGAGATCGATTGGCTGCCCGCGCCAAAGCCCTTTGCCGAGATTTTCGTCTACTCGCCGCGCTTCGAAGGCATCCACTTACGCGGCGGTCCCATTGCGCGCGGTGGCATACGCTGGTCCGACCGGCCGCAGGATTTCCGCACCGAGATTTTGAGCCTAGCCAAGGCGCAGCAAGTGAAGAATGTCGTAATCGTGCCGCGAGGAGCCAAAGGCGGCTTCGTGCCGCGCAGGCTGCCGCAGGCTGACCGCGAGGCGGCCCAAGCCGAGGGCGTCGCTTGCTACAAATCATTCATCTCAAGCCTGCTCTCGATCACCGACAATCTCGTGATGGGCGGGATCGTACCTCCAGAGGACACCGTCCGCCGCGATGGAGACGATCCTTATCTGGTGGTGGCGGCGGACAAAGGCACCGCAACCTTCTCGGACATCGCCAATGAGATCGCGCTCAGCCGGAATTTCTGGCTCGGAGATGCTTTCGCAAGTGGCGGCTCTGCCGGTTACGACCACAAGAAGATGGCCATCACCGCGCGCGGCGCTTGGGAAGCGGTGAAGCGCCATTTCCGCGAGATGAATATCGACATTCAGACCACGCCGTTCACGGTTGCGGGCATCGGCGATATGTCGGGCGATGTGTTCGGGAACGGCATGCTGCTGTCGAAAGCGATCAAGCTTGTGGCTGCCTTCGATCACCGCGACATTTTCATCGATCCGGACCCCGATCCGGTTGCGAGCTGGGAAGAGCGCAAGCGGCTTTTCGATCTGCCGCGATCGAGCTGGCAGGACTACGGCCGGTCCAAACTATCCGAAGGCGGCGCCATCTACAGCCGGAGCGAGAAATATATCAAGCTTTCGAGCGAAGCGCAGAAGCTCTTCGTCCTCAAGCCGGTGGTCACACCCATCGAGCTTCTATCCGCAATCGTCAAGGCGCCCGTCGCTCTTTTTTGGTTTGGAGGCATCGGCACCTATGTGCGCGCCAGTAGCGAAACCGATGCGCAAGTGGGCGACAAGGCCAATGACGCGATCCGCGTTCCCGCCAAGGACTTGCGGGCAAAAGTCATCGGCGAAGGCGCCAATCTCGGCGTGACGCAGCGGGGCCGGATCGAGTTCGCGCAGCAGGGCGGCAGGATCAACACCGATGCGATCGATAACTCGGCGGGCGTAAATACGTCGGACGTCGAGGTCAACATCAAGATCGCGCTTGGCGCCGCGGCCGCCGCCGGAAAACTCGATACACCGGCCCGTAATCAGCTTCTGGCCGCGATGAAAGAAGAGGTGGCCGCAAGCGTTCTCCGCAACAACTATCTGCAAACGCTCGCCATCAGCCTCGCCGAGATGGACGGTCTTGCAGACCTTGGCTTCCAGCAGCGGCTGATGCAGATGCTTGAAAAGCAGGATCGCCTCTACCGTGCGTTGGAAAGCCTGCCATCGGACAGCGCGATTTCCGGGCGCGCACAGGCGGGCAAACCGCTGACGCGGCCTGAGCTTGCGGTCCTGCTCGCTTACGCCAAAATCGGCCTTGAGCAGGATCTCATCCGTTCCCCGGTGCCCGACGATCCTTATTTGGGGCGCGCGCTATCCGCCTATTTCCCGCCCTTGATGCGGGAGCGCTTCGCGGACGAGATCGCTCATCACCGGCTCCGCCGCGAAATCATCGCCACCAGCCTTACGAACGACATCATCAATAGCGGTGGCCCAACCTTCGTGGTCCGCCTCGTGGAAGAAACGGGCAATGCGCCAGAAGATATCGCCTATGCTTTTGCGGCAGTTATGGCGGTGTACAGGCTGCCTAGGATTTATGCGGGCATCGATGCTCTCGACGGCAAGATTGACGGTCAAAAGCAGCTTCTTCTGTACCGCAAGGTGCAAGACCTGCTCCGGAAGCAGACCGCTTGGTTCCTGCGGCATGGCCTTTCGGAAGAGAGCCTTGAACCGGAAATTGCACGCTACCGCGATGGCGTCGAATACCTCGCAATGAATTTAGCGGCTGCTCTGCCGCAGGACGCGCAGGCGCGGCTGTATGAAGAAGAAAAGCGCCTTCGGGATAGCGGAGTCCCCGCCGATTTGGCGCAGCGCCTGGCAGCGCTGGGGCCGCTCACTCATGCGCTCGATATCGTGCGGGTCGCGAACGCTGTCAGAGTCCCGGTCACGGCCGCTTCCAAGGTGATATTCGCGATCCGCGATGCATTTCATCTGGATGAGCTCGCCGCTGCGAGCGAAGCGCTGGCGGCCGGCGACTATTTCGACCGGCTGGCTGTGAACAGCAGCCTCGCTGCCGTGGCGTCGGCGCAACGGGCGCTTGCCAAGAGCGTTATTGAGAATGCCGCCGCTCAGGGCGATTTTGAAATCTGGAGGAAGCAGCATGACATCGCGGCGAGCCGCGTGGCCAAAAATCTTGCCGCAATTCTGGATGGGCGCGCGCTGACACTTGCGAAATTGACGGTTGGCGTCGCCCAATTACGGGATCTCGCTGCCGCATGAAGTTTATCGGATGCTGGATTTTGTGACCATGTCTGTCAAGCACGATGCATAGGATTCCTATTATGCAAGCGAAGAGCGTTGAATATGCTGCCTTGTCATGGCGTCCCTCGGCGGGGCAATTCCGCGCATGAAACTCACAGGGCATGTGCAGCCGCGAACGCGTGAGCCGGCATTGCAGAAGGCGTATTACGACCATCGCATTGACTTCTTCCGCGGCCTGTCGCTGATCTTCATTTTCATCAATCACATTCCGGGCAACGCATTCACCTATCTCACCTCCCGGACGTTTACACTGTTCGACTCCGCCGAGGTGTTCATGTTCCTTGCCGGATACTCCGCGGCGCTTGGCTATTACGGTCTTATTCCACAGGGCATTCAGGCCTTTTCGCGGAAGGCGCTGGCGCGGTCGCGTACGATCCTTCTCCATCACATTGTGCTCGTCATCCTCATAATGACAGCCGTCTTCCTACTCGCGGCCGCCGGCACAAAGACAGGTTACGAAGTCTTTATCGACAAAATCGAGAGTGATCCGCTTCAAGTGATCGTGGGCATCCCGCTCCTGGCCTTTCAGGCGCCACTTCTGGATATTCTTCCAATGTATATCGCCGTTATGCTGCTCGCGCCTTATCTCGTTTGGCTGCGCGCGCGAAGCGAGCTAGCGCTTTTGGCGGCGTCCGGGCTGATGTGGATGTTCGCTTCGCGGTTCTTCCCCGCCATTCCCACCATCACCTATGACGTGAACTGGACCTTCAATCCGTTCTGCTGGCAATTCCTCTTTGCCATCGGCCTCGCATTCGGATGGCGCACGCGCACCAGCATGCCGCCCGTCGCGTCCGGCGGCGCGCGGCAAGTTCTCGACATTTGCTGCGCAATATTCGTGATCTTTAGTGGCGCCGTGCTGATGTCGATCGCTTTCGAATCGACTAGCGACTCGGCCTGGAACCGCTTGCGCACGATGTATTTCAGCTTGAATAAGCAGAGCCTCGATTTGTGGCGCGTTGTGGGGCTGCTGGCATCGGCCTATCTGGTGGCGCGCCTTGTTCCCATGAATGCAGCTTGGCTTAGGATGCGGCTGCCTCGCTGGATTTGCGCGGCCGGCGCCGCGTCGCTTCCGATTTTCTCTTTGACGGTTGTGTTATCCTTTGCGGGCAAGTTTCTGGTGCTTGCCCTCGATCGAACCATCTGGGCAGACGCTCTAGCCACCGGTGCCGGCATTGTCATTATCTTCGCCGTTGCTCAGGCTTTGAAGGAGGGCCTGTTTCAGCGCATGTCCGGTACGCTCTACGCCGGTTTCTGTCATCGCCTTTGTCCCCAAAAGGCCGCGGCTGGTCACAAAGGTGCCTGACGGTAGCCATCATGGTGAACAGGAACTGAACGGCCGGTTCCAATCTTGTTCAGAACCAACGCGCTAACAGTTGGCTCCCTGCACCAATTTGGAAACCGGCCATGAATAAGCTGATCATCGCTCTTCTTCTTTCCATCGCTGCGCTATTGAGCTTCGGAGCAGTTGCGGTTCCTACCGCACATGCTCAGGGTTATGATGATGACGGCTACAGATATCGCCATCGCCGTTACGATGATGACCGCTATGACGGCGGCTACGAACGCCATCGCCGCTGCCGGCCGTTGATCCGGTCTACCGGCGTCGGCTATCTGCTTGGAGCATTTTCCCGCAATAGCGCCATCAAAGCCTGGAAACGCGAAGCTGAGGCTGTCTACGGCCAGGACTTCAAGTGGTCCATGGCGCGGGACAAGTCCATCGAATGCGGGCCTTACCTTGCCGTCATCCGCTGCACTGCGGCGGCGCGTCCCTGCTCCTGATCGCGGCAAGGCGCTTGGTTCTCCTACGGGGGCTAAGCGCCTTACGACTCAGCGTCTTGCAGCGATACGGGCGCCTGACGCGGCTCGCCCGAGAAGAGCGTCTTCATCCCCGGCTTCAGGAATTTTGAAAACACCGTGTACGGGATTGTGACGTGAAAATCGCTGCCCGCATAGGGGCCGTCCGCCCTCGGCGGAAAGTGGATCGTCAAGCCTGCCGCTTTCCCTATCCTGGTTGAGGGACAAAGCGTGAAGCGCCCATAGACGCTGAGATCCGGTCTGGCCAAATGAAGCAGCGCATCGCTATCCTCGTCTTCCTCGCCCGTCTGCTCCCTCAAATCCGAGCGTGCATAATTCGCCAGAGCTTCCAAAGCCTTAGAGCGGTCGGTGGCACCGTCGAGGATATCGGAAAGGGCAAGCTCGCGCTTGGCGTCCTTGTCGAAGTTGACCGTTCTAAACCCTATTGAGGGTTGAGCCTCGCCCTGAGCCACATTGGCGATCTCAAGATAGCTCACAAGCATTGGCGTCCTGAACTGTTCTATATAGCGGACAGACTGCGCATATGGCTTCCAATTGCCTTCTTCTTCCGCCGTAGGTCTCGCAGCCGCATCCCGCTCCGCATTCCTCAAGAACTCCACCGACTCGGTCTTCGATCTGGTGAAAAGAAGATTGAAAAGCGGTTCGTCCCAACGCTTCATTTGGATCGGAAACGAAAACTTTGCATATCCAAACTTCGTTTCCTGCTTCAGCGTAATGGTCCGGCTCGCATTCGACCCGGCAATCGAAAAGCCGATGACGAGGCAAATAGCCCAGAGGCACAGAGCGGCGGGTGAAAGGAGGAGCTTGAGCGCTTTCATCGCCAAATTATAGCGGTTTTTGTATAATGGCGCGAACGACAGCCGCGGCGCCCTTATGCCGGTTTCCCTCGTTTAGCTCGACCGTTGCTTCTTCCAGAAGCGAGATGGATGCGCCAGAGAAATCGCTGGCGAGCTTGGCTTTGGAGTAAAGCATATCCGCGGTCTTGGGGCCGCCCGAGCGATGCGTCTTCTGGAATTCGATCTGCTCGGGGCGGAATGCTTCGAGGATCAAAATCCCGCCGGGCTTAAGTGCATCCAGCATGCGGCGGTGCATGCTGGGCCGGTCCATGTCGAAGAAGTGCAGAAAAAGTGCCGCGACGACATCATAGCGGCCGGCCGGCCATTCCCAGGTGAGAAGATCGGCAATTTCCGCGTTGATTTCGACGCCGCGCGCTCTGGCCAGCTCGCGCGCTTTGGCAACGCCGATGGGCGAGACGTCGGCCGTATCCACGATCAATCCTTGCTGCGCGAGCCATACCCCGTTACGGCCCTCACCATCGCCGGGCACGAGCGCCCGGAGGCCCGGCTTCAGGTACTGGGTTTGCGATGCTAGAAATGCATTCGGCTCGGTTCCGAAGGCGAAGCCCTCGCCGCGATAGCGCTCGTTCCAAAATTCTGCTTGTCCGGTCACTTCCGATCTCTCCCCAATTCCAATT
>CAZCIF010000083.1:0-6879 GCA_964498645.1 uncultured Rhodomicrobium sp. | reverse complement strand
ACTGGTGACCTCATAAGCAAAAACCGGAAATCTCAACCGCCCAGCCTTAGGAGGAGCTGCCTTCTAAGCATGGGGTTAGAAGGTTCGAGCCCCCCGGGATCGCCAGCGACGCTCGCCTAACTCACCGCAGCATTTCCCAAAAGAGCGCCGCAAAAAGTTGTGAGCCCCGGTCGCGGAAATCGAGGCGCAGACGGACATGACCTAAACCCTAGCTCTTAACGAATGCTTGTATAAACGCCAACCCAAAGAGGGTTAAGAAAACAAGAACGGTCAGAGACGACAATCGTTCAATGTCCGCCCTTCGTCCGAAATACCCCATTCGAAGAGTATGTGTGCGACCATCAAATTCGAACGAAACGGGCTTTCCCTCAGCGAACGCTCCGCCCCGTGACACCGTCTTTAGCGCAGAAAGCTGTTGCTCCAATTCGCGTGCAGAAAAAATCCAATACTTATAATAACTAAATCCCCTTTTCATCATAACGTACCACGTTAGACAAAGTAAGACACCGCTGGTCGATAATACAATAGTAATTGAATGTGGAGTAGTCTTTTTATTAGCAAAGAACCCTAGAATTGTCACAATAATAGTGTTCGCAACCAACATTGCATTGAAGCGTGCCCATATTAACTGGCCTTCATACGTCCATAAGTCGATCGCTTTCTGATATCCTACCTTGATTTCTTCGAGCGTATCCTGATCTGCCGTATGTTCTGCCATTTGATATCCTCATTGAAATATAGAGGCGGCTTTCGCCGCCGTGGCGATCCAAAGCAGCATCAGGGACTTAACCCTGGCTTCCGGCTTCGCTTTGCTCACCGTCGCAATGAAACCTTTCATTCGGCCGGGTCCACCGCCGCGCCGGTGGCATGGCTACCATTTCCGCCGGTACGGTGGCCGAGGGCGTTCGCCATGTATTGCTTGACCGCATCGCGCAGCCAATCGATGTCGCGAACGGTAACATCCGTCTGCCGCGACGGGATGACAATGCCCGCAGCGTTGAATGCGTCGAGTATTGCCATGCGCAAATCGGTCCGCGTGCTGATGCTCTTGTTCAAATCATAGGTATAGGCGTACAGCTTGAAGTTCAGCGTGTCGGAGCCGAAATCTTCGAAATCGACAAAGGGCTCCGGCGAGGGCATGACATTCGGATGAGCTTGCGCAACCTGCAATAAGATCGCTTTCACCGTTCTTGGGTCGCAGCCATAGGCGACGCCGACGGAGATCGCCACGCGGCCGGTGTTGTTCCGCAGCGTCCAGTTCTTCACTTTCTCGGTGATGAAGTAGGAGTTGGGGATCAGCACATTCGCCCGGTCGAAGGTCTCGATCTCGGTCGAGCGCACGCTGATCTTGCGGACATAGCCTTCCTCGCCTCCCACGACGACCAGATCGCCTATCTTAATGGGGCGTTCCGCAAGCAAAATCAGACCCGACACGAAATTACTGACCACGCTTTGAAGGCCGAAACCGATGCCGACCGAGAAGGCACCGGCGACGAGCGCCAGGTTAGACAGGTTGAAGCCTGCGTATGAAAGCGCCAGGAGCGCGGCTGTGAAAATGCCGATATAGCCCACGCCGGTGCTGATCGAATCGCGCAATCCGCCGGACAGGCCCGCCGGCCGCAGAACCTGCGCGTCCAGCCACTGCTGAAACAGCTTCGCGGCAAAGTAGCCCAGCACGAAAACGAGGACGGAGGCCAGGATCGCACCGAGCGAGACCTGCGTGTTGCCGATGTGGAAGCCGAAAAAGAGCTGGTGGTACCATTCCAGAATATCGGCCCAAGGGTATTGCCATTGGAGAAGGATGAGCGGAACCGAGCAGAGCAGTACCGCGAATTTCAAGATCAGACTCACCGGAACCGCGAGCCTCTGGCGCTTGCCTTGGTCGAGCCCGGCGCTGTTCTCCAGCCAGGAGCCGATAACCGACGCTCCATCGCCCATTGCCTGCGCGATCCCATCGGCCCAAAGCAGCAGAAGATAGACAATGGCCAGAATCGTGCCGGTCACGATCAACTGCTGCGCAATGAGGCGCGAGAGCGAGAGATAACCCGCTACCCCGGTCATTATAATAGCAAGTGAAATCAACCAGACTGGCAGCCGGAGCGCCCGTAGCCAGGAAAGCGAGGGCAATCCGCCGGTATGCTCCTCTCTTAGCGGTGTTTTAAGAATGGCGATGACCAAACCCGCGACGATCATGTTCGCTGGCAGCGTCAGCGCCAGCGTTAACGAGAGCGGCTCCTTCATGATGCGCGTTGCCGCGAAGACGAAAGTTGTTGCTCCGTAGAGCAGGGCAAGCGTCAGGACTAGCCCCGAAATGCGGATGGCGGCCGCGTTGGAGGCCGGGATCAAGCGCCATCTATGGTCGCCCGGGGAAAGAACGGTGGCGATGAGGGCATTCACGACCACTACAGTCATGACCGAGCGCGCACCCGTATAAAATAGCCAGCCAACATTGTTTGGCAGAGCTTGGGTCTGGTCGACAGCGTTGTAAAGGAACACGAGCGGCACAATTGTGGGCAATGACCTGAGAAGGATCACTCCGGCGGCGGAAGATGCGCGGCGCCAGAAGGGTGGCTCGTCGCCATCCGCGCAATGTCTCAGCCTGCGCACGCCAGCCAAGCCCAAAAGGCTCAGGATAAGCCAAAGCACCAGCGCGACGCCTGCCAGAACGATAATTTGGTCCGGGTCGTGGAGGCTCCCCCACCATTCCACCACTGTGCTTCGTACCCGCTCCACCGTATCGAGCGCATATTCAGGAGCGGTGAGCCAAGTCTTGGCGGAGAAGACGCCCGGCACGGGCTGGAACAGGTTGTTCGTGAAGTTCTTGCGCCGGATATCCTGGACCGTGCTGATGAGCTGGTTGATCCGGAAATGCGTTCTGTCCAGCGAGGCACGCGCGGAATTCAGATAGCCAAGGTGATAATTCAGCTCCGCGCGGAAGAGCGCCGCTTGCTCCGGCTCCGGCGGCTGGCCTTGTGCCGGTGCGGGCGGCAATTTCTGCACCTGTTCACCGACCGAATTGAGGGGGGGCTCCAGCTTTCTCCAGAACTCCTCGCCATCCGCGCGCAGCTTCAGAAGCCCGCCGCGGTAGGCGTTCAGCTCGTTATAGCGCAATCCCGGCTTGCGGAGATCCTGTTCGATCCGGTCGAGCTCTTTCTGCCAGCTCTTGATCTTCGCGTCGATATTCACGCCCGTGGCGTCGTTGGCGCGCTTGACGATTTCGGCCGTATTGAGTTGCGGCGCGGGAGCGGGCGCGGAGGCAGCCGGTGCGGCCGGCTGGGCCGGCGCCGCAGGTTGAGCTGCGGCAGGTGGCGGCAGCGGGCTTTGCGCGCCGGCAGCCCCGCTCATGGCATTGACCAACGCAAAAATCGAGCAAACGATTACCCAGTGCCGCAATCCCATGGGAATGCCCCTCCAGCAAGCTGAACCGCAGGCCAGATGTACTAGAGGCCGATGATGCGGGCAATAAGGCGTATTCGCCGATTATTTTTCAGCCGGCACCCCGGCGGATTTGGTCCGGTCCCCATTTTCAAGAAGTTCGAAATGAGAGGGCTCGCTGCTGCCGGTCACTCTGAAAATCTTCTGGAAGAACAAATTGTTAGGAATCTGAAGAACGCTTCCCGCCTCTTCCCTCAGGACTGTAAACATCATGTTGCTGTCGATAACCCGCCCCTTCAAATTCTCAGGCAGCAGCTCGACGGTGTGACCCAGACGGAACGGCCGCCAGACTGTAATGAAAAAGCTCGCGGTAATGTTGCTGATGAGCGTCCAGAATGCAAGAAAGCCGACGCCAATCACCGCGGCAGCGCTGACGAGCAAAGCCCACAGCCCGCCTACGCTGACCCCCCAAACGTTCAGGATCAGCATGAAGGCTATGACCCATAAGAGGGCTGTAACGGCCCGCGCAACGGTCAAGGAAGTCTCATGGGGAACTGAAAGCTGCCTCTCGATTCTTTTGAGCAGTTTCCATGTGAGGCGCTTCAATAGAAGGACAACGATCGACGCAGCGGCGAGAAGGATAAGGGTTTTAAGAACGGGCTCGAAGCCGATGTTGTACTGTTTGAGCCAGGTAAGAATGGTGTCCATCGCTTATCCCTCATTTGAACGCGAGTATAGCTGCCAGCTTGGCTAGCCCGCCCTGCGATGACAGGCACAAGCTCAAACGAAATCGGCGCTGATGTCCCGGCTCCGCAGGCAATGAAGCGTAGGCGCGAGCTTCTTCCAAAACCGGCGGGTCGCCTCAAGCTTCTTTTCTGTGGACGTAATGCGGCGCTCGAACAGCCGGTAGTGCTGCTTCCCGGCATAGAAGCGGATGTCGCTCGTATGCTGCGGATCGAGGAATTTCCCGGCGTGCCGTTCGGCCAAGCCGTCGTTTGGAAAGAAGAATATTTCTGTGTAGCCCCGCATATCGGGCCGGTGCATCGACGCGCCTTGCTCGTACCAGTATTGCAGCGTGCGGTTGCGGTAAAGAGACTGCATCGAGCGAAAAGCATGCGCGTGGCTGCCGTCGGGGCGCCAATCGTCGCCGTACACGTAAAGCTGCCCGTTCCGGAAGTCGATGCGCAGAAATCCGAGATAGAGCAGTTCCTGCTTATTCATATCGACAACGGCAAGCGGCCAATCCCCTTCGATGAAATCGTCTCCGCTAAGGAGGCGCCGCAAGCCCCAGGAGAGCAGCGGAATCTTCTCCAAAATCACTTTCGCGAGCGTGTCGCTCATCCTGAACAGGAGAGCAAGCCCGGCAAGCACGGCCGGGATGGCATATTTCTTATAGTCCGCAATGTAAGTTTGCAGCAGCTCCATGTGCTGCAGCACCCAATAGGACAAGCCCGCGACAGCCGCGTGTATTGCCGAATGAACCCCCCGGAACATCGCCGCACTCAAATTTCAATTGTGCCCGGCGCACTGTTGCACAGACCTTGGGGGCGATGCAATCCTTGCGTCCGCCCGTTGGACATCGTCATCCCGGAAGCCGCGTGCGGCTATCCGGGATCGTTAAAAGCGGGGCCGGTGTCTATAAAGATCCCGGATAAACGCTGATGCGTTTTCCGGGATGACCCCTTTAGTCGCGGACCACCACGCTCTTGATATTCACGAACTCGCGGATGCCGAAATGCGAGCATTCGCGGCCATAGCCCGAGTGCTTCACTCCGCCGAACGGCATGCGCGGGTCCGAGCGTACATTATCGTTCACGAAGCTCATGCCGGCTTCCAGCATTTCCGTGGCGATCCGTTCGCCCCGCTCGATGTTGCTGGTGATGACGCCCGAACCCAGGCCGAACTGCGAGCTGTTCGCGATGCGGATGGCGTCGTTTTCATCTCTTGCCTCAATGATCGCGGCAACGGGGCCGAACACCTCTTCATCATAAGCGGGCTGGCCTTGCTTCACACCGGCAAGCACCGTCGGCGGATACCAGGCGCCCGGCATATCCGGTATGCTGCCTCCGCAGAGAAGCCTTGCACCCTTCGCGATGCTGTCCTGGACCTGCCGGTGGATCTCGTCGCGAGCCTGAACGCTTTGCATCGGGCCGAGTTTCGTATTGAGATCGCGCGGATCGCCTATCTCGATAGCCTGCATCTTCACCGTGAGGGCTTTCTCAAAAGCGTCCTTGACGGCCGGCAATACGATGAAGCGTTTTCCGGCGATGCAGCTTTGCCCGCCATTCATCATCCGGGCCGCTGCCGAAACGGTAGCGGCGCGCTCGATACCGGCGTCGTCGAGAATGAGATAGGCGTCGCTTCCGCCAAGCTCCAAAACGGCTTTTTTCAGGTTCCGGCCCGCAGCCACCGCAACGCTTTGTCCGGCTGCCACGCTTCCGGTGAGTGTCACCGCCGCGATTGCGGGATCATCGATCACGGCTTCCACGTCCCGGCCTGGAATGAGGAGCGTGCGGAAGGCATTGTCAGGAAAACCGGCATCGCGGAACACCTGTTCGATCGCGAGCGCGCAGCCCGGCACGTTACTCGCATGCTTGAGAACGGCGGTGTTGCCCGCCATCAACGTTGGCGCAGCGAAGCGGAACACCTGCCAGAACGGGAAATTCCACGGCATGATGGCAAGCACAGTGCCGAGTGGATTGAAGGCCACGAACGCTTTCGGGCCGCCAATATCGACAGGCTCCCGTGCGAGAAACCGTTCGGCATGTTCGGAGAAAAAATCGCAGTTGAACGCGCATTTCTCGATTTCGGCGAGGCCCTCGATTTTGACCTTGCCCATCTCCGCCGTCATAAGCTCCGCAAATTCTTCCTTGCGGCGGCGCAGCGTAGCAGCGGCGGCCTTCATGCACCGCGCGCGCCCGGCAAACGGCATGGCCCGCCAACCCTTGAACGCTTCATGAACGTCATGGGCGATGGCGAGCGCCTCCTCAAGGGAGTGTCCCTGATAAACGCGGCCCGGCTTGCCGGTCGCCGGGTCTTCTGTCTTGAACACCGGCCGGCCATCGGCCTTCGATGCAGGTGAGCGCGCTTCTGCCATTGAATGCTGCAAACTCTCATATGTCATGTTCGCCTCCCGGGAAGAGCTTGCAGCTAAAGTCTTGCCCGGAAGCGAATGTTCCCTTGCGCGAGTTTCCGGGCCGGCTTTGGGCACCGTCAGACCGATTTCGCCAGGCTTACGATATTTCATTGGAGAGCTGTCTTTTGCCCGCTATGCCTCAATGCATTCCCAATTGCTGCTACAAAGAGGACAGGAAACCCCGCCAGCGTCCCTCGATGGATATGATGTTCAAGAGATACCCCCTGTTCCATGTGCTGATCATGCTTGTGGCCCTCATGGCCACGCAGGCGCGAGCTTACGCGCAGCACGGCCATGACCCGGCAGCCGATGCGTTGATCGGGTCGGACTCCCGGTTTCAGCCCGTCATCACCGAACACGGGATGGTC
>CAZCIF010000082.1:11409-14294 GCA_964498645.1 uncultured Rhodomicrobium sp. | reverse complement strand
GATGAGTTCCTCGTCAGCCTCGTTGCCGCATGATCCCTTCACCCGATTCCCCTGGATCGCCAGCCTGGAACGTTCGGAGGCGCCGTCCCGTGCTCCCGGTGCGCATGAGGTCCGGGTGCGCATTCACGCCGCATCTCTCAACTACCGGGACTTGATGGTAGCCAAGGGAACTTACCCGGTTTCACAAGACCAGCCAATCGTTCCGCTTTCCGATGGCGCCGGCGAAGTGATCGAGGCCGGCCTCTCCGTGACGCGTTTCAAGCGCGGCGACCGCGTAGCGACCAGCTTTTTCCCGGACTGGATCGATGGCGAGCCGGCGCCTGAAAAAACAGCTGGCGCGCTGGGCGCGGGCGCCGATGGCACCCTGGCCCAGGAAATGGTTCTACATGAACAGTCACTGGTGCATATCCCGGGGAGCCTCGACTTCATTCAGGCATCGACCCTGACCTGCGCCGGTCTGACGGCCTGGAACGCTCTGTTCCTTGCAGGCGGCCTGAAACCGGGTGATTCAGTGCTGCTGCTGGGCACCGGCGGCGTATCGATCTGGGCGCTGCAGCTCGCCAAGGCAGCGGGCCTGCGCAGCATCATCACTTCTTCAAGCGACGCGAAGCTGGAACGCGCGAAGGCGCTTGGGGCAAGCGCCTTAATCAATTACCGCTCGAACCCGGAATGGCAGGAAGAGGTGCTCCGGTTAACTGGCGGGCGTGGCGTGGATCTGGTCCTGGAAGTCGGAGGCACGGAAACGCTTGCGCGCTCCCTCATCGCGACACGGATGGGGGGCAGTGTGGTTATCATTGGCGGTGTGAGCGGCTTTGGCGGCGAATTCCGCCCCTTCGACCTGATCGGCGGCGCGCGGAAACTGATTGGCGTCTTTGTCGGCAATCGCATCGGCCTTGAACAACTGGTGCGTTGCGTCGAGGTTACTAGAATCACGCCTGTGGTAGACCGTGTATTCCCCTTCGAGCAGGCGCGCGAAGCCTACGCCTATCTGGAGTCCGGTCAGCACTTCGGCAAGGCCGTGATCCAGGTGGCGCCATAGGCCAGGGACAAGCCGCAAATCGCGCAGAAGAGGCTTGCTTAGTCTCCCCCTGCATGGGCGATTGTCACGGCGACGTCCGCGGGCTTCGCCGTGTAGGGCCATGAGGATACGATCAATTCCGCGCCTGCCTTCACATAATCGGCGGCGTTGGCCGCCGAGATTCCACCGGCAGCGGCAAGAAGAACCGGGCGCGCTGCGTTTCGCGCGATCGCAGAAACGGCGGCGACGCCTGCTGGCGTCATCTTTTCGAGTTGAATAATGTCGAAGCCCGCCAGGACCGCGTCGCGCGCTTCCTCGACGGACGTGACCTCTATGCCAAGCTTTTTCTCCGGCGCTTCATAGCGAAGCAGCGCTGCCATCTCCTTGAAGCTCATCCCGGCAAGAAAGATGCGGTGCTCGGGAAAGACAAGGATCGTATCGGAAAGTCCGAGCCGGTGAGGAACGGCACCCCCCGCCCTTATCGCCATCATCGACAATTGGCGGGCGCCCGGCATTGTCTTTCGCGTGCAGGCGACGCGAACGTTCCGGTCCACGGCTTCAACCGCGTCCACTATCGCACGCGCGGCAGTCGCTATTCCTGAGAGAATCTCGGTCAAGGTCTGCGCCGTCTTCCACGATCTGTGCAGAGCGGCCGCCTGCCCCGAGGCGCGGAGGAGAAGATCTCCGGCTTCAGCGCGGGCGCCTGGCGGAACGAGCATGGAGGCTTCGGCGCCGGCCTGGACGATCAAGGCGGCGGCGGCATCGATGCCGGCGACGGTCATTGCGCCCCTTGCCCGGAATTCCATCCGCCCGCGCTCTTTGCCGATCCCGAGCGCGGTGCTCGTCAAGTCCGTGCCAGGCACGTCTTCCGCAAGAAGGCTTTCCAAAACGGAAGACGGCAGGCCGGGCATGAAAGGCCGGCCGGTCACACCGCGGCCATGGCGGGCGCCATCGAGTGAGCCGTCATATCCGTTCCGGTCAAGAGCGTGGCGAACTCCGGCAGCGGCATGGCGATGCGCTCGATATTGTACTGGGCGAGGAAGCGTGCCTCGTTCCGCGTCGGGGTCTCGGGCAAAATCGCCCAATGCCGGTCCGACGAGCGCTTGATGATTTGGAACGCGAAAATCCGTTCGAGCTGAGTCGAGAAGCGGCAGCCTAGAAACAGGAAGTGGCGGCCCTTGCGGATATTTTGCACGGCCTCCGGGATCGGCGTTTGAATGTCGATCTCGGTCAGCACCTCCACGAAATCCGAATCCGAAACGAGGAAGTTGGCGGCGGGAGAAACCGAGCCGAGCGGCTGATAAAGCAGCGGCATCCAAGCTTCCGCGTTCGCAGCCTCAACGCGGCTCAGCGTTTCGCCATCGAAATAATGCACCCACTGCCCGAAATGCTCGGCCTGGCTCACACCTTGCACCAAGCCCCAGCCTTTCCTCCCGGCGAGCGCCCTTTGCGGGAGATCGTCATACCATGCATGCACGATGAGGCGCAGGGCAGGGATGGCCGCAAGGTAGCGATGGAGGGGGGTTGGCTGAACCTCGGCGCGGAACGCTTCCGTCATAGCAGTCGCGACAGTCTTGCGGTGCTTGAAATTCTCGATGAACTGCGCCGCAGCCGTGAGCTGCTTCCGGATCTTATGAGGCACGCTGGCCTTTGCGGTGAGCCGGTCCACCAAAACCTCTGGCGATGCCGGCAGCGGGCAGCTCTCCCCGGCGAGGGCTAGGACGCCCGGGCCGAGATAAGGAATGGCAAGGCCGCTGCTCAGGCTTTCGCGGATCGTCTCGGCCGCTTCGAGGGACATTGCTACCTCCAACTTAATTGAGACCCGCCGCCTTCAGCGAATCCACTTCAGAACGGGGCAGGCGGAAAA
>CAZCIF010000082.1:4059-11399 GCA_964498645.1 uncultured Rhodomicrobium sp. | reverse complement strand
GCCCCTGCCGCCCGAAAGCGATTGATAGGAATTACCGGCGCTTGCGCTAAGGCGGTCGAACCACTCCTGGGCGCCGATGCTCACCGGCCTTTCGCCGATCTCGGTTACGCTGCCATCGGCGGCAAACCGGACATGAATTACAACCTGCGTTTCAGACATTTTTCTTTCCTTCGCACCTATTTGCGATTGGGATCTCCCCTCACCCAGGCCCTCTCCCATGGGAGAGGGAGCAGGGCGTGCCCGCTGCAACGCCGTTCCTTCTCCCATGGGGAGAAGGACAGGATGAGGGGAGCTACAGGCTCCTCATACTTCCAACTAATTTACAGGCCCGAGCTGAAGCCAAGAATCTCGACCGTCACATCTTCCGCGCCGAACCGCGCCTGGCAGGCCAGACGCGACTTCGAGCCGACGCCGACGATCTGATCGAGCCGCTCATTCTCTTCGCGCTGGACCTTCGTGATGCTCTTGCGGCCGTCATGCACGAAGATATGGCATGACGCGCATTGAGCCTTGCCGCCGCATTTGGGGTTGATCCCCGCATCGGCTGCAAGCAGCGCCTCAAGGATGGTCGAGCCCTCGGCCACGCTCAAAGTTTTGCCTGAGGGGAGTATCGTAAGCATCGGCATTGCAAGCAGTCTCCAAGTTTATGAGTAAGCTGTGTTGTTAGTTTTCGTCCTAGAGGTAAATCGCCGTTCCCGCGCCGACATTGATGGAGGCGTCCTTCATGGTCCCGACGATGAATGCGATCTGCGTCTCGGTGAGATGCGGGTGAAACGGCAGCGCTACGGCGCGGTCTGCGACCTTCTCGGTGACGAACAAATCGCCGCGGCGGTGGCCGAGATCGAAGTAATAGCGTTGCAAATGCAAAGGCTGGCTGTAGGCGGCAGCCTCGATCTTCTCGGTTTTCAGGTCCTCGACGATGGCATCCCGGCTTGAGCGCGAGAACCTCGTGCCAAGATGCACGGTGTAGAGAAACCAGTGGACTTCATCGACATCGGGGGCGATGTAAGGGTCTTTAATACCCTCGAACGACTTGATGTATTGGAAGTAGTGCGCCTCGGTGAGTTTGCGGAGCGACAGGATTTCATCGATCCGTTGAAGTTGAACAAGGCAGAGCGCTGCCGCGAGATCGCTCATCTTCGCCTGGAAGGGTGCGACGGCTCCAATCACTACCGAAGACCGCTCTTCCGGCAGCCGGCCGCGATGCCGCCTTATCGCAATGGCGATATTCTCATCGTCCGTGACAATCATCCCGCCTTCGCCACAGGTTATCGGGCCCGGCTGCGAAAAGTCGAAGACCGAGCAATCCCCGAAGCTGCCAACGCGCCGGCCCTTATAGACAGAACCGATCGCCTCGGTGGAGTCCTCGATGAGTGCGATCCCGCTTTTTTGGGCAAGTTCACGGAAGGCCGCCCAAGGCGCAGGATGGCCGTTGGTGTTGCCCGCGATAATCGCTCGCGTCTTTCCGGTAATGCGGGCTTCCGCCTTCTCCGGCACGAGCGTTCCGGCCCAATAATCGATATCGGCGAAAACGGCCGTGGCGCCGGCCAGCACAATCGCATGCGTAGTCTCGCGCCAGGAGTAGGACGAGGTAATCACCTCATCGCCAGGGCCGATGCCATAGGCCTTCAGCACAAGCAGCATGCCGATTGTGCCGCTTGAGACCGCTATCGCATATTTTTTGCCGGTGTAGGCCGCGAAAGCTTCCTCGAACGCGTCAACCGCAGGGCCGGCGCTGAGGCGCGGCGACTGAAGAACGTCCGTCACCGCCTTGATTTCGGCGACCGTAACATGCGGGTCCGATAGGGGTATGAAGGTCGGGTTCATGGCGTGCCCCGGTTCGCGGTGACAACAAGCCCGGTCGCCAGCTCGGGGTTGTCCGTAAGACTCAAGCAATGATTGCTGCCATCGACGAGATACAAATCGAACAGCTTGTATTGCCGGAACGGCGCCTCAACCCCGATATCGGAGGGGTCTACCCGCGTGAGCGAAAGCTTCGGAAAGCGCGCGCGAAGAGCCGCCAGCGTGCTAGGCCCTGCATCCGGCGCTCCAAGCAGCGCGTCGATCTCCGATATTTCCCCGGCGCTCAATCCCATGGTTATTCAGCCAGTTTGCGTGCTTCGACTGTGATCGGGAGCTTCGTGCCGGGGTCGAGGTCCGGCAGTTCGAGCTGCCAGCCATTGGCGAGCGTGATGACGCCGCCCCACATCTCCGGCTTCTCCATCGACACGATGGGCTCCTCCAAGTCTTTCTTAGGGACATAGGCGGACATCTGGCCCTCGGGGCTCTTGCGGATCATGACTTTCATCGTTCGTTCCTTGCCAGCCACCAGGGGCCGTTTCTCAGCCTTGCCTGTTTTCGTATGCGTCTAAACGGGGTCGATCTCGTTTTCGAGACAGCCAACGACGAGGCTCTCCTTGAACTCCACGAGATAGATATGTGTATTGGTATCAACGTGAGTGCCGACCTGGACGATCTCACCCCTATCGCCGGCCTTAACGAGAAGCGCATCCGCGGGATGTTCGGGATAGGAGCCATCATTATAGAGGTCCGAAAGCGCGCTCACCCGCTGACCCCATTGGAATTTTGGCGCTTGAGGCTCGATCATGCCCGTTTTCCTTCCGAAGCTTGGGGGGCAGCTCCTTCCACCCGTTCAAGCTCCTTGCGCTTCATGCCGACGCGGTAGCCTGTCGAGATGAACTCGATGCCGTAAATATAGAACTGCTGAAGAAACGTCCCGATGCTGACGACGTAACCCTCGTCACCCTTTTTGCAGAGGATTTCGCCGATATCCTTGCCGGCGTAGGTTCCATCATTGCGGATCGTGCGGCGCGCGCGAACCCTGTCGCCATAGTCGAAAGTGGGCGGATCGTTGAGTTCGACAACATCGCTATCGCGGCTGATATTCGTCATCTCTGCGCCTCCTCGCTGGCTGGGAGAGATTGCCTTGCGTACGCCTCTCGAGGCGCACGACATTGCTGCCCAGGTCCGAGCCTCCTTGCTGTTCGATGCGTGTGCGGACGAGATCGCGAACCATATCGTCGGGGTCGTCCGCCATCTCGGCCAGGATGCCCGGCGGAACCCGGCTCGCAGCTTCGTAGCGCACGCGCCAATCGGAATCGCGGTGAAAACCAATCAGCTCGACGGGTGTCAGGCGCCGCACAACCGCAAGGCGGACCTCCGCATCCTTATCGCCGGCCATCTCGGCCAGCGCCTCGCGATCGATGCGGCTCGCCACGACACGGCGGACTTCGGCTTCCTCGTCAGCCATCATCGCGGGAAGGTCCGCCATGGGAATGCGGCGCGCGACCACGAGCCGGACGTAATAATCCGTGTCCTGCATCATGGGGAACAAATCGGTTTCATCGAGAAGGGACGCCACACGAATGCGCACCTCGCGATGCGCATCGTTGCGCAGCTGCAGAAGATAGCGGCGCGGGAGCCTTCGGGCCGCGTTCCAGCGAACGGTCTCATCCGGGTCGGCAAGCAGCGCCGGCAACCGGAACACATCGGCCGACTTCGCCGCAATGGCCCGGACCTCAAAATGGGGGTGATCGATGTAGCCGTTGGCGAGCGATGGGTTCCAATCGAAAAAACGGTCGATACGGCGCGCATAGCGGTCATGCACGCAAGCGTGCTTCAGGCGGCAGCGGTCCTTGGCGGAAAGCGCGAGATGGGCGCAGCTTTCGCAGTTGATCTCTTTGCCTTGCCAATCGATGGATTCGTCGATGTCACTCGTCATCGTCTAGCCCCACTCTATTCAGGACACCCAACAGAACTTTGGCGCCGATCTTGTCGCTTGGATCGAGATCGAGCAGCTTCATGACAATCGCGCGCCCCTCCTCCAGATCGCCAAGCCGCATGGTCAGATAGGCGTATGCTTTAAGCGTGAAGAGGTAGAAGCGTGGAAGAACGGCGGCGTAATCGCTGAATGCCGCATCGCCAGGCCGGACCTCGCACCAATCCGCCTGAAGCCCGTTATCGTCCGCCGCCTTCTTCAAGCAGATGCGGGCGATATCCAAAGCTTCCGCCAGGCGGTTTTTATAGAAGTAAAAGCGATAGAGCCCGATCAGCACCGCCGCATGGGTGGGGGCGGCTGCCTGCGCCTTCCACAAATGCGCTTCGGCGGTACGATCATCCCGATAGGCAAGCGCGGCAAGCCGCAGATGCCGTTCCGCAACTTCCGGCAGCCCGGCGCCAAGAATGGCCGCGGTCAAAACGGCGTCTTCCGCCGGATATGCCGCCTGTGTGCCATACTCCATCGCCGGTCCCATCGTTCGATACCTAATGCGTATGCTGGCCGGAGCCGCATGCTTTCTGTTTCGGGTCGTGGAACACGAACCCGGATTGCGTGGCGGTTTCCGCGAAGTCGATGGTTACGCCGTCGAGGAGCAAGCGGCTTTCAGCCGGCAGAAACAGCTTGATGCCGTTGACCTCGAACACGGCATCGCCCTTCAGCGGTGCTGCTTCGACGCTGAACTGCGCGGCAAGGCCGGAACACCCGCCGGGTGTTACCGCAAGGCGAAACCCGCTGCCCGGTCCGCCATCGAAGCGGAGCAGGCGCTTTATGAACTTTTCCGCCGATGGCGTAACCGTGACATTCATTGCGCTCTCTCTCCTTAAGCGCTGGCCTGATAGCGCGGATAGCCGTTGTCGATAATGCAGGTGTCCTCGACAGGGCATACGGCCACGCATTGCGGGATGTCGAAATAGCCGATGCACTCCGTGCATTTTTTCGGGTTGATGACGAAGGTCCCGTTCTTCTCGCTGATGGCGACGTTCGGGCACTCCGCCTCGCAGGCCGTGCATGATGTGCATTGCGAGGCTACGATCTTATAAGCCATTGCTCATTCTCCTGTTTCTTGAATTGAAGCCCGCTAGGCGGCGATGTAAGCGCCTTGGCGGATGTCGGCGTCGCCGCGCTCGCTATGCTCGATATCGCCGCGCCTGATCTTCTCGATGTAGTCTTTGAAGTAAGCGATGGCCGATTGCTCGATGAACTCGTGCGCGTACTGATCCACGGGATCGATGCCTGCTTTGAGCAGGTCGTTCTTCGGGCAGCCGCCAATCTTGGCGACGAACACCGCCGTACAATCGTTGATGGCGCGGATCACCGTTTCGAGGCTGTCCTCGTCGCCGTAACCGCCCTGGCAATAGAGGTCCACGCGCCGGTGGCCGACGAATTTGGCGCCGGATGCGCTCAACTCGTAAATCTGGAACTCCTTCGCGTGGCCGAAGTGCTCGTTGACGCGTCCGCTGCCCTTGGTCGCGACCGCGATCAGGATCTTGATATCGGTCATCTCGCCGGCGAGCGTAGCCAACTCTGCGTTCTTTGCGGCGACCGTAGCCTGGCGCTCTTCCTCCACCTTGGCTTGATAAGCCTTGCGGGAGTCGAGGTCGTAATTCACCTCCATCGCCATGATCTTCTCGGTGGTGAACTCGGCGCTGCGATCTTCGCCAAGGAGGCCGACGGCATCGGCGCGGCATTGCCGGCAGTGCCGCATCATGTTCATCTCGCCTTCGCAGCTATCCTGGAGCGCCTTCAGCTCTTGCGCCGTGGGGCCGCGCTGGCCGATCAGGCCGAACACCGTGCCATGCTCGGGCGCGGAAATGAGCGGCATGATGTTGTGAAGGAAAGCGCCGCGCGATTTGACGGCCTTGTTCACCTCGACCAGATGCTTGTCGTTGATGCCGGGGATCATCACCGAGTTGACTTTGCACAAGATGCCGCGTTCGGTAAGCATTTCGAGGCCGCGCATCTGGTGATCCGTGAGGATTTGCGCGGCTTCGATGCCCTCAATGCGTTTGTGCTTGTAGAAAATCCAGGGATAGATCTTCGCCCCAACCTCTGGATCGACCATGTTGATCGTGATGGTGACGTGGTCGACGTTGAATTTGGCGATGGTGTCCACGTGCTCGGGGAGGGCGAGGCCGTTGGTCGACAGGCAAAGCTTAATGTCGGGCGCCTGCTTCGCGATCAGTTCGAAGGTCTTGAAGGTCTTGGCCGGGTTCGCGAGCGGGTCGCCCGGTCCTGCGATGCCAAGCACCGTCATCTGCGGGATGGTGGAGGCGACGGCGATGACCTTTTTCGACGCTTGCTCCGGGGTCAGCCGCTCGCTGACCACGCCTGGACGGGATTCGTTCGCGCAGTCATATTTGCGGTTGCAGTAGTTGCATTGGATGTTGCAGGCGGGCGCGACCGCAACGTGCATGCGTGCGTAGTGATGATGCGCTTCTTCGCTGTAGCAGGGGTGATTTTTTACCTTCTCCCAGATCTCCGGGGGAAGGTCGCCGGAGCCCGCCGCCGAACCACAGCTCGCCTTGCCGCTACCGCCTGAGGTGCCGCAGCCCTTATGCTCCGCCACCTTCTGCAGTACGTCGTCGAGGGTTTTGCTTCCCCCTTCGACGGTTTCTTGATGTTGTTCGAAATCCAACATAGCCGATCCTCGCAAAGGGCCACTCCGCAATTCAGAGAGTCTGGCCCGTTTCCTGCGCTGCCGCACGTTATGGCGCGGCCATCTCTGGCGGCTCGTAACGCAACGACCGTGCCATGCGTGCAAGTTTTTGAAATAGCGTCGTAAATAGCGAGGAATCGGCAGCAGCGCTGTGGGAACTCCGACAGAGATCTTTAGAACCGTTTGGCGTTTGTGTTCGAAAGCAGACATGCCGGTAGCGGCGGCGCGGTGCCATCGCTCCCAGGCGGATCGGCGCAAAAAGCGCTGCGCAAAGGAGCGCCCGGTCTGGACGAGGGCAGGGCGGGCTCTTATAGCTGGCGAAAATCTGCTTTTCTTTTTGGAGGCGATCCATGCTCGATCTGAAATGGATCCGGGAAAACCCGAAGGATCTGGACAAGGGCCTAGCGCGCCGCGGCTTCAGCCTGAAGCCCGCGGATGTGCCGGAGGCTTATCGCGAGCATGAGAAGCCCTCGGACATCATTCGAGCGCTCGACGAGGACCGGCGCACCAATGCGAAGGCGCTGCAGGACATGCAGGCGCGGCGCAACGCGGTCTCGAAGGAGATCGGCAAGGCGAAGGGCAAGGGCGGCGATCCGGCGAAGGCGGAGGCGCTGATAGCAGAAGTTGCCGGGCTGAAGGAGAAGATCGCGGGCGGCGAGCAGCGCGAGCGCGAGATCGACGAGCAGCTACGGAGCCTGCTCGCGGGCATCCCGAACATGCTTCTGCCGGAAGTGCCGGACGGCAAGGACGAGACCGAAAACAAAGAGCTGCGCAAATGGGGCAAGCCGCGCGATTTCAAGAAGGAGGGCTTCGAGCCGAAGCAGCATTTCGAGATCGGCGAGGCGCTGGAGCTGATGGATTTCGTGGCGGCGGCGAAGATTTCCG
>CAZCIF010000082.1:0-4049 GCA_964498645.1 uncultured Rhodomicrobium sp. | reverse complement strand
TTCCGGCGCACGGTTCACGGTGTTGAAGGGGGCGCTCGCGAGGCTGGAGCGGGCGCTCGGCCAGTTCATGCTCGACGTGCAGACCGGCGAGCATGGCTATACCGAGGTCAACCCGCCACTTCTTGTCAAAGATGATGCTCTATTCGGCACCGCTCAACTACCTAAATTTGCGGAAGATCTGTTTAGCGTAAGAAAAGGGTCATCTGCTGAAGGTTTCGACGAAAAGGGTATGAACTTACTCTCGGATTTGCGTGCACTACGTAGGCCTTTTCAAAGGGGAGATGTTCTCAGAATATTGAAGGCTTACTCGCCGGAATATGGAAGTAGGCTTTTCGATGAAATGGGCATTTTGCAAAGCCTGGATGAGATGCCTTCAGAGTTACTTGAGCGAGTTAGTCAAGCTCTCAAACTTGATTCAGCTCAGGAAGTGGAAAGGTCGCGACGATGGGCAATTCCCACCTCTGAGGTGCCGCTCACCAACCTTGTGCGCGAAAGCATCCTCGCCGAGACCGATCTGCCCTACCGCTTCACGGCGCTGACGCCGTGCTTCCGCGCGGAAGCGGGTGCCGCCGGCAAGGACACGCGCGGCATGATCCGCCAGCATCAGTTCTACAAGGTCGAGCTTGTCTCAATCACCGCGCCGGACCAGTCCGAAGATGAGCATCAGCGCATGACCGGCTGCGCCGAGGAGATCCTGAAGCGGCTCGAACTGCCATACCGCACGATGATGCTTTGCTCCGGCGATACAGGCTTCGCCTCGCGCAAAACCCATGACATCGAGGTGTGGCTGCCCGGCCAGAACGCCTATCGCGAGATTTCGAGCTGCTCGAACTGCGGCGATTTCCAAGCCCGCCGCATGCAAGCGCGCTACCGGCCCAAAGAAGGGAAGGAGGTGCAGTTCGTGCACACGCTGAATGGCTCCGGCCTCGCGGTTGGCCGCGCGCTTATCGCCGTCATCGAGAACTATCAGCAGAAGGATGGCAGCATCCGCGTTCCCGAGGCGCTGCGGCCTTATATGGGCGGGGCCGAGACCATCGGACGCTGATGAAGGTTCGTGATATTTTAAAGCTGCTGGAAAACGACGGCTGGACACTCGTTGCGACGAGGGGCAGTCACCGGCAATTCAAGCACCCGGTTAAGAAAGGCCGGGTCACGATTGCCGGAAAGCCCTCGGATGACTTGGCGCCCGGAACGCTGAATAGCATATTGAAACAGTCGGGACTGAAGGTGGATAAGTGATGCGCTATGCGGTGGTGATCGAAAAGGCCGGTGAGAATTATTCGGCGTATGTTCCCGACCTGCCGGGATGCGTTGCGGCCGCGGAAACGGTCGAAAAGCTTAAAGAAGAAATCAAGAAGGCTATCGCGTTGCATATTGAAGGGCTGGAGGAAGATGGCTTGCCGGTGCCTGAACCAACCAGCACCTTTGCTTATGTCGACGCCTAATGCGCATTCTCATCACCAATGACGACGGAATCGAAGCGCCCGGCCTCGATGTCCTGCAGAAGATCGCTTCGGACCTCTCGGACGACGTTTGGGTGGTGGCGCCCGAAACGGACCAGAGCGGCGCCGCTCACTCGCTGACGCTGCATGAACCGTTGCGCTTGCGGAAGCTTTCGGAGCGTGTTTTCGCCGTCAAGGGCACGCCGACCGATTGCGTGATCATGGCCGTGCGCCATGTGCTGAAAGGCGAGGAACCGGCGCTCGTGCTGTCAGGCGTGAACCGCGGCTCGAACATTGCAGACGATGTCACCTATTCCGGCACCATCGCGGGCGCGATCGAAGGCACGTTGCTCGGAATCCCTTCCATCGCCCTGAGCTTGGCTGTGAATTGGGAAGACCCGAAAAAGATCCATTGGGAAACGCCGATGACGCACGGCGCGGATCTGGTGCGCAAGCTCATGGATGCGGGCTGGCCGGCCGATGTGCTTCTCAACATCAACTTTCCGGACCGCGAGCCAAGTAAGGTTCACGGTATTCAGATCACAGAGCAAGGCAGGCGCGATCAGGATTATTTGCGCGTTGAAGACCGGATGGATACGCGGGGCAACCCTTATTATTGGCTCGGATTTAAAGCGCGCTCGTTCCAGGCCGGCAAGGGCACGGATATTTGGGCGATCAAATCAGGCGCGATATCGGTAACGCCGCTTTATCTTAATCTGACGCACAACGACACATGCCAGAAACTTTCGGCGCTTCTGGAATTGTAGCGCTGCGCTTCGTTGGCACTCGTCATTGCGAGGGGCAAAGCCCCGAAGCAATCCAGAGGCTAAACGCACAACGGCAGCGCCTTCGCTCCTGGATCGCCACGGCGCTAAAGCGCCTCGCGATGACGTGGAAGCCCTAATCCGTGTGCCGCTTAAATTAATCTTAATCCTTACGCTGCATAACTACCGATAAAGTAAGAGGTGCGGCGATGAGTTTTTTAGTGACTGCGGGCAAGCGCGGGCCCGGCTTCTTTCGCGCGGGCGTTCGTTTGATCCTGGGATGCGCATTGTTGGGCGGTTGCAGCGCGGGCTCGGATAGGTTTTCGACCTTCTCCTTCGGGAGCGGCTATGAGGCGGGACCGGCGGTTAAGACAGCATTGGCGCCGGCGGCGGGTTCCACCAATTACGGCCGGCCGGTTCAAACCGCGAGCTACCGGCCCCAGGCAAGGAGCGGCGTCCAGCTCGCCAGCGCAACGCCTAGTCAATCGGGGGGCTATCTCCAGGTCTCACGCGTGGATCTCCCGCCGCTTCAACAGCGTCCCCAAGGTTCCCGGGGAACGAAATACGCCGATGGGTATGGCCCCTATAACCGGCCGCCCGTTGCCGATGGCGTCTACACGGGCCCGCGCGTCTATACGCCCTACGATCAGCCGCAAGATGCTCCGCCTCCTCCTCCCCCGCCGCCGTCTTACGGCTACGATCGCGGGGAAGCTCCCCGCTATGGCCATAATGGGGACCGTTACACGCCGCCTCCTCCGCCGCCTGCATATTACCGCGACTCCGGCAATGGCACGGTTTATGTGCCGGAAAACCATGCGCGCGTCTATGAGCCGGAGCCTCAGCGCGGCTACCGGGAGGAGCACGCGCCCCACCATTGGCGCAATGAGGGCTACGGCCGCGCTCCGGAACGCGAAGCCTATTATGAGCCGCGAAAGGACATAGCGGCGCCAAGCAGCACGGAGATCAAGCGGCCGACCGACCCCGTTGCAAGCGACCGCGGCGAGTGCAAGACGGTGACGGTCCAGCGTGGCGATACGCTCTATTCGCTTGCGAGACGCTACGGCGTGACAGTCGATATGATCATGCGGGCCAATGCTCTTTCGTCCTTCCATGTGCGGCCCGGCACCGATCTTTTGATCCCCCGCGCCGGCCCGGCCGCCTATAGCCAGGCTCAAACCGGAGCGCCGGCAGCCGCGGCCAATCAACCGCAGCAGCAAGCTGTTGCGAATGCTGGGCGCCGCGAAGCAGCGCCCGCAGTGCAGCGCAGCGGAGAGCCCGCGCTCGCCCCATCGGCCCCTGCAGAAAAGGCAAGCAAATTCGCGGCCCTGCAGGCTCCTGGAACGTTGAACCCCGCTCCGGAGGTCAAGACCGCCGGGGCGAAGCCGGCACTGGAGCCCTCCTGCGAAGCCGCGCTGGCGAACCCGGCGCCGCGGATGGGCAATAATTTCCGCAAGCCTGTCGAAGGCAAGACGATTGCGCAGTACGGGCCTCAGCGCGATGGCACGGTCAATGAAGGGATTACGATCTCGGTTCCGAAGGGAACGCCGGTCAAGGCGGCGGAGAACGGCGTGGTGGCCTATGTTGGCGACGAGCTGCCGGGATTTGGCAATCTGATCCTGATCCGGCATGCCGATGAATATGTGACGGCATACGCTCACGCGGACACGATCCTGGTCAAGAAGTGCGATTTGGTCAAACGCGGGCAAACGGTTGCGACCGCCGGCACGACAGGCGACGTTAGCCAGCCGGAACTGCATTTCGAGATCCGCAAGAACTCGAAGCCGGTCGACCCGGCGCCGCTCATGGGGTCGTGAAAGTCTACCCCTCATCCTGTCCTTCTCCC
>CAZCIF010000081.1:0-14306 GCA_964498645.1 uncultured Rhodomicrobium sp. | reverse complement strand
TGATCGGCTGGTTCGGCACGGCGATGCTCTGCTACGTGACGCCGAAGGAGCATCTTGGCCTGCCGGACCGCGACGACGTGAAGGCGGGCGTGATAGCCTATAAGATTGCGACACACGCGGCCGACCTCGCCAAGGGCCATCCCGCCGCGCAGCTCCGCGACGACGCGCTCTCCCGCGCCCGCTTCGAGTTCCGCTGGGAGGACCAGTTCAATCTTGGCCTCGACCCGGAAGGCGCGCGCGCCATGCATGACGAGACGCTACCGAAGGAGGCGCATAAGGTTGCGCATTTCTGCTCGATGTGCGGGCCGAAATTCTGCTCGATGGAGATCACGCAGCAGGTGCGCGATTATGCTGCGAAGCTGAATGAGACGCCGGAAATGGCGGCTGAGGCCGGCATGGCGGAGATGAGCGAGAAGTTTAGGGAGATGGGGGGTAACGTTTATCTGCCTAAGTCGGAATATTAAACTCGGTATCGATAAGCTTAAAGGCTGGCACGAAGTCAAACATCATGCCTAAGTGCTGGCCCTTATATCCCGCATAGTCGCAGAAATCTTTATCTAATAACGAGCATGCGTCACTGTAAGCCCGCCTTGAAGATATCTGTATAGTAGGAAATATACATGAGCCAATAGGAATTCGTCCCAGTGCACGGAACGAAGTGCCTGAATATCTTTGCAAGAGGAGAGGTTGACCCGGCGAAGATGTATGTATCGAAAAAGTCATCCAATACTCAATTTCATTATGATATGATTTCTTTTGCAATCTGTCTGCAAGCAAAATTCCGTTGCTTAGCATTCCAATAATCCATGACAAATATATTTCTGGAGCTCTACCGGAATCATGGATTGCGTCTTCGATCCATGTTATAGCGATCTCACCGCTCTCCCCGACAGTAATTTCAATGGTTGGCTCTTCTTCGGAACCTCCCACTGTGCCCCTCGTGCCACGTAGAACTGGTGACCAGTCCGGAGAGTCAATGAGCGTAAAAGTATCACCAATCTTCTTCCCATCTTGATATACATCCAGGTTAAAGCTACGAAAGCTTTGCCGGAGCCACGGAAACAAATTGTCAGCGTGCAACGGCAGAATGGGAATTAAATGACAAGATAAAGCAAATACACGCTTAGCGCTGATGGATCGTGCCCTCTTGAATAGGGCTTGCGATTGCACCTCAAAGCGGCTTTCGATTGAATTTAATCTGTTATGGAGATCAATTGAATATCTACGGATCTCGTCGACTGTCATGGGATCTGATCTGTCATTGCGTCGAATATAAAATTCTTTGTCTGTGTTACTCCGGTGTGGCCCCATTGGACTCTGACTTTTTACGCGAAACACTATGACCCCGGCCCCGTCAGCATCTGGTATCGGGATTCCTTGTATCTCCATTTGAGGAATAGCGGGCTCTATTGAGTCTCGACAAATGAGTTTGAGCCTTTCTGCGCACTCTTCGACCTTGGGAACAGGTGTGATCCCACTAGCGCGTGATCCTTCGTCGGAAATGCCAAAGACCAGCGTTCCACCGCTCGCGTTTGCGAACGCCACTAATTCCTTTAGGAGAGCTTCTTTACCGTCTCTAGTAACTGCACCGTCTGATTTTATCCAAACATTTCCTTTGCCTCCGTGATCGGGTGGAAGGGCCTTGAACTCAAGATCGGAGGTTTCACGAACCTCTTTTTCGACGAGCCAGTGTATATCCTCAATGGTTAGCTCCGCTAACGATTTCGTAAAGAACGCCATGTTGAATTCCGACGATTGCGCAAAAACAAACAATATACGATTCGCGGGCGGAGATGATACTGGACGCGCGCATGAAAAATGGGAGATTACTGAAGGAGGCGCATAAGGTTGCGCATTTCTGCTCGATGTGCGGGCCGAAATTCTGCTCGATGGAGATCACGCAGCAGGTGCGCGATTATGCGGCGAAGCTGAACGAGACGCCGGAAATGGCGGCCGAGGCCGGCATGGCGGCGATGAGCGGGAGGTTCCGGGAGATGGGGAGCGAGGTGTACGTCGAGGCGGAGAGGGTGAAGGAGAGCAATAAGGCGCTGTAGAATGAAAATTGAAGATATTCGAAACGGGAAGAGCGGCGGCAGCGCTCACGCCCGCTGGTGGCAAACGTCGGATGCCATTTGGGGCGCGGGTTTAGCTCTCGGCATTCTTCTGGAGACCGTTGCCCCTCTTTCGTTTAGTCCTCCGGCATCGCGCTTCTTGTTGTCCGGCGCAGGCGCGGTTCTCATTCTCGCCGGGCTGGTTTTTATTGTCAACGCTCGCATCCACTTGGCCCGGGCGCAACAGCCGGCAGGTCCGGGACTGCCGACGACCCGGCTGCTGACCAATGGCGTCTATAGCTTGTCCCGGAATCCGGTTTATCTCGGAATTGTGCTGGCTTTTGCAGGGCTTGGCATTTCCGCGAACTTACCGTGGCTTTTGGTTTTGCTGCCAGCGCTCGCCATCGCGACCCATGTCCTGCTCCTCATGCCAGAGGAGCGATATCTCCTAGCCGTTTTCGGCAAGGAATATGAACGCTACGCGGAATCGACCCGCCGTTGGCTTTGACGCTTAGGCTGAGCGAGCGTAGCCCGGATGAGCGAAGCGAAATCCGGATCTCCCCGGTTGCCACCTGCCTGAATTGCTGCCAACCATCGCAAGCAAGCTCGATGCAAGCTACGCACAGGCTTCGCGAAGGCTTTGTCTTTTCACATAATTTCCCAAGACAACCTGCCGCTCGGAGTCCGAATCGCTTTTTCTGCTGCATATTTAGGCAAAGCGAGCAATCTCGAATGATATTTGGTGATGCATTTTTGCGCACCGCGGCAGATTTGCAACTATTGATAAGCTCCACACCATTTTCGGCCATCTCTCCGTTGCAGACAAGCTGCAACCGCGCAATAGTCCTCTGGGTGAAATCACTAGCTTGACGGAGTGACAAAGTGGCACTTGGGGGATTTATGAAATTCGGTTTGATGGCCAGCACCGCGGTTGCGATGTTCGCTGCGCCTGCTTTCGCGAGCGACTTAAGCTATAAGGACACGCCGCTCGCTGGCGGTGGCATTGAATGGAGCGCGTATGTCCAGGGCACGAGCGACTACGTGTTCCGCGGCATTTCGCAGAACCGCCGGGAGCCGGCTTTGCAGGGCGGTCTCGATGTGACCTACGGCATGTTCTACGTTGGCACGTTCCTTTCTGGCGTGAACTTCGATTTGCCGGGCGCGGCTGCGAACCTCGACTCGCGCGTCGAAGTCGATCTTTATGCGGGCATCAAGCCGAAGTGGAGAAATGTCACATTCGATTTCGGGATCATCACCTATAACTACCCGAACACGAATGTCGACCACGGCGCGGGCTTGTACGATCCCTTCTTCTACGAGTTCAAAGCGGGCGCCAGCACCACGGTGTTCAAGGATGTGGCTCTGACGGGTACCGTCTACGTGTCTCCAGACTACGCCGGTGAAGCCGGTACGGCTGTCACCGTTGAGGGCGGTATCTCGAAGCCGGTCTATAGCTATGCCAACGTCGATTTCACCGCTAGCGCTATGATCGGCCATACCTTTTACGAGGATTCAAATCCGACTGGCTTTGCGGGCACGGATTACACCTACGGTAATGTTGGCGTAACCGCAGCCTACAAGGCGTTTTCGCTTGACGTACGCTATTGGAACACCGACCTCAGCGAAACCACCCCCGACGTTCCTTGCGGAGGGACTAAGGTCGCGCAGTGCGGTTCGGCCGTCGCTGTGACTGGCAAGGTTTCGTTCTAAGCTTATCTGAGCTTCTCCCAAAAGGCCGGGTTCGTCCCGGCCTTTTTAGTTTTGATGGGAACGGACGGCATTTCGTAAGGCCCTCGATTGCAATCCGGCGCGAACTTTTTATACTGCGGCGGCACGCGCGATCTCACCGGATAGAGGCCTGATGTCCCCCGCCACCGCACAGCTTAACTCAACGCACGATCCACTGTCCCCTCAAGGCAAGTTCTTCTCGGCGCCGCTGGAACAGTCCGATCCTGAAATTTATGGGGTTTTGACGAGCGAGCTTGCCCGTCAGCATGACGAGATCGAGCTGATCGCCTCTGAAAATTACGTGTCATGGGCTGTCCTCGAAGCGGCCGGGTCGGTCCTGACCAACAAATACGCCGAGGGTTATCCCGGCAGGCGCTATTACGGCGGCTGCCATGTTGTCGATGTCGCCGAGGAATTGGCTATCAGCCGCGCGAAGCGCTTGTTCGGCTGTGAGTTCGCCAATGTCCAGCCCCATTCGGGAAGCCAAGCCAACCAGGGCGTTTTCCTCGCCACCATCAAGCCGGGCGACACTATTCTGGGCATGGGCATCGACGCGGGCGGCCACCTTACGCATGGCGCCGCGCCGAATATCTCCGGCAAATGGTTCCATGCCGTGCATTACGGCGTGCACCGTGACAGCGGCTACATCGACTACGAGCAGGTTGAGCGGCTCGCGGCGGAGCATAAGCCAAAGCTCATTATAGCCGGCGGCTCGGCCTATGCGCGGGTCATCGATTTCAAGCGCTTCCGTGAGATCGCCGATAGCGTTGGCGCACTGCTCCTCGTCGATATGGCCCATTTCGCGGGGCTCGTGGCGGGCGGGGTGCATCCGAGCCCATTCCCTTACGCGCATATCGCGACGACCACCACCCATAAGACGTTACGCGGCCCGCGCGGCGCGCTCATTGTCACGAACGATGGCGATCTTGCGAAAAAGATCAACTCCGCGATCTTCCCCGGCCTCCAAGGCGGCCCGTTGATGCACATCGTCGCAGCGAAAGCAGTGGCCTTTGGCGAGGCTCTGCGCCCCGAATTCAAGGTCTATGCTCAGGCTGTGATCGATAATGCAAAGGCGATGGGGGAAAGCCTGAAGGCTGGAGGCCTCGAACTCGTTTCAGGCGGCACCGACACGCATTTGCTGCTCGCCGATCTCCGGCCCAAAGGCCTGACCGGCAAGGCCGTGGAGGCCGCCCTTGGCCGCGCTCACATCACCGTCAATAAGAACGGCGTTCCATTCGATCCCGAGAAGCCAACGATCACGTCCGGTATCCGCGTTGGCTCTCCGGCGGGGACCACGCGCGGTTTCGGATTGAAGGAATTCTCCGATATCGGCAGCATGATCGTCACAGTGCTCGACGGCCTGAAGGAAGGCGGTGACAAAGCGCGCGATGCCGAGGAAAGGCTCAAAGCCGAGGCTCTTGCCCTTTGCAACCGCTTCCCGATCTATCCGGGCAGCAGAGCGTAGACGAAGCGGCGTTTGGAGCCGCGCAAATCAGGCTGACATATCATGCGGTGCCCTCATTGTAGCGCGCTCGATACACAAGTGCGCGACAGCCGGCCTTCCGAGGATCACGCCGCCATACGGCGGCGGCGCTCCTGTCCCGGATGCGGATCGCGTTTCACGACTTTCGAGCGTGTCCAGCTTCGCGAATTGACAATCGTGAAACGGGACGGCCGGCGCGTTCCCTTAGACCGTGACAAGCTGACACGGTCGATCGGCATCGCGCTCCGCAAGCGCCCGGTGAGCGAGGACCGGATCGAAAAGCTCGTCAGTTCGATCGTTCGGACGCTGGAGAACACCAACGAAGCCGAAATCAGCTCTCAAACCGTCGGACAGCTTGTCATGGATGGGCTCAAGACCATCGATGGCGTGGCCTATATACGATATGCGAGCGTTTATCGCGATTTCCGCGAGGCCAAGGATTTCCACCGCCTGCTCGGCGAGCTGGGCGACTCGTTCAATCGCCCCGGCGAAGACTAATGAATAAGGGTGGGCTGCCAAAGACAGGGTTGTTACCCGGGAAGGCCCGCCCTCATGGTTCGAGACGGCCTTCGGCCTCCTCACCATGAGGCCGGGCCTCATCCTGAGGAGCCGCGTAGCGGCGTCTCGAAGGATGGGGCGGTTTTTGAACAAGTCACGGTCAATCGTTATGGCCCATCCCATTAGTACCGCCCCCAGCGATATGCCATTCCCGCCAGGGCGCATGGCGTCCTTGATGCGCCGCGCACTCTTCCTTGCGGAAGGAAATCTCGGCGCCACATGGCCGAACCCTTCCGTGGGCGCAGTTATCGCGGACCCCGCCACGGGCGAAATTATCGCGAGCGCAGCGACGGCGCCGGGCGGACGGCCGCATGCTGAGGTGCTCGCCTTGCGGCAGGCAGGCGAAAAGGCGCGCGGCGCTATCCTGTTCTGCACGCTCGAACCTTGCAGCCATTTCGGCGCCACTCCGCCATGCGCGCACGCTATCGTGGATGCCGGAATCGCCACGGTCGTTTATGGCTCGTTCGACTCCAATCCGCTGGTGGCGGGCCAGGGGCTGGCTTGGCTTGAGGCGCACGGCGTCCGCGTGCTGCGCGGCGATTTTTCCAAGGAAGCGGATTGGATCAATCTCGGGCGTGCCTGGCGCGCCGCGGGAGGGCGTCCCTTCGCTCAGATCAAACTTGCGGTAGAGGGAAATGGCCGCGTGCCGGCAGGAACTGGAAAGCCGGTTTGGGTAACAGGCGAAACTGCGCGCGCGCAGGCCCACCTGCTTAGGGCGCGAGCCGATGCGATCCTGGTTGGGCGGAAGACCATAGAAGCCGACGACCCGGAATTGACCTGCCGGCTTCCTGGCCTGGAAGACAGATCGCCGGTGCGGATCGTGCTGGCGCCGCGATGCAACGTTCCGGCACATGCCCGCATATTTCAAAGCGGCTCCCCTCCCGTTTGGGTTGTCTGCGGCGATTGCTCCAAGGGCGATTGTGTCGCCGGGCGGCCCGGCGTCCGGCTGCTCGATGCCGGCACGGCGCCGGGCGGCACAATCGCGCTCCGTCTCGTGCTCCAGCGCTTGGCCGCCGAAGGTATTACCCGCCTGCTCGTAGAGGGCGGACCAACTACGGCACGCGGTTTCATCGAAGCCGGTGCCGCCGATGAGGTCATCATTATGCAAGGCGAAGCGGCGAGCTTGGACCGGGGCGCGACCCTTTTGCCCTTTGCGGATCGTGGTTTGGAGCTGGTATCCGCTTCGAACTTGTTTATATTGGCCGGACAGCGAAAGGCTGGCTCCGATACAATTCAAGTCTTCCGCTCAACCGCTCATTGGCAGGCCTGATCGCGATGTTTACCGGTCTTGTTCAAGCTAGAGGCACCGTGACCGCGGCCGCAAACGGACGCTTCACGATTGCTTGCCCCTGGGATCCCGCGTCCATCGCCCTTGGCGCCTCGATCTCCTGCGATGGCTGCTGCCTGACCGCGACCGCAGTGGAACCGGCCGGGAACGGTGCGCGATTCAAGCTCGACGTATCGAATGAAACCTTGAGTAAGACAACCCTTGGCACTTGGGCCGAAGGCCGCGAGATCAATCTCGAACGGTCGCTCCGCGCGGGCGATGAGCTTGGCGGGCACATCGTCTCCGGTCATGTCGACGGCGTCGCCAGCATCGTTAGCGTTTCGCCGTCCGGCTTCTCCAAGATTTTCGAAATACGCGCTCCGGAGGCTCTCGCCAAATATATCGCCCCGAAAGGTTCGGTGGCGCTCGACGGCGTGTCGCTGACCGTGAATGAAGTTTCCGGCTCCCTTTTCACCGTAAACCTCATTCCCACGACGCTCGAAGTTACGGCTTGGGGCAGCCGCAAGCCTGGCGGCACCGTGAACATGGAAGTGGACTTGATAGCGCGCTATGTGGCAAGGCTTCTAGGGCAATAGGCTGAACCTTATGCAAAGCGAAAATTTGCGCGTCACCGGCAAGCCGGAGTTGCTTCAGCAGCTTTCGCCGGTCGAGGACATTCTTGAAGACGCGCGTCAGGGCCGGATGTTCGTCCTCGTGGATGCCGAGGACCGGGAGAATGATGGCGATCTCGTTATCCCGGCGCAGAAGGCGACGCCAGACGCAATCAATTTCATGGCGCGCTTCGGGCGCGGCCTGATTTGCCTCGCCATCACGCCGGACCGGGCCGAGACGCTGCATTTGCAACTGATGGCTCGCTCGAACCAGTCGCGGCACACAACGGCCTTTACCGTCTCCATCGAGGCCAAGGAAGGCATCTCGACCGGCATTTCCGCCTACGACAGAGCCAAGACCATCGCGGCAGCCATCGATCCTGAGAAAGACTGGCGCGATATCGTAAGCCCTGGCCATGTTTTCCCGCTGGTCGCGCAAGAGGGCGGGGTTCTCGTCCGTGCCGGCCACACGGAGGCCGCTGTCGACCTCGCGCGCCTTGCCGGGCTATTACCCGCCGGCGTGATCTGCGAGATCATGAATGACGACGGCACCATGGCCCGCATGCCCGATCTTCTCTCCTTCGCGCAGCGGCACGGGCTCAAGATCGGTGCCATTGCCGATTTGATCGCCTACCGGCGCCGCCATGAGAGCGTCGTGCGTGTCGTGCAGGAGCGGGATATCGAGACGCCCTATGGGGGCCAATTCAAGCTTAAGGTCTATGTCAGCTCCGTGGATAACACCGAGCATCTCGCGCTCGTCAAGGGCGATGTCGCCACGCCGGACCCGGTGCTCGTCAGGATGCACGCCGTCAACATTCTTGAAGACCTGCTTGGGATCGGACGCAATGGCAGCCGCCGCTCCCTTGTAGAGCGCGCCATGCGCCGGATCGGCCGGGAAGGGCGCGGTGTCATCGTTGTGATCCGCGACGTGCGCGAAGGCGTAATCCGGGCGCGCCTTGGCGAGGCCGCGTCCCACTCGCCAAATGGCGAGCCAAGCGAGAAACGCCTGATCGATTACGGCATTGGCGCGCAAATTCTGCTCGACCTCGGCATCAAAAATATGGTTCTGCTTTCGAACTCTCCGACACCTAAAATTGTTGGCCTTGAAGGCTATGGCCTCAATCTTGTCGCTCGCCGCCCGATAGACGACCAATGAAAAATCCCATCCACATCCTCATTGCCGAGGGCCGCTTTTATCATCACATCTCAGATGAGCTGATTCACGGCGCGGAGATGGCGTTGAGAGAGCAAGGGGCGACATGGGAAGTCATGATGGTACCGGGAGCGCTTGAAATTCCTCAAGTATTGTCGATGGCAATCGAAGCCGGGATGTTCAAGGAAACAGCCACGCAGCCGTTCCACGGCTTCGTCGCGCTCGGCTGCGTCATTCGCGGGCAAACATCCCATTATGAAATCGTGGCCAATGAATCGGCGCGCGCGCTTTTGACGCTTGCGGTAACACACGGCATTCCCTTGGGTAACGGCATCTTGACTGTCGAAAACGAAGCGCAGGCCATTGCGCGCGCAGGCGTGAATGGCAAAAACAAGGGGCGCGACGCCGTTGAGGCTTGCCTTGAGGTCATTCGCGTGAAACGCGACTTCGCGCAGCGGCGCGCCTAACATGCCATCGCTTATGCGCCGGGCTTGAACCTGAAAGCTGGATCATGGATCTTGAGAATGACGGCGCACCTGGCGCGGAGGACGGCGCGCCATCGCTTCCCTCCCGGACACGTGCGCGGCTGGCCGCGGTTCAGGCGCTTTATCAGCTGGATCTCACCCAGCGCGACTTGAGCGATGTGCTCGAGGAATTTCTCGCGCACCGTTTCGACACGGTAGAGATCTATGCCGGCGCGGACCGGGGCTTCTTCCGCGATATCGTATCGGGCGTCGTCCACAGCCAAGCGCAAATCGACGACGAGATCACGGCTCACCTGGCAGAAGGGTGGCGGCTGTCACGCATCGACAGCATTTTGCGGGCGATCCTCCGCTCGGGCGTATATGAACTCATCAATCGGAGCGACGTGCCCGCACGCGCGGTCATCAATGAATATGTCGAGATCGCCCATGATTTCTTTGGCGGCGAGGAGCCTAGCGTCGTTAACGGCGTTCTGGATCGCGTGGCGCGCAAGAGGCGGCGGGACGAGTTCGGGCGGAAGGCGGCGAAGAAGCCGGACTAAAGCATGCGCCGCCTGGGCGAAATTGCGCTTATCTCGGATTTTCTGGCGCCGCTCGCCTCCCATCCCGGCGCCTTCGGCTTGAAAGACGACGCGGCGCTGCTGACCGGGCTTCCAGCAAGCGGCCTTGTTGTCACCGCGGATGCACTCGTTGCCGGGGTTCACTTCTTCGAGGACGACGATCCGGGCGACGCCGCCTATAAGGCGCTCGCGGTAAATATGTCCGACCTCGCGGCGAAAGCCGCTCGCCCGCTCGCCTACACCATGACCTTGGCCCTTACGGAAGCACCCACGGAAGCCTGGGCGCAGCGTTTCACGGCTGGCCTCGCGCGGGCGCAGGAGACGTTCGGCATTGCTCTCATCGGCGGCGACACGGTTTCAGCGCGGGGCGCCTGGTGGCTCTCCATCACGGCTTTCGGCGAGGCTTCCCCGCGCGGGCTTGTTCCCCGCGGCGGCGCTCAACCCGGCGATTATCTCTATGTCAGCGGAACGCTGGGCGATGCCGCGCTCGGCCTCCAGCTTCGGCTCCGCGGTGGCGCCTTCGGGCCGCCTCTTGCCCCCGCGCACCGCGAATTCCTGCTCAAGCGCTACCTTTATCCGGAACCACGGCTCTGTCTGGCGCAGGCTCTGGCGGACGAGGCGTCGGCGGCGATGGATATTTCCGACGGGCTTGCCCTCGATCTGACCCGGATGTGTTCGGCGTCTCAGGTCTCCGCCGAGGTGCCGGTTTCCCAGGTGCCGCTTTCGGAGGCGGCGCAAGCCATTGCCGTTACCCTGCCAAGCGCCGTTCAAGCGGTTTTAACCGGAGGCGACGACTATGAGATTCTGGCCGCTGTCCCGCCGGGCCGCGCTGCGGCTTTCGAAAGTGCGAGCCTAAAAGCGGGTGTGCCGGTCACGCGCATCGGGTTCATATGTGAAGGATCGGAACCGCCAAAGTTTAAGAATCCGGATGGATCGGTGCTCGATCTCGCAGTCAAAGGGTTCGAACATTTTAAGGCATAGGGGCTTATTATTTAAGGCTTTGCTACAGCCATTCCCTGCTCGGCATTCATCTCAGGATCGCAGCTATACATGACTCTCGAACTTCTCCGCGTCCCGGCCCACGGCCAGGCGCAGCCCGTCAAACTGCTGTTCGTTCATGGGATCTGCACTGCGGCCTGGGTTTGGGAGCAAAGCTTTCTGCCCTATTTCGCCGGGCTGGGCTATGAGAGTTATGCGCTCAGCTTGCGCGGGCACGGCAACAGCGATGGCCGTGAAAAAATCCAGCGGTTCGGGCTTGGCGACTTTGCGGACGATGTGGATTGGGCGCTGAAGCAGACCGGCGGCCCCACCATCGTAATCGGCCATTCGCTCGGCGGCGCCGTCGTGCAGAACTACTTCAAGCGGGGCGGCAAGGCGGCGGGCGCTGTCCTTCTCTGTTCCGTGCCGCCGCACGGCCTCTTGCGCGCATCCGCCGCCATGTTTGCCCACAACCCGCTCCTCGCTCACGAGCTGCGCAAAGCGCTGATGCATGGCCTGCACGCGGCGAACCTCGACATCATCGAAAAGGGGCTGTTCTCACACCCGCCCGGGCCTGAGCTCCGCCGCCTCCTCTTCAAGCGCATGGACGGCATCGCGGTGGAGGCGAGCCGGCAGGCGATGGGCTGGACGCCGTTCGCGCCGCTGCCATGGAATATGCCGAAGCTTCTCATCATGGGCAGCGAAAAGGATCAGTTCGTGCCCGCCGGAGATGTGCGGCTGGCGGCGATTTATTATGGCACGCGCGCGGTTATTGTGCATAACGGCGCGCACGCCATCATGTTGGACCGGAATTGGCGCGATGCGGCGGAACCGATTGCCGGCTGGCTCGCAAGGTCTTTCAGTTAAGGCTCGCCCCTCATCCTGTCCTTCTCCCGCAAGGGGAGAAGGAACGGTGCTGCAGCCGTTCTGCCTATGAGTTCGGAATTCGGCGCGTGCAACAGCGCCCTCTCTCCCCTCGCGGGAGAGGGCCGGGGTGGGGCAGAAAAACGCAAGCGTTCGTAGCTCAGAGGCGATCCCCGGCGCTACACCTTCCCCGTCACCTTCAGCGCGAAGGCATAGGCCAGCGCGTCCTCCTTCAGCCGGTCGAAGCGGCCCGGCGCGCCGCCATGCCCGGCGTCCATGTTGATCTTGAGCAGCAGCAGGTTCCCGTCCGTCTTATTGGCACGCAGCTTCGCCACCCATTTGGAGGGCTCCCAATAAGTCACGCGCGGGTCCGTCAGGCCGCCCGTCGCCAGAATGTTGGGATAGGCCTGCGCGCGAACATTATCGTAAGGCGAGTAGGCCGCGATGGTGCGGTAATCGTCTTCACTTGCGATCGGGTTGCCCCATTCGTGCCATTCCGGCGGGGTGAGCGGCAGCGTATCATCGAGCATGGTCGTCAGCACGTCCACGAAGGGCACGTCGGCGATGATGCCTGCGAACAGATCGGGCATCATATTCGCAACCGCACCCATCAGCATGCCGCCGGCCGAGCCGCCTTTGCCCACGATCCGGCCCGCGCTCGTGAATTTCTGTTCGGCCAGGTAGCATCCGGCGGAGATAAAATCCTTGAATGTGTTTGCCTTCTTGGCGAGCTTGCCGTGCTTGTACCAGCGATCGCCCTTGTCCTTGCCGCCGCGGATATGGGCGATGGCGTAGACGAAGCCGCGGTCCACAAGGCTGAAGGCGTTGGTCGAAAAGCCCGCCGGGATTGCGATGCCGTAGGAGCCGTAGCCATAGAGGAGGCAGGGCGCGGAGCCGTCGAGCGGCGTGTCCTTGCGGTAGAGGAGCGAGATGGGCACGGCTTCGCCATCCCACGCAGGCGCGAAGACGCGGCGCGTCACATAATCGTCCGGGTTATGGCCGCTCGGGACTTCCTGCGTCTTGCGCAAAGTCCGCTCGCGAGTGCGCATATTGTAGTCGAAGACTTGGCGCGGCGTCGTCATCGAAGAATAGGTGAAGCGCAGCGTCTCCGTGTCGTATTCGTAACCTTCCGACATGCCGAGCGAATAGGCTTCTTCGGCGAACGCGATCGCATGCTCCTCGCCATCGGCGAAGCGGCGGATCGCGATGCGCGGCAGGCCGTCCTCCCGTTCGAGGCGCACGAGGTAGTCTTTGAAGCACGTCACATCGAGGATGAGGCGGCCCGGCCTATGCGGCACCAGATCGCGCCAGTTCCCGCGGCCTGGACTATCAAGCGGCGCTTCCACGATCTTATAGTCTTCGGCCCCGCCGCCATCGTTTGTCAGGATGATGAGGCGGCCTTCGTGATGCTCGGCCTGATAATCGTGATGGGTCTCGCGCGGTGCTATCAGCCGCAGCCCGCTTGCGGGCGCGGCCACATCCAAGAAGCGGACCTCGCTCGTCTCATGGTCGCCGGAATGGATGAAAAGAACGCGCCTGTCCAGGCTGCCGCCCACGCGCGTGAAGAAGCCAGGGTCGGGTTCCTGGTAGATCAGCTCGTCCTGTTTCGCGTCCGTGCCAACGCGGTGCCGCAGAATTTGAAGCGGCCGGCGATGCTCATCGACGCGGGTGTAGTAAAACGACGCGCCCGCCCCGTCCCAAACCGGCGAGCCTTCCATATCGGGTATTTCGTCCGCCAAGTCCTCCCCGGTTTCAAGATGCCGGATTTTAATCTTGAAGAACTCCGAGCCTTTGTCGTCGAAGGCGTAGGCCAAGAGGTTGTGATCGTAGCTCCAGGCGGCCGCGCCGAGCGAAAAAAACGCTTTGCCCGCCGCCATCGCGTCGCCATCGAGCAGAAGCGTGGCTTCCCCGCCCGCGCGCGGCTCGCGGCAGAGGCGCGGATGCTGGCCGCCTGTCACATAGCTGGTGAAATACGCGTAAGGGCCGTCCGGCGCGGGCACCGTGGAGTCATCCTCCTTGATACGGCCCTTCATCTCCTTGAACAGCGCCGCCTGCAGCGTTTCGGTATCCGTCATCGCCGCGGCGGTGTAAGAATTCTCCGCTTCCAGATAGGCGCGAATGCTGTCGCCGAGTGCAGCTGGGTCGTGCATCACCTCCTGCCAATTCGGGGCGCGGAGCCAGGCGTAATTGTCAACGCGCTCAAGGCCGTGACGCACGTCACGGACAGGGCGCTTTTCGGCAACAGGCGGAGTGAGGGGAGACTTCGGGGGGTTCTCAGTCATGGCTGCCATCGTTTGGGAGTTCGATCCTCCTTGTAGGTATTAAAGACGCTCTTCTCAAGGCCGGATCATTGCCATGGCGGCAAAGCCGCCTCGCGATGGCGAGGTATGCTTAGGTTTTTTCTGGCGTTTTCTGCTGCTGGGCTGCTTCCGCAGGCTCAAAACCGAGCGCGACACCGTTCATGCAATAGCGCAAGCCGCTCGGGCGCGGACCGTCCGGAAAGACATGGCCGAGATGACGATGTCCAGGATCGTAGCCTCAGTGGCCGGAATCCGGGCTTGAAGGGGCCCC
>CAZCIF010000080.1:0-14389 GCA_964498645.1 uncultured Rhodomicrobium sp. | reverse complement strand
GTTCTAGAGCGCTTCCGGCGGAAGCAGAGTGGCTGTCATTGCGAGCGAAGCGAAGCAATCCAGGGCTAAGTCTCTGATACTGCAATGGATCGCCACGGCGGCCAAAGCCGCCTCGCGATGACCGCTGAATGCAGATTGGCGGTATTTGCTACAAGCGGGATAGCGCCTGCCGCCTCACCTCCGCAGGTCCGTTGGGCGCCATCAATTTGCTTTTTGCCGGCTTCTCTTAAGAGGCTCGCAAACAAAATCCGCGATGCAGACGCCCCCGCGCTCCTCTGATGGAACCGATAAAGCCAGCGCTTGTTCGTGTTTAGGATGTCCCGCACATCTCTCGAGGAGGATCACCATGAGTTTGCTATATGCGCAGGGCGATTTGCTAATTGAGCGCGTCGCCGATATTCCGGTATCGGGCATGCCAATCTGTCCTGACCCAGATGGCGCCGCCGTGCTCGCGGAAGGCGAGTTTACAGGGCACCGGCATGCAATTTACGACCGGATCACCATGTTCCGCGACGATGCTCTGGCTCACGACATCCCGGACGGGCTCTATGTCGGGCACATCCGCGTGGACGGGCCTTCAGCGCGCATCCAGCACCAGGAGCACGATACCGTGACGCTTCCCAAAGGTACTTACCGCGTCCGCCGGCAGCGCGAACTGGAGCCAAGGGATGCGCGGATCATTGCGGACTAAACTCAAACGGCTCTCTCCGGAGCAAAAAGCACTTCTCGACGGTCATCGTAAGCGTTGGGCAGGGATACGGTTATCCACTGCCCCCGCGGACCGTGAGATGGCGGCGCAGGGCGTAGCTTTGGCTTATCGCGCGGCTGGCTATGCGGCGCCGAAGCAAATTGTCTGGTGTGCAGGCCCCATCGAGATGGCGGCCCTGTGGGCGCAGGCTTCGTCCGACCATGCCGGGCCTAATCTTAAGGCTGCCATTGCCGACCAGGTTCGAGGCCGTGCCGCCGCTGCGATCCAGCGCCAAGTCAGCGGGGGCGTCCTCTCCGCCGCCGATGATCCAGGCGCGAGTACCATTTTTGATACAGCCAGTGACACGGCCAGGGACGCTGTTACCCACGCATCCCGTAACCTGCGGTTTGCCTCCGGGGAACGGCGCTGGTGGTTATTTTGGCTAAACGGCCGGCCCAGGCTGCATTTGGACGATGGCGGCTGCTACCCGCGCGGCTTTGCCTGGCTCGAACTCCACGATTATTTTCGCATAGCCTGCGGTTTAGAGGACGAGACGGAACCGCTGCTCGGACTTCTCCTCATCGCAGCCCACGCGGATTGGATTATTCCGCATAAGCATATTTGCTGGATCTCGGAGCCTCCCGCGATTCTTAAATCCGATGACAGGGGCCGGCTGCACAGCGCATCGGGCCCGGCGCTACGGTACCGGGACGGCTGGTCCGCCTATGCCTGGAAGGGCGTCAAAGTGCCCTCAGGAATTATTGAATGCCCTGAGCATATCACATGCTCGGATATCGACCGGGCAACGGATATTCATATCCGCCGCTGCATGATCGAGCGGCTGACGCCAGAGCGCTTTGTAGAATGCGGCGCGGCCTACCGGGTCTCAGAGGATGAGACGGGAATTCTCTGGGAGCGGCGCTGGGCGGATGGCGATGCCTGGGCCGCCGTTGAGGTGATAAACGGCACACCGGAGTTGGATGGATCCCATAAGCGGTATTTCCTGCAGGTTCCGCCGAACATGCTCACAGCGCGTTCTGCGGTAGCGTGGACCTATGGCATGACCGGACGGCAATATCGCGGCCTCGTACTGAGGACCTAAGCGCGTGGAACCGTCATTGCGAGCGAAGCGAAGCAATCCAGGGCCAAGCTTTTGATGTTGCTTGGATCGCCACGGCGGCCAAAGCCGCCTCGCGATGACGGATCAGGAAAGGTCGATGGCGAAGCGCTTGAGATCCTGCAAGGAGATGATCTCGAGCGCTCTTTCATGCGTCGCCGTGAGGACCACCTTCGGGGCCATCCCCGCCTGAAATGCCTGCCGCCACCGCGCAGCGCACAGACACCATCGATCGCCCGCCTTCAGGCCAGGGAAATCGTAATCGGGTTCGGGGGTGGAGAGATCGTTTCCGGCCTTCTTCGAAAAGGCGAGAAATTCGTCGGTCATGACCGCGCAGACAGTATGAGAACCGAAATCCTGCGGCCCCGTGTTACAGGAGCCATCGCGATAGAAGCCTGTCGCTGGCGAATGGGAGCATGCCGCAAGAGGTTCCCCGAACACGTTCCTTTGCGGCTGGCCTTCCCCTTCAACCATATCCTTCAAGGCGATACTCCGGCTTTTTCAAGAATGGCGAACGCTCGGAATGGTTTGACTCACGCGCCCTGTTTAGGCGCAAGCCTCACGAGGACGTCGATGCGCGTGACCTCCATCCCCTCGGGAGGCTCTGGAAGATTTTCAACCTTCAAATCGGCTGTATCGATATCAACCAGCACTCCATCCTTTTCAAAAAAGAAATGAAAGTGATTGGATGTCTTAGTATCGAAATACGTCTTCGAGCTTTCGATCGCGACTTCGCGCAGGAGGCCAGCCTCGACGAACTGATGAAGTGTGTTGTATACTGTGGCAAGCGATACCGGAATGCCATTCTGAAGTGCCTCGGCATGGAGCACCTCGGCGGTGAAGTGCCGGTCACCGCGTCCGAACAAAAGCTCGGCAAGCGCGACGCGTTGCCGCGTCGGGCGCAAGCCCGTCATTCTGAGGCGCTCAATAGGCAATTCTGGAATGTTCTCAGGCATTTCTCTCGTCATTCGTTGCGGTTTAGCCTTGTACTATAGGGAGTGGCGCCTTAACTCGCAAGCGCTGTCCCGCCCTTTTATCTGTCCACAGACCTTGACATATGTTGCGGGTACCGGAAGGTGTGGTAGTTAAGAGACGGCTTGCTCCATGGCAGGCCTAATGCGAGTATGAATGAGGAATTATGTCTGAGCGCCGCGATAGCTACGACTATGAAGATTTGCTCGCTTGCGGGCGCGGCGAACTGTTTGGAGCGGGGAACGCGCAATTGCCGCTTCCGCCGATGCTGATGTTCGACCGCATCGTAAGCATCTCCGAGACCGGGGGCGGGCACGGAAAAGGCCAAGTGACCGCTCAGTTGGAGGTGAGACCCGATTTGTGGTTCTTTGCCTGCCACTTTAAAGGCGATCCGGTGATGCCTGGCTGCCTCGGGCTCGATGCCTTGTGGCAGATGCTGGGGTTCTTTCTCGGCTGGCTCGGTGCGCCTGGGAAGGGGCGCGCACTTGGCGTTGGCGAGGTCAAGTTCACGGGCATGGTGCTGCCAAGCGTCAAGCAGCTCGAATATATTGTCGATTTGAAGCGCGTTATCCGGCGGAAATTTTCGCTCGGAGTAGCCGATGGATACCTTAAGGCCGATGGCACGTTGATATATTCTGCAAAAGACCTTCGTGTGGGCTTGTTTGCAGACGCGAATATGGGCATGCAGGCGGCGGCCGGCTAAGTTGTCCTGAGCTGTGCGGTTAAAGCCTGAGAAACCTTGTGCGACAACGTGGGGTGAAAACATGAGACGTGTTGCTGTTACCGGAATGGGCATCGTCTCGTCCATCGGGAACAACACCCAGGAAGTGCTTTCTTCCTTACGTGAAGCAAAATCCGGCATCGTCAGGGCCAAGGACTATGCCGAGAGAGGCTTCCGCTGCCAGGTGCACGGTGAGCCGGACCTGCAATGGGAAGAACTGATCGACCGCAAGGTACGCCGCTTCATGGGGGCGGGCGCCGCATGGAACTACATCGCCATGCAGCAGGCGATCGTGGACTCCGGTCTCGAAGAAAAAGAGATCAGCCACGAAAGGACGGGGCTTATCATGGGCTCAGGCGGCCCATCCACCCGCACAATCGTTCAAGCCGCGGACACAACGCGGGAAAAGGGACCCCGGAAGGTTGGCCCGTTTGAGGTCCCGAAAGCGATGTCGAGCACGAACTCGGCGACACTCGCGACACCTTTTCACATCAAAGGCATCAACTACTCGATTTCCTCGGCCTGCTCGACCTCGGCGCATTGCATTGGCAATGCCGCGGAGATGATCCAATGGGGCAAGCAGGACATCATGTTTGCGGGCGGCGGCGAGGAACTGGACTGGACGCTATCGGTGCTCTTCGACGCCATGAACGCCATGTCGTCCAACTTCAACGATACACCCCAGAAGGCAAGCCGCGCCTACGATGCCAAGCGCGACGGTTTCGTCATCGCTGGGGGAGCTGGCGTTCTCGTTCTCGAGGAGCTGGAGAGAGCCAAGGCGCGCGGGGCGAAGATTTATGGCGAGCTTTGCGGTTACGCCGCCAACTCCGACGGCTTCGACATGGTACAGCCTTCGGGCGAAGGCGCGGCGCGCTGCATGAAGCTTGCGATGAAAGGGCTCGATACAAAGATCGACTACATCAACCCCCATGCAACTTCGACCCCTATCGGCGATCTGAAGGAGATCGAAGCCGTCCGGCAAGTATTCGGGTCTAAGGTGCCGCTAATTTCCGCAACAAAGTCGCTGACAGGCCACTCGCTCGGCGCAGCCGGTGCACAAGAGGCGATATATTCGCTTCTGATGATGAATAATGGCTTCGTTTGCGAGTCCGCGAACATCGAAGAACTTGACCCAGCCTTCGCTGATATGCCCATAGTCCGTGAGCGGCTTGACAACGTCGATCTTAACTGCGTCATGTCGAACAGTTTTGGTTTCGGCGGGACGAACGCGACTTTGATTTTCAGGCGTTATGAAGGGTGACGGCGCCTAAATCCGGGATGAAGAAAGGCCTCGACCGATGACTGGGGTGGATATAGCAAAACCGGCGCCGCTGATGGCGGGCAAGCGCGGACTCATCATGGGCGTGGCCAATGAGCGGTCCATTGCCTATGGCATTGCGCGCGTCCTGGCGGGGCAAGGCGCAGAAATCGCCTATACCTATCAAGGCGACGCATTCGGACGGCGTGCCATTCCCCTCACGCAGGCCCTCGGCGGCAAGATCATCCTTCCCTGCGATGTGACCGATCTCGCATCGGTCGATGCGGTTTTCGCCGAGATCGGCGCACAATGGGGTTCGCTCGATTTCCTTGTGCACGCGCTCGCTTTCTCCGACCGCAACGAGCTTAAGGGACGTTACGCCGACACGACGCGCGACAACTTCATCAATACCATGGTAATTTCCTGCTTCTCATTCACTGAGATTGCAAAGCGCGCCGCGGAACTTATGAAGAACGGCGGCTCGATGATTACGCTGACCTATGGCGGGTCGATGCGGGTCGTGCCCCGTTACAACGTCATGGGCGTGGCGAAAGCGGCGCTTGAGGCGTCTGTGCGCTACCTCGCCGTGGATTTCGGGCCGCAGAATGTCCGCGTCAACGGCTTGTCGCCGGGACCGATGCGCACGCTGGCCGGCGCCGGCATCTCGGACGCGCGCGTGCTGTTCAACTATCAGAAAATGCATTCGCCGCTTCACCGCACGCCTTCGCTCGACGAGGTCGGCGGCGCCGCGCTCTATCTCCTCTCCGATCTCTCGACAGCCGTTACCGGCGAAATCCATTACGTGGATTCCGGCTACAATATCGTGGCGATGCCGCGGCCGGAAACGATCAATGAGCGCGGAGAAGGATTGGCCGTTGAGTCCGGGAACGGTCCGCAGGCGATGGGCGAGCCGCGCGCGGCGGAGTAAGGCGAAACCGTATTAGCGTGTCCCGCCCCTCATCCTGTCCTTCTCCCCATGGGAGAAGGGACGCCTGACCAAAGCGTAGAGCCTGCAGCATCGTTCCCTCTCCCAAAGGGAGAGGGACAGGGTGAGGGGTCGTCAAGCTAATGCAGGTTGGTGGAATAATGCGCGAGTGTGCCTTGGCCGCATGCATAACACTGAACAAGTGCCCGGCTGACAAGCAAAGCCGCATGCTTGAGCAAGCCAGGGAAATTTTTTTCCCGGCCGCCTACACGCAATCTTTCGAGTCGCCCGAGGCAGAGCACGCTTTTTTCTTGCGCTGGTTCGGCAACTATGCGGAAGCTTTCCCCGAAACCTTCCTGCTGGCATTGAACGCTAGCGGAGACGTCACCGGTTATCTCGCCGGCTGCGTCGATAGTTTTTCGCCTGCCGCCGGTATCATCGCCAATGACATCTCCTATTACACACCCGGCTTTTGCGTGGCGCTAAAGGACTACCCTTCGCATTTCCACATCAACGTCAAGCCTGGGTACCAGGGCCAGGGCATCGGCGGGCAACTCACCGCGCGATTTCTCCAGCTTTGCGCGGACGCCCGCTCGCCCGGCATTCATGTGGTGACAGGGGCGGAGTCGCGCGCGGTGCAGTTTTATGAAAAGCAAGGGTTCACGCGCTTATCGCCCTTTCCGCAGGCAAGCTCTGGGCTTGCGGTGCTCGTTCGCGCAATAGGCCTCGAACAAGCGGGCCGCTGACCTAAACGAGTCTGGCCATTTCACCGAAGCTCAAGCTGCCTTGCCGCCAAGCCGGGCGGCAGCCTTGCTGTGGCCGATCAGCGGCAGTAAGTCCTTAAGTTCCGGGCCGCGCTCAAGCCCGGTCAACGCCAGCCGCAGCGGATGGTAAAGAGCGCGCCCTTTGGCGCCCGTCGCTTGCTTCACGGCTTCGGTCCATTCCCGCCAGGTACTCGCATCCCACGGTTCGGGCGGCAGAAGAGACAGCGCCTTTTCCGTGAAGGCGGCATCCTCGATCACCGGCATCACCGGGCCTTGCACAACGGCCCACCATTGATCCACATCGGCGAAGACCTGCAAATTCGCGCGCACCGCAAGCCAGAACGGCTCGCCGCCGGATATGCCTCTTTCGCTAAGCCTTTCAGCCACGGCCGCGAAGGGCATGCCGTGGAGCAGCTTCGCGTTCAAACTTTTCAGCTCGTCAGGGTCGAAGCGGGCGGGCGCGCGGGATATTTTCGAAAAGTTGAACAGCCGGGCCAAGGCTTCGAGGCTTTCCTGCGGCTGAAGCGCCTCGGATGTGCCGATCAAGGAAGCGTGCGTCACCACGGCGAGCGGCTCAAGCCCCTCCTCGCGCAAGCTGCCGATCGATAGAGAGCCGAGCCGCTTGGAGAGCGCTTCGCCCTGTGCGCCGGTCAGAAGATTGTGGTGCGCGAAGCGCGGCACCGGCGCACCCAGCGCCTCGAAGATCTGAATTTGTACGGCGGTATTCGTCACATGGTCTTCGCCGCGAATGATGTGCGTGATCGCCGTATCGGCGTCGTCGGTGACGCTCGTGAAAGTGTAAAGCGGCGTGCCGTCCTCGCGGATGAGCACGGGATCGGAGACGGAGGCCGCATCGATCTCCTGCCGCCCGCGGATCAGATCGTCCCATGCCGTGGGCCGCTGTTCGAGCAAGAAGCGCCAATGAGGCTTGCGGCCGGCCCCATCGAGGTCTTGCATCTCTTTGTCAGTGAGTTTCAGAGCCGCGCGATCGTAAACGGGCGGAAGACCGCGGGCTATCTGCCGCTTGCGCCGCCGCTCCAGTTCATCGGCGGTCTCGTAACACGCATAGAGGCGGCCCGCCTTCTTCAGCTTCTCCGCCGTCTCCCGATAGAACGCGAAGCGCGCGGACTGCCGGAACTCTTCATCCCAGGTAAGCCCGAGCCAGGTGAGATCGCTGCGAATAGCCGTGACGAACTCCTCCTTCGAGCGCTCCAGATCCGTATCGTCGAAGCGCAGGAGGAATGTGCCGCCCTCGCGCCGTGCGAACAGCCAATTGAAAACCGCCGGGCGGATATTGCCGATATGCAGCCGCCCGGTCGGACTAGGCGCGAAGCGGACTTTTACAGACATGCCAACCCCAGTGGATCGCGGTGCTCCGTCATGCCGGCATGGCCTCTGGAATTCGCTTCGGCAAGGTTTTCTTGAAAAAGCTATGGACCTCCGCCGTCGATGAGACGTGGAAGACCTCGCCATTATGGATCAGATATTTCCAAGACAGCTTGTCCGTCTCGGCAAGGAATTTCGGCGTGCAGGCTAGCAGTTCCTCGATTTTGCTCGCCGCGCTTGCATTCGGCATGAAAAGCACATCTTCCAGCGCCCGGTCCACTTGATCGGCGCTCATGATGCCTTTTTTTGCGGCAGCCGCGATCATGTTCACATAGGCATATTGCACAAAACCTGAGCAGATGAATTTGGTTGGCACATAATTCCCGCCGCCCTTCAAGAACTCGCCCAGCGCGGGCGCACTCCGCTTCAAGCTGTTGACGATGCGGAAATAGAGACTGCGGGTGCGCGGCGAGGCGAGCGCAGCGAGAAGGCGGAAATTATATTCGCCGTTCTCGATGAAGTGCAGCATGCGGCTTGCCGCGATCCGCCTGTGGCGCACGCCCACCCAGGGCCTCTCCAAGCGCCTGATGCCCACGACAAAATCCGGCGGGAGGCCAGTATCGGCATAAACTTCCTTCGGCAGGAGGAACTGCGACAGCGAAACGATTTCGACGCCTCCCATCGAGGTTTCGATGAGGAATGTCTGCTCGATCCCGTCCATATGCTCCGGCGTTTGGAAGACCATCGCCGCATGCGCGAAGTCGGAATTGTTGAATACTTTCAAGAGCCACGCGAAGAAGCTTCCCAGCCTGGTCATGATCACCACATCGCCCGGCTCGACGTAATTGCCCGCCAGGAACTGCTGCACCTTCATGACAGGATGCTCGAATGAAGGCGGCGCCGGCGGCGGCTCAGCTATTCCGTGCCCGGCATTGGGATGCTCGGCCCTCGTCTCGCTGACAGGATAATGGTGAAAGCCTGCACCGGCAGACTCGATATTCATCCTCAGATGCTCGGCGGCACTCGTCCTCAGATGTTTTCTAACTTCTCTTCTGACTTCCCGGCGCGTTTTCGGAGGCATGGTGATCGTGGGCATGGCTGCTCCAAATATAAAATAAAGGCGTGCGCGACATTAGGCGGGAGGTGCGCTTCGCGCAAGGCGAAGCCGCAGTCCGGCCGGGGCACAATCGCGCAGGGCCTTTGCCACAAAACTGGCCCGCTCTTTGCTTCGACTTAAGCCGAGCTTGCGGTGGCCGCTTTTCGGCTTTAACCTGAGCTGTGCGGGACGCAAAGCCGGTATGCACCGGGCGCCTGTTACGGGGGGCCAGCCGGAAGCGGCATAAGGAGACATTTCCCGACGATGAAAGCACGACTTTCCATCGCGCTGACTGCTGCGTTGTATTTTGCCTGTGCCGGTGGGGCTACCGGCGGCAGCCTTTTAGAGGTGGATGGCCGCTATCTGAAATGGGATTCGCGAGTTCCGGGCGCTGGCACGGTCATAACTTACGCGGTTCTAGCGGGATCCTATTCGCTGCCTCCGGATAAACGCATTCTCAGCCCCAGCAATTGCTCTGCCATGCATGCTTTTGGCAGCATCGCCGCTGCATCGCCGTCCCTCTCGCAGGATGCTGCGAGGCGCGAGTTGCGCTCCGCTTTCGCGGCGTGGGAGGCAGCCGCCAATATCTCCTTCGTGGAGGTGAGCGATCCGCGGCAGGCTAATATTGTGGTTGGTGCGCAGGAATTTCCAGAAGGCCGGGCGTTCACGAATCTCAGCTATCGCAGCGGGCATGGGGTCCTGCCGGTAGCGAAGGCCCTGGGCAAACCCGGACCGGACCCTTCATCAGAATCGAGCGGAACGCAGGCAAGCGGACCGGTGAGGGAAATCGAGCAGTCTTATGTTTGCCTGAACCCGAAGCAGCGGTGGAAAGCGGGCTTCGATGGCAATCTTGATGTCTACGATTTGCGTTACACCTTCACGCATGAGATCGGCCATGCCATCGGCTTGGACCATCCCAGCAGTTCCGGCGCGATCATGGCCTATCGCTATGATGAGCGCGTCCGGGAGTTGCAGCCCTCCGATATCGCCGCGGTGCAAAGGCTTTACGGCCAACCGGGGCAGGTGAAATAGGCGCGCGGCGCGTTTGCTCGGGCGGTGCTCTGCCGGTCTCTTATGTTGCTTCGAGATCCCGGATTTGTTATGACTCGGCACAGCGCGAGAGCCCGCGCGACCCGCTATTCCCGTTTGCCGGCTTAGCACAGTGGTAGTGCAGCGGTTTTGTAAACCGAAGGTCGGGGGTTCAAATCCCTCAGCCGGCACCAATAAAATCAGTAACTTAAGTCAAAGTTACGTAACAGGGGCAAAACGCCGGGCCATCATGCTGGCGCGTTCTGGCGGATGAGTTCGGCCAAGCGTGGTACGGCCGGTGCCTCTGGCACGCCGAGCCGGTTGCCGAGGTAATCCCAGAAACGGACGGCGTGCTTGGCGCAGGTTTTCATCGGCCCGAGGAACGCGTCGCGGCTATCGCGCCCCGGATCGGAGCGGGTGCCGCCGGAGATTTTGCGCCGCGTAACCTGGCAGCGGATATCGTTTTCCGAGCCGTTGGTGTGCAGGGGGATCTCAGGCCGCTTCAGCACCGCCAGCAGGCCTTTTTTCTGGGCGTTGAGCCGGGCAAGCAGCCTGTCGAGGGTGGCAAAGCCCGTGGTGGTAGAAAAGATGCTGCCGGAACGGGGGAAATCAATTTGTTATCGAGCCGATCAGCGCCGGAACCCCCCCGCCGATTCACAGTCATTGAGGTCTCCTCTCTGCATCATTGCCGATCTTCAACTTTACGCTTGCAGCTTCGGCCACGGACCGCCCGGATCAAGCCGGAGGAGACTTCCCGGTGGAGCTGGAACATGTAGATGCTGCACGGGTGGCCGGGCAGCGAGATATTGGTCCACCTCGCATGGGCTTAGCTTGATCCGGTTCCGGACACCAGCCCCAGGCGGTGTTTCTCCGCGCTACGCCGATCGCGGTGCAGATTTCACATAGCTTGGCTTTCAAGGAAGTGATCAGCTGCTACAAGCAGTTCGGCCGGCTCCGATATCGGACTGGTCCGAATGGCGGGCAAGCCATTCGGAGACGGCAATAGCAAGGAGTTGCTGCAGCGAAGTGTTTTCAGCGATCGCAATTTCTTTCAACCGCGCGGCAGTTCCTCGTGACATGGAGAATGTCATGTTGGTGTCCGTATCCTCTAACCTGCCTCGGGGCTTGGTTAGGAAATGTTTGATGTTTCGCTTTCTCACAGCCGATCCTTTTATCTCCATTCAGTAATGAGTTAGGCCGGTGACCGGAGGAGGATAAATCCTTTGCCGGCGGTCATGCCGGGGTGAAGGCATACTAAGCCACCGGCCGCGGAAGTGGGGCCCGGTGTTTCTGGAGTGCCCTGCACAACGGCAAATTCAGCCCTGGCGTCAATCGGCGAGCATGGTCAGTGCGGCCTTGCGCTCTCCGGGCTTCAATTTCAGAAATCGCGCGCGGGCATTCTTGATGTCCCGCTCGGAGCCGCTCTCGGCAGCGGCCTGGAGGGCAACCGTTGCCGGATGAACCGGCCCGCAGATGAAAACCAAAGCTTTCGCCAAGCGCCCCATGGCTGCGCCGTCGATCGTTGTCTCGTCCATTCAAGATCTCCTCAAAGCATCGTAGCGCTCTTAATACGCAATTGAACATTTGGGCGAGCGGTTCGACCGTAACGCCTATTCGATGATGTGGGCCGGCTCTTTCGAGCTGCCATCTACCGGCGCCACACAGTGGCCCTATTCAGCTCAGCGCATTCAATCATCTATCGCGCCGATCGGCTGGTTCCCGCGCAAACTCATCCCTATAGGAGATCAGGGGTGCACCTCCAGCTAAACAGCTTAAAATCAGCAAGCGAGCGCCCGGCCATCTATCGGTCATTCACCAGCTTCTTAGCGCCCAGCCTTGGCTGCTTGCGCCGGCCTTGCTCTGATCCGCATGGCCCGCCCCTCTGGCTGATCGAGATCGAATGCTCCGGTCTTCCGTACCAAGTCGCTGAGTTTTCGATAGCCGTAAGTGCGCGGGTCAAAGTCGGAGGCGATGTTCGCGAGACGCTGCCCCACCACGCCCAAGCCCACCCAGCCGTCCTCCGTCTCCATCTGCGCGATGGCTTTATTCAAGATGGGAATGGCGGCGCTCGGCGGCTGAAGAGCCTTGGGGGAGGGTCCCTCTTCGGGAGCCGCAACCTGGGCTTCGGGCAGCAGGTTCTCGGTGTAAATGAACCTGCGGCACGCCTGCCGGAAGCTCTCGGGGGTCTTCTGCTCGCCGAACCCGTAGACATCTGCGCCCTGTTCCCGTAGACGCGATGCAAGGCGGGTGAAGTCGCTGTCCGAAGAGACGAGACAGAACCCGTCTAGCCGGCCGCTGTGCAAAAGGTCCATGGCGTCGATCACGAGCGCGATGTCGGACGCGTTCTTCCCAGTCGTGTAGGCGAATTGCTGGTAGGGATCGATCGCATATTTTGGGAGGATCTCGGCCCATGACTTCAAGCGCTGGCCCGAGAAATCTCCATAAATCCGCCGGACACTCGCCTCGCCGAACTTGGCGACTTCCTCAAAAAGCCCCGCGGCAATGCGTGGCGAGGTATTGTCGGCATCGATGAGAATCGCAAATCGGGGCAAGCGGTTTTCTTCTGCCATGTTTGGCGCCTTGATTAGCATGGGGCCGTTGGGATCGAGTCCGCAATGACAAGAATAGGCTCGATATCGCTATCGGCGAAACCTGAATGTATTCTGCGGCACAGTCGCGGGAAGCCATGTGGCGCCGGTGCCCGCTATGCCGGAGCGGGACAGTCTTGATGATAATCCACGAGATACAGTTTAATGCTGGAGTGGCGGGGATGCGGGCGATCGCGGTTCCGGATCGGGTTAACCTCGGTCTTGCCCCGATTTTTAGGCGGCCGGCCGCTTAACCTCTGGCTGCGGAAGCGCCTGAGGACGCGCTAAAAAGGTGCTCGGGGTCGAGAGGGTTTGTTCAAGAAAGCCGAACCGCATGTGAGTGAGTTATCTACATCGAGATTACCGATTCCGGGCGCCGAGCCTTTGCTCGACGCCGTGCTTGGTTGACCCGCTGCATCCCAATCGCAATGATTAGGAGCACCTGGCATCGGGTCAGGCTACGATCGTTTTAGGTTCTTCCGCCTTCGCGCCGGCCTTCCTGGCTGAGCCGCGGCCGCATCGTGCGTCACATCGCCATCGGGGCGCGGTGCGGGATGTGAGTGCTCAAGGAAGAAGCGGAGCATCTCCCGCGCGGCGTCAGGCCCTCGCGGATCGGTGAAGGACCCGGCGGAGCTGCCGCCCGACCAGGCATGGCCGGCTCCATGGATAACCCACTGCTCAAGGATCGCCTGTCCGCTCGCATCGGCGTGGAGAGTGCGGCTGTAAGCATGCCCCCCGGGCGCCCGGCCGCGCTCCACTCTAGTGCAGAGGTCCATGGCCGCCGTTGCCCTCGACTGCGCGATGACCAAATCGCCGTTACGCGCGTGGACCGTGGTGTCCTGATCTCCATGGAACACGATCGTCGGAACGGCACGCCGGTCTTCCGCACCCCCCGTGCTGCTGGAAGGCGTGTCAAACACTACGGGCTCGCCGGGCCGCATGGCCTTGAACATAGAGAGCAGGTCGCTGTCAGCCCCGCGGGCGAGGCTGGAAAGTACATCAGCGACGGCGGGTTCGCCCTGCCGCATGGCGGCGAACGCGGAGGGCAGGTCGCTGGCGGCCCCGAAGGCGAGACCGGAATGCACGCCAATCGCGGCGTAGAGATCGGGGTAGGTCATCCCCATGATCGCCGCCGCCGCGGCGCCGGCCGAGAGCCCGGCGGCATAAACGCGTTGCGGGTCGACCGGGTAGTCGCGCATGATCTGGCGTGTGATGCCTGCGATCAGCGAAGGCTCACCTGCTCCGCGCTGCTGGTTGCCGGGGGTGAACCAGTTCCAGCACTTCGATGGGTTGGCGGAGACGGCCTGCGCAGGATAGGCGACGAAGCAGGTGCGCTCTTCGGCCAGCGCGTTCATGCGCGTGCCGGCGGCAAAGTCATCAGGCGACTGGGTGCAGCCGTGCAGCATCACGATCAGGGGAAGCCGCTGGCCGGTGGCGCTGCTGGGAACGTAGAGTTTGTAGGCACGTGTCCCGGCTCCGTTGGAGTAGGACGCCGTCATGAAAGAGGCCCCCTCGGGGATCGGATCGGGAGCGGGCCGCAGGCCGGCGCCTCCTCTGTTGCCGGCACCGGCCGCCTTAGCCCTTGCGGCCAGGCGCCGCAGGGTTTCGGCTAGGCCAGACCGGGGTGTAGCGGACAAACTCCCCTCGAACTCGAGCGGGGGCTGCGGTGGCGCGCCGGCCATGGTGTTTGAGCTGGACTGGGCTTGCTCTGGGACGCCTTGGCCCTGGAGCAGGCGCTGGATGAGGGCTGTCGCCTCGGCAAGTTTGCCGATCCTGGTGAGGCGGCTCGCCTCAGCCATCTCTTTGGGCATTCGATATGTCATGTCGGTACTTTCTGTGCTTGGAACCAGGCTTAGGGACATTGTGAAATCCGGCCCGTCTCACTTCTCCTGGGGCCGGCTGTGC